>JAWVEV010000180.1:0-4623 GCA_033856535.1 Miltoncostaeaceae bacterium | reverse complement strand
GGTCACCGTGACCCAGACGGCCGTGCCCACCGCCTGGAGGCGCTCGATCGCCTCGCGGTTGCCGGCCTCGATCCGCTCGTCGCCGTAGGCCGCGACGAGCAGGCGGACGTCGTCGGCGTCGCCGTCGGCCGGCGGGCTCCAGTCGACCTCCTCCACGGGGGCCGACTGCTGCCGGAGGGCCTCGGCCATCAGGTCGAGCCCTGCGGTCGCGACACGTAGGCTCATGCGGTGGACCTTCCTGCCCTTGCTCGACTCGTGCGCGACCATCCGGGCACGACCGGCAAGGCGGCCCTCCGGACGGTGGCCGAGACGCTCGGCGGCGACGGCGACGACGCGGCCCTGGTGGCCGACGGCGACGGATGGCTGGTGATGGCGGCGGAGGCCGTGGCCCCGCCCTTCGCGGCGGCGACGCCGCGGGTGGCCGGGGTGGCCGGCGCGGTGACGGTGCTGAACGACCTCGCCGCCACCGGCGCTCGCCCGCTGGCGATCCTCGACACGGTCGTGGCCGGCGACGAGGCGACGGTGCGCGACCTGCTCGAGGGCCTGCGGATCGGGGCGGACCTGTACGGCGTGCCGGTGATCGGAGGGCACGCGACGCTGGAGCCGGGGGCGCCGGCGGCGCTCTCGACCTTCGCGGTCGGGCGTACGCGAGCGCCGCTGCGCGCGGCGGCGGCGCGTCCCGGCGACGCGGTCTGCCTGGCGGTCTGCCTGGAGGGCGAGCTGGGCGAGCTGGCGGGGGAAGGGAGCTTCTTCAGCCACCTCCGCGGGCCCCGGCGCGGGCGCGCCGCCGAGGACGTCGCCGTGATCGTCGAGGCGGCCGAGGCCGGCGAGGCGTGGGCCGCCAGGGACGTCTCGATGCCGGGCCTGGCGGGCTCGCTGCTGCAGCTGGCCGAGAGCGCGGGGGGCCTCGGCGCGAGCCTCGACCTGGAGGCGGTGCCCCGTCCGGACGGGATCGATCTCGCCCGGTGGCTGATCACCTTCCCATCCTACGGATTCCTGCTCGTGGGCGATCCGGCCGCGCTGGCGGCCCGGTTCGGGGCCGCCGGGCTGGTCTGCGCGGAGGTGGCGCGCCTCGACGCCACGGGGGTCCTGCGCCTCGTCGCGGGCGGCGCGACCGAGGAGGTCTGGGACCTCGGCGCCCGCCCGCTCACCGGGCTGCGGCCGAGCTAGGCGGCCGCGGGCGGGGTGATCCGCACCGGGCCCCGGTTGACCTCCGGGGGCGGCGTGACCATCAGCGTGTCGAGGTCCTTGATCTTCACCGTGACCGCGTAGCGGCCGGCCGCCGGCGCCGGCCTTCGCACCAGGACGCTCGCGCATCCACCGGAGCTCTTGCGCCGCAGCTTCGCCAGGAAGCCCCGGCCGGCCGTCGCCGGCTCGTCGCCGCGCAGGCCCACGTCCACCCGCACCCGGTGACCGACGGGTCCCGGCTGACACCACCGCAGGCGCACCTCGACCCGGCCCTCGCGCTGCTCGACGTCGACGTCGTCCAGCTCGGGCATCCCGGCGGCCGGGTCGCCGCCGCGCAGGGCGTAGACGATCCAGGACCGGTAGCGGCCGACGTCGGCGTAGACGCCGACGTTCCCGATGGCGCAGGTCAGGTCGCCGTAGCTCACCACGCCGAGCAGCTTGGGCCGCTTGCCCGAGATCGCGACCGCCAGCGGGCCGCCGCTGTCGCCGCGGCAGGCCGCGGGCTGGGCGCTGCGGGGGATCGTCGCGCAGATCGTCCCCCCGTCCGGGTCCTCCAGCGCACAGGTCGCCTGCGAGAGCACGCTCACCTGGCCGGACATCAGGACGTCGGGGAACGAGCCCGCCAGCGGGTCGGCGATCCCCCAGCCGGCGACCGTCGCGCTGCGGGCGCCGTCGGCATAGGTGATCCCGCGCGCCAGGTCCGCCGGCTCGCCGGCCGGAGCGGTCAGGTGGACCAGCGCCAGGTCGTCGGTCAGCGTGCCGGTCTCGTGGCTCGGGTAGACGGCCACCCGGTCGACGCCGATGCGGTCCTCGGCCGGCACCTGGCGCAGGTCGACGCGCGGCCGGGCCACCTGGAGCTCCGCCGGGACGCGGCCCTCGACGCAGTGCGCCGCGGTCAGCACCCAGTCGGGCGCCACCAGGCTGCCGGCGCAGAACTGGGCGGTGAAGGCGTCCGGCTCGGACGCCTCGAGCAGCGGCACGACGAACGGCCACTGGGCCGGATCGGCGGGGCCGCCCCCCACGACCGCGACGGCGATGCCCGGGCCGGCGAGGGTCGCGGCCGCCAGGGTGGCGGCGAGCGGCGCGGCTGCGCGGCGGCGAGAGGGCACTCGGCGGGGTCCTTCCATGGACGCTCGGGGGATGCGCGCCGCCGTCCCGGCGGTGCTCTGACACAGGATTCGGCAGCGACCCCGGCCCGGTTGAGCCCGGGCCGGCCCGCCTTCACCGAATCGTTACGCCGCGGAGGGGCGGATCGGGTCCCCGGCCAGCGTGAGGACCCAGTCGCGCGACGGCTCGACCGCGCCGGAGAGCCGGATCTCCATGAGCTGGTGGGTGACCGAGCGGTACTCCTCGGGCACGCCCATCGCCGTCCAGCCCAGGTGGGCGAAGAAGGCGACGTTGCGCTCCTGGATCTGGGCGATCATGCGGTACCCGCCGCGCTCGCCCGCGGTCGCGACCGCGAAGCGCACCAGCGGCGCGCCGGCGCCGAGCCGGCGCGCGTCGTGCAGCACCGCCAGCCGGTCGCCCTTCCAGAGCCCCGGCTTGTCCAGCTCGTAGAGCCGGACCGCCCCGACGACGGAGCCCTCGTGGGACACCACCACGTGGATCGCCACGTCGTCCCAGGCGTCGCGGTCGGATCCCTCGAAGATGCCCTGCTCGTCGCAGAACACCGCCCGCCGCACCGCGAAGTGGGCCTCCACGTCCGCGGGCGTGACCGCCACGCGGACGTCGAGGACCGGGCGCGGCCGGCCGCGGCGGACGCCGGTCATGCCACGCCGGCCCCGGCGGTGACCCCGCCGTCGTTCCGGCCCCCGCCGAAGGCGCGCTCGAAGGTCGAGAGCGCCGAGCAGGCCTGGCAGCGCACGCATCCGGCGCGGGAGTTCTGGCTCAGCATCTCCGCGTCGGCGAGCAGCGGCGCGACCGCCTCGTAGACCGCCCGGACGTACTCGGGGCTGGGCGGCACGCCGTCGGCGCGGATGCTGCCCGGCGCCGGCCGGAGCGGCACCACGAAGGGGTAGACCCCGCGCTCGATGGCGGCCCGGCAGCCGGCGAGCACCGACTCCAGGCTCTCTCCGAGCCCGAGGATGAAGTAGGTCGACACCTGGCCGTGGCCGAACACCTCGACCGCGGCCTCCCAGGCGGCGAGGTAGTGGTCGACCCCCTGGGCGGCCTTGCCCGGGGCGACCACCTTCAGCACCTCTTGGTCGAAGACCTCGAGGTGCAGCCCGAGCGACTCGACCCCGTTGGCCTTCAGCTCGGCGAACCAGCCGAAGTCGTCCGGCGGCTCGATCTGGACCTGCACTGGCAGGCCCGACGCGTCGCGGATCGCCGACGCGACCTTGGCCATGTAGGGCGCCCCGCGGTCGACCCGATTCGGCGTGCCGGTGGTGAGCGTGACGTCCTTCGCGCCGTCGAGGCGCGCGGCCGCCGCGGCCACCTCGGCCAGCCGCTCCGGCGTCTTCACCGGGATCGTGCGGCCGTTCATGAGCGTGGTGCCGATCGAGCAGAAGTGGCACTGCTCGTGAGTGCCCCAGTAGACGCACCGCTGGAAGACCGTGGACGCCAGGCTGTCCAGGTGCATCAGGGCGATCTTCCAGTACGGGATCCCGTCCTCGGTCTCGAGGTCGTAGATCTTGGGGCGCGGGTGCATGCGCACCTTGCCCACCTCGACGCCCTCGCGCGTGAGCGTGCCCACCTGGCCCGAGCTGTGCATCGTGAGCTCGTACGGCGAGCTGGCGACGTAGTCGCCGTGGACCGGGACGGTCAGGGGGGCCCCGTCGATCCAGAGGAAGCCGGCGTCCGACGGCCCCGCGCCGCCGGCCCGGGTCGCCCCGGGCGCGTCGTCGCGGACCGTGCGGACGCCGAGCGACTGGAGCTCGACGGCGAGCGTCCTGATGTCGACGCTCACCAGGCTCCGCCGTGGAGCTTCTCGAAGTTCTCGACGAAGACCATCCGCTTGAGCTCCTCGGAGACCGGGGCGCCCTCGATCTTCCAGTACTCGCTCATGAAGTCGGACCACGGCTCGTCGGACCCGAAGATGACCCG
The DNA here is from genome assembly GCA_033856535.1 of Miltoncostaeaceae bacterium. Taxonomy (GTDB): domain Bacteria; phylum Actinomycetota; class Thermoleophilia; order Miltoncostaeales; family Miltoncostaeaceae; genus JAWVEV01. The sequence continues at coordinate 390 of JAWVEV010000180.1, read as the reverse complement.
GTCGCCGCCGATGCCCTGCTTCTCGATCTCGACCAGCAGCCAGCGCGCGCCGAAGCCGATCGCCCACGAGGTGTCGGTGTAGACCTTGTAGCCGTCCTTCACCCACTGGAGGAACTTCGGCACGAGCTTGATGTGGCCGCTGACGCCGCCGCCGAAGTGGACGAGGTGGATCTTGCAGCGCTTGCCGTACTCCTCGACCATCGGGATGAAGTTGTTGATGTCGCTGGCGCCGCCCGGCGACGTGTGGAAGTGGAAGACGTAGTCGTGCTTCACGCATTCGTCGAAGCACAAGTCGGCCATCGCCATCGTCTCCACGTCCCACTAGTTGGGGTTCGGGTTACCGCCGAGGATGAAGGTCGTCTTCATGCCGATGATCCCGGCCTCGCCGCA
>JAWVEV010000179.1:0-2650 GCA_033856535.1 Miltoncostaeaceae bacterium | reverse complement strand
GCTGCCGCAGCTCGCGGTCGGCGAGGGCACCAAGCCCGGCTCGTTCGAGCCCTTCGGGCCGCTGGCGAGCCACCTGCGCTACACGGAGCGCTCCTCCCGCAAGCTCGCCCGTTCGACGTTCTACGCCATGGGCCGCTGGCAGGCCGGGCTGGAGAAGCGCCAGGCGTTCCTCGGCCGCATCGTGGACATCGGCGCCGAGCTGTTCGCGATCTCGTCGGCGGTCGTCTACGCGGACACGATCAAGACCGAGCACCCCGAGCGCGCGCAGCAGGCGATCGAGCTCGCCGACCTCTTCTGCACGCAGGCGCGCCGGCGCTCCGAGCAGCTCTTCCACGACCTGTGGGCCAACGACGACACCAAGAGCTACCAGGCCGCGCAGCGGGTCCTCGACGGCCGCTACACGTGGCTGGAGGAGGGCGTCGCCGACCCGGCCGAGCGCGAGAGCGGCGAGACGGTGGCGGGCCAGCCCGTGCCGGGCGAGCCGGTCACGCCCGGCTGAGGGCGCGTAATCGGACATCGGCCCTGGCGCGCCGGCGCGAGGCCGGTTAGCTTCGACGGATGCGGCGGACCACCGGCGGCCGCACCCGGCGCTGCAGCGTGCTCGCGGCCCTGGCGTTCCTCGTCTCGCCCGCGGCGCTCGCCGTGGCCTGGGACGGCGAGCGGCCCCCGAACGACCCTGGCTACGACATCGCGGAGCGCCAGCCCGCGGGACACACGTTCCACGACGAGCAGTGGTTCATGTACTCGTTCATCCCGCGGACGGCGCCGCTCGCCAGCGATCCGGAGGGCGCGGCGGGCATGTCCATCGACCGGGCCTGGCGTCGCTACGGAACGGGGCGGCCCGACGTCCGCGTCGCCTACATCGAGGGCGGCGTCAACTGGCGCGACCAGGCCGGGCGCAGGGAGCTCGCGCCCCGCTCCTACCTCAACACCGGCGAGCTGCCGCTCCCGGCCGGCACGAGCCGCTACGACGCCAACGGCGACGGCCAGGTCAACGTCGCCGACTACGCCGGCGACCCGCGCATCCGCCGGCCGTACCTCCACGGGGAGATCACGCCGGAGGACCTGATCCTGGCGTTCTCCGACGGCCGCGACGGCGACCACAACGGGTACGCGGACGACATCGCCGGCTGGAACTTCTTCCGGGGCGACAACGATCCGCAGACGGAGGACTCGGCCTACACCCACGCCGACGACCAGATGCGCCGGGCGGTGGCGGAGGGCGACAACGGCTACGCCGGGGTCGGCATCTGCCCGCACTGCACCGTCATCCCGATCAAGGCGGGCGCCGAGGCGCTCGTGCGCCCGGACCGGCTGGCCCAGTCGATCTTCTTCGCCGTCGACTCGGGGGCGTCGGTGGTGGTGGCGGTCGTGGCGGAGCTGGGCTACACGCCGCTGGTGCGGCAGGCGCTCGACTACGCATGGCGCAAGGGGGTCGTCGTCGTCGAGGCCTCCAACGACTTCGGCTCCGCCGACCACCAGTCCGGGATGTTCTGGCCGCGGGTGTGGCCGGGCAACGCGCTGGTGGCGGACACGACAGGCACCTTCGGCGACGCCACCGCCGGCCTGACGGTGGGCTTCCGCGACCGCTCCAACTACACGAGCTTCGGCCCGCACAGCCTGTTCTCGATGCCGACGCTGGGCGGGACCACGTCCGAGGCGACGCCCACCCAGGGCGGCGTCGCGGCGCTGATGGCGGCCTACGGGCGCAAGGCGGCCGGTCAGGGCCTGATCGCGTCGCCGCTCGCCGCCGGCGAGATCAAGCAGGTCCTGCGCGCGGCGTCCTCGCCGGCCCAGAGCCTCACGGCGTACAACCACCCGGGGAGGCCGGGGGCGACGTTCAGCCTCCAGTACGGCTACGGGCGACCGAACGTGGACCGGGCCCTCGGGTCCGTCCTGGCGGACCGCATCCCGCCCGTGCCGGACATCCTCGCCCCGTCGTGGTACGCGATCGCCGATCCGACGCGCACCGCCAGCGTCCCAGTCGTCGCCGACATACGCGCCCGCCGCGCGCGGCGCTTCACGTGGGCGGTCCAGTGGGCGCTCGGCGCCGAGCCCGCCGAAGCGGACTTCCGGACGCTGCGGACGGGGACCGTCGCGGGCCGGCGCATCACCGGCCGGCTGGCCGCGTTGGATCTCTCCCGGATCCCCCGGTCCTTCTGGGAGCGGCCGCTCGAGCAGACCGCCGACCTCAGCTCGACGGAGCAGCACACCGTGACCCTGCGCGTGCAGGCCACCGACGAGCGCGGCCTGATGGGCGAGGACCGCCGCGCGTTCACGGTCGTCCACGACCCGTCCTGGCGCCCCGGCTTCCCGCGCTTCGAGGGACTCGGGAAGGAGTCGCCGCCCGTCCCGGCCGACATCACCGGCGACGGCGCCCAGGAACTCGTCTTCGGCGACGGCGCCGGAGCCGTGCACGCCGTCGACGGGCGCGGCCGCGAGCTGCCCGGCTGGCCGGCGCGAACCCGGCCGCTGGACCTCGGCCTCCAGCAGACGCCGGCGGGCAGGGCGGGCGCGGTGCCCTTCGCGCGCGACCCGGTCGCCACGCCGGTCGCGGTGGGTGACCTCGACGGCGACGGGCGCCCCGAGGTCGTCGCGACATCGCTGACCGGCCGGATCTACGCCTTCGACGCGCATGGACGTCTGCGGC
>JAWVEV010000178.1:0-7038 GCA_033856535.1 Miltoncostaeaceae bacterium | reverse complement strand
CCCCCACCCCGCTCCCTCACCTACTTCTTGGCGGCCTTCTTGGAGGCCTTCAGCGGGTTGAGCGCCTTCTGCACCTGCTCGGGCAGATCCCCGATCGGGTACAGCTGGCGTCCGCACTCCGGGCCGCTCCGCACCGGGCGGGCGTGGCACAGGGTGGGCGTGCTCCACAGGCTGTCGGTGCGATGGCCTCGCTCGCAGAGGTAGACGCGCGCCTGGCGGCCGGGCGTCCGGGCGTCGGCGATCGGGGCGGGGACGGCGGCGGCGACCGCCTCCTCCTCCTCCATCCGCTCGACGACCTCGTCCGGGACCGTGTCGGCGCCCGCGTTCTCCAGCTGGGGCTCAGGGGCCTCCACCTGCTCCTCTGCGACCGCGGCCGCTCCCTCGGTCTCGCTCATGCGCGTTCCTCCCACATCGTTCGGGACGATCCAGGATAGCGACCCGGGAGCTCGATGCCGTCCCGCTCCGCCTCGCCGCCCCACAGACGCCCGCGAACGCGGTCCAGATTGGCCATCGCGCGGCCGAATCCGACCATCGACGGGTCGAGCAGCGCCCGCAGGCGCCAGAGCCGGTACTCGGCGAAGTACTCCGGCGCGACCCCGAGCACGCTGGCCAGGCGCTCGATCTGCTCGGCGGTCGGCGGGGCGCCGGCGCCGGAGCAGAGCTGGTGCAGCCGGGTCTTGCTCATGCCGACGCCCTCTGCACGAAGCAGGCTTCCGAGCGCCGCGACCGAGAGACCACGGCGCCGCATCGTGCACGCAAGCGCCTCCGGAAGAGGATCGTCCGTGATTTCCGGTGGCGCCGCGTGACTGGAGCGCGGCTGGCGAGCCATCGAGGAATGTGAGCTTATGTCAGGAATCGCGTTCCATCAAAGTCGGGTGCCGGGCACGGGCCCCGTGCCGGTAGCCTGCCGGTCGATGAGCACCGCGTCGACCGGCACCGGCCTGCACACCGTACGCGAGACGGTGGCCGTCGGGCACCTGTCGCTGACGATCGTTCGCCCACGTTCCGCGGAGGATCTGATCAGCGAGGAGGAATACGCCGTCGACGAGCGCCTCCCGTACTGGGCCGAGCTGTGGCCGAGCGCCCGCGTGTTGGCCGAGGAGATGGCCCGGCGCCGGCCGGCCGGCCTCCGCGTCCTCGAGCTCGGCTGCGGCCTGGGCCTCCCCTCCGTCGCCGCACTCGCGGCCGGCGCGCGCCCCCTGGCGACGGACTGGTACGACGTGGCCCTCCGCTTCGCCGAGTGCAACGCCCGGCGGGCGACCGGCCGCGAGATCGAGACCATGCTGGTCGACTGGAGGGACCCGCCGGCGGCGCTGCTGGAGCGGGCGCCCTTCGACCTCGTGATCGGCGCCGACGTGCTGTACGAGCCGCGCAACGGCGCCGCGCTGGCGGCGTTGGTCCCGCGGCTGGTGCCGCCCGGCGGCGAGCTGCTCATCACCGACCCGCGCCGGCCGGACGCGGTGCACCTGCTGGAGCCCCTGTCGGACGCCGGGTGGGCCCACGAGCAGGAGGACATCACCTACTCGGGGCGCCGCGACGAGTCCGGATCGATCGTGCGGCTGCATCGGTTGCGCGCACCGCTCAAGGCGGGCGGCACGGGGACCGATCGACACGGAGCAGGCAGCCGCTAGACTGCCCGGAACGGTCCTCGGTAGCTCAATGGTAGAGCATCCGGCTGTTAACCGGAGGGTTGCAGGTTCGAGTCCTGCCCGAGGAGCTCACCAAGAAAGCCCCGCACGCGCGGGGTTTTTTTGTGGGCTGCTCCTCCGCCCCGGCCGCGGGCGCTACCGTCCGGATCAGTCATCGCCGCCCCACGGGAGGTCGTGAGCCGATGGAGGGACCGGAGCGGATCGTCATCTGCGGGGCGGGGGCGATCGGCGCCTCGACCGCGTACTTCCTCACACGGCGCGGAGCACGGCCGGTCATCGTCGATCGGGCCCGCCCCGGCGCCGCCGCCTCGGGCCGGGCGGCGGGCTTCCTCGCGGTCGACTGGAACGTCGGCACGCCCCTCGACGCCCTCTCGCGCGCGAGCTTCGCGCTGCATCGCGAGCTGGCCGAGGCGCTCGGGCCGGAGCGGCTCGGGTACCGGCCCACCGACGCGATCATGGTCGCCGCCGCCGACGAGGGCGACCTCGAGCGCTACCGGCGCCTGCCGAACCCCGGCTGGCTCGATGGCAACGTCGCCGCCCACGAGGAGATCGGGACCGTCGAGACGACCGCGCAGGTGAATCCCCTGAGCTTCACCCGGACGCTCGTCGAGGAGGCGGTGGCCGCGGGCGCCGAGCTCGTGACCGGCGTCGTCGACGGGCTCGCCCTCGACGCGTCGGGCGCCGTGACCGGGATCTCGGTCGACGGCGCGCACCGCGTTGCCGACGCGGTCGTCCTGGCGCTGGGTCCGTGGACGAGCCAGGCGCAGCGGTGGATCGCGCTCCCGCAGGTCTTCGGCTCCAGGAGCGCCAGCATCGTCCTCGGCGCCGACGTCCCCCCGCAGGTCGTCTTCAGCGAGTACGTCTCGCCTCGCGGGGAGCGGAAGACCGTCGAGATCTACCCGCGGGCCGGCGGAGCCGTGTACGTGAACGGCCATCCCGAGCACGAGGGCCTCCCGGACGATCCCGACGCGATCGTGGCCAACGCGGCCTCGTGCGACGAGCTCCACCGGATCGCCGGCGTGCACTCGAGCGCCCTGCGCGAGGCGGAGATCCTCGTGCGCTCGGCCTGCTACCGGCCCCTGACCGTGGACGGCGTGCCGCTGATCGGCCCGGTGCCCGGGGTCCCCGGCGCGTACCTCGCGACCGGGCACGCGTCATGGGGGATCCTCAACGCGCCCGCCACCGGCCGGATGGTCAGCGAGATGATCCTGGATGGCCGCTCGCACTCGCTCGACGCCGGCCCGTTCGCCCTGACCCGCCTCCCGGCGGCGCGGATCGCGTACGCGTGAGCCGCCGCGGCTGAGCGGCACGCGATGACCTTCGCGAGGCGGCTGCCGGGCATCGGCGAGATGATCGTCTCGGCCCGGCCCGCCGACGAGTACCGGGCGATGTTCGACCTCTCCGAGGGCGACCTGGGCGGCCCGATCCTCGACTGCCCCGGCGGCGCCGGCGACTTCGGCGCGGCGGTGCGCGCGGCCGGCGGAGCGGCGACGAGCGTCGACCCGCTCTACGCGCTGTCCCGCGAGGAGGTCGTCGCGACGGCGCGCGCGGGCACGCTGCGCGGCAACCGCTACGTCGACGAGCACCGCGACCTCTACGCCTGGAGCTTCTTCGGCTCGGTCGAGGACCACCGCGACCGGCGCCTGGGGGCCCTCGAGCGGTTCGCCGACGACTTCGCCGCCGACGGCGAGCGCTACGTCGCGGCCGCCCTGCCGCGCCTGCCGTTCGCGGACCGCGCGTTCGCGCTGGCGCTGAGCGGCCACCTGCTCTTCACCTACCCGGGCCACCTCGCGTACGAGGACCACCTCGCGGCGCTGCGCGAGCTGGTGCGGGTGAGCGCCGGCGAGGCGCGCGTCTTCCCGCTGCTGGACACCGAGCTCACGGTCTACCCGCGCCTGGACGAGCTGCGAGCCGAGCTGGCCGCCGAGGGCATCGGGAGCGAGATCCGCCCGGTCCCGTACGAGTTCCAGCGCGGCGCCGACCGCATGCTGGTCTGCGCGCGGGCCTGACGACCCGCGCGCTGACGTTCGGCTACCCCAGGATCAGGATCGTCCTGGTGACGGTCCGGCCGTTGCCCGCGGCGTCCGTGGCCACGATCTGCACGCGCAGGTTGAACCGCCCGGCCTTGCGGACCCGCGGGGCCTTCGGCCTGATCGTGAGGGTGCGGACGAGGGCGAAGCCGGCGGCGGTCTTCGAGCCCACGGTGACCGTGACCCGCCTGGGCTTCACCCGCCGGTCGAGCAGCTTGATCGAGAGCTTCACGGGCTCGTTCGGCGTGATCTTCAGGCGGATCCCCTTGCGCAGCTGCGCGCGCGAGAGCACGCGCTTCAGACCGCCGACCTTGAGGGTGGGCTTGGTCGTGTCCGCCGGCGGCGGGGGCGGCGGGGGCGGCGGGCCGGGCGCCTGCGGCGTGACCGCCGCGGAGGGCGCCGAGGCCGGGCCCGTGCCGATGACGTTCGTGGCCCTGACCGTGAAGGTGACCGGGGTGCCGTTGGCGAGGCCGGGCACGGCGACCGACGTCCGCGCGTCGGGCGTCGTCAGCGTCTGGCCGGTGGAGGCGGTCACCGTGTAGCGCAGGATCGGGTTGTCGCCGGTGTCGGCCGGCGCCGACCAGGTGACCGTCGCCTGACCGTCGCCCGCCACCGCGGTCGGTGCCGCCGGGGCGCCCGGCGGCGCGTCCGGGACGTAGACCTGCGTGATCGCGACGCCGTTCAACCCCTGGGCCCCGCCGGCGAGCAGCACCCTGCCGCCGACCTCGGCGGCGGCCGCCAGCACGACCGCGGAGGGCAGCGGGGGCCCGACCCGCCACGTCCCGTTCGCCGGGTCGAAGATGTCGACCGCGGTGGAGGGCGGATCGTTGACGCTTGCGGCCGTGCCGCCCGCGACCACGACCCGGCCGTCCGGGAGCTGCGCGGCGCTGCCGCCGTTGTGCGGCGTCGACATCGTCCCGGCGGGCGCGAACTGGCCCGTGGCCGGATCGAGGACCTCCGTCGCGGTGGTGCCGGCGATCACCGGGAAGGAGGGCGCCTCGCCGCCGCCGACGACCAGCACCCGGCCGTTCGGGAGCGCGAAGAGCCCCGGCGCCGCGCGGGGCGTGGTCAGGATTCCGGCGACGTCGGTCCAGGTTCCGGCCGCCGGGTCGTAGACCTCGGCGGTCGCGAGCTCGCCGCCCACGTCGACCCCGCCCACGACGAGCACGCGGCCGTCCGCGAGCCGGGTCTGGCCGGCGAGGCTCCGCGGGTGGCCCATGGGCGCCCCGGGGGTGAACGCGTTCGTGGCCGGATCGAAGATGTCGACCGCGGCCGAGGGCAGCTGAGCGCCCCCGGCGAGCAGGACCCTGCCGTCCGGCAGGACGGTCGCGGGCCTCGACGAATCGACCGCGGCTCGCGCGACGGACATCGCGTTCGCCGCCGGCGTCCAGGTGTCGGTCGCCGGGTCGTACAGCTCGGCGGTGGTCATCGGCGCGAAGCCGCTGTCGCCGACGGCGGCCCCGCCGGCAACGAGCACGCGCCCGTCGTTCAGCCGAACCACGATCGGGATGCCGCGGGCGCCGCTCATCGAGTGGACCGGGCTCCACACCTTGGTCGCGGGGTCGTAACGGTCGACCGTCGCCTGGCCGGTCCCGGCCAGGAGGATGCCCCCGATGGCGAGGACGCGGCCGTCCGGGAGGGCGACCGCAGCACCCCCCGTGCGCGGCGCCGGCAGGTTCGTGCCGAACTCCCAACGCTCGGCGTGCGCCGCCGGCGCGAGCGCGAGCAGCGCCGCGATGACCCAGAGCCACGCCATCCGTCGGACCGCCATGCCCATCCCTCCCCGTCCGTGGACGACGCCGAGGCTGCCGATCCTATTTTCCGTCGGGCGTCCGAAACCACCGCATCCGACCCTCCGGACCGCGGACTGCCCGAAGGGGCACGTGCTCAGGACCAGTCGCGACCGCAGGCGCCGGGTCTCGGCGGGGGGAGGGGGTCGCCCGGGCCCACGTTCCCCGCGGCGGCGTTGAGCGCCCGGAGGCCGGCGACCACGTCGGCGGCGGGCGGCGCCGAGGACCCCGACCGGTCCACGACGACCGTCACCCGCCGCGTGTACAGCTCGGTGCGGCCGTCGGCCAGGACGTACGCGGCCGGAACGCCGCGCAGGGTGAGGTCCCGATGCGGCAGCGGGCCCCTGCCCGGCCCCTGGCGCGTGAGATCGATGTGGCGCTCGCAGAGCCGGAAGATCTGGAGCTGGACCGGAGGCGCGCATCCGCCCTCGTCCTCGGGCGGGTCGCAGGTGCCGTAGGACAGGACGGCGCCGCCCCCGACGGGAGCGACCGATACGCCGGTCAGCGGCAGGTCGCCGAACCGCTCTCCGAGCCAGTAGGCCGGCAGCCCCTCGGCGCGGAGCCGGTCCAAGCGCTCGCCGATCGACGGCTCCCCGAGCGAGCACGAGGCGAGCAGGGCCGCGCCGGCGAGTGCGGCCGCGGCCGGCCCGAGGACGCTAGCCCGCGTCGCCGCCCCGCCCCGCGGCGGCCGCCGGCCCGCGCCGGCGGCGTCGCGCGATCAGCGTCGTGGCCAGGGCCGCGACGGCCAGGATCGCGACCAGGGCGGTGACGGTCAGGTCGCTCGCCACGTCCCAGGCGCCGTGGAACGGCGTCGGGTGCTTGTCGCCGGAGACGATGCGGTCGCCGATGCCGACCAGGGCGGTCGCGCAGACCGCGGCCGCGACGGTGACCAGGGCCGGGTTCCGCGGCCCCCGGCCGCGCTTGCGCAGGATCATCCAGGACTTGATCAGCTTGGCCGCCTTGGCCAGGTAGAGCACCTGGAGGATCCGGACCCCCTGCAGCGAGGAGAGGGCGCGGGCGGCGAGCAGCCCCTCCAGGATGCTCGTCAGCAGCGGGAAGGTGGCGAGGATGATCGCCAGGCCGAAGGCATGGCCGCGCGCCCAGGCCCGGCGGTCTGCGACCACCGTGAGCATGATCGCGGCCTCGACCACGAACACGAGCCAGATCGACCAGGCGAGGCCCAGCGCCAGCCCCGCCCACCAGCCCTTCAGCGACGAGAAGTAGAGCAGGACGGTGGGGATCGCCAGCCACGCCGCGATCAGCACCGGCAGCTGCAGGCGCGCCTCCCAGCGCGCGCCGCGGGGATCCTTCAGCGGGTCGATCCCGGCCACCCGCGGGAGGAGAGACGGCGCCGGCGGGGGTCCCGGCCGGCGCCGTCTCTCCGGTCAGGACACCAGGTCGATGACGAAGACCAGGGTCTCCCCCGGCGCGATCCCGGAGCCGGGTGGCGGCGCGGCGCCGTAGGCCATCTCCGGCGGGATCACCAGCACGCGGCGCCCGCCGGGCTTCATTCCGGGGATGCCCTCCTGCCAGCCGGCGATGACGCGGCCGAGCGGGAGGTCGAGCGGC
>JAWVEV010000177.1:0-14601 GCA_033856535.1 Miltoncostaeaceae bacterium | reverse complement strand
ATCTCCTGCACCACCTGGATGCCGCGCGCCATCATGCGGCGGTGGCGGACGGCCTCCTGGACATCGCCGGTGCCCGCCTCGCCCTTGGTGCGGATCATGGCCGCGCCCTCGGCGACCCGCCGCAGGGCCTCGCCCAGGTCGGTCGCGCCGCAGACGAACGGGACCGTGAAGGCCCGCTTGTCGATGTGGTTGGCCTCGTCGGCCGGGGTGAGGACCTCGCTCTCGTCGACGAAGTCGATCTCGAGCGCCTGGAGGATCTGCGCCTCCACGAAGTGGCCGATGCGGACCTTGGCCATGACGGGGATCGAGACCGCGTCCTGGATCTCGCGGATCATCTGGGGGTCGCTCATGCGCGCGACGCCGCCGTCGGCGCGGATGTCGGCGGGGATGCGCTCCAGCGCCATCACCGCGCAGGCGCCGGCCGCCTCGGCCACGCGCGCCTGCTCCGGGCCCGTGACGTCCATGATCACGCCGCCCTTGAGCATCTGCGCCAGGCCGGTCTTCACCCGCATGGTGCCGGTGCGGCCGTTGGTCCCCGAATCCGCCACGCACGCCCCTCTCGGTCGATGAAGACCGAGTGTAGCCGACGCTTTTCCCCCCGAGGCGGCCGAGGCGCCGGGCCTCGATCAGGCCCCGGCGGCGGCCAGTCGACCGTTGGGAACGGCGGGCTCGCCGGCGCGGATCGGGCCCTCGCCCGTCACGCGCGGAGGCGCCGGGCGCTGACCGGCTGCGGGCAGCAGGGTGGTCACCAGGGCCTGCGCCACCGCGACCATCGCCACCAGGCTCGGGCCGCCCCCGCGGGCGTCCGCGGGCACCACCCGGGCCAGCGGCGAGCGGGCCAGCGGGGAGAGGCTGGAGTCCACCAGCGCTCCGGCCGGGACGCCGGCGGTGCGCGCCGCGGCGACGGCGGCCTCGGCCACCTGGGTCTCGCGGCCGATCGCCACGACCAGGACGGCGCCGTCGGGCGCGAGCGCGCCGAGCCAGGAGCGTCCGGCGGGGCCGAGCGTCGTCACCACCGCCACCGGGCGGCCGGCCCGGCCGAGGCGCTCCTCGATCACGGCCAGCACGGGCCGGGCGTGCCCCTCACCGGCCAGCACCAGCGGGCGGCGCCCCGCGAGGGCCGCCGTCAGCGGACCGAGGCCACCGGCCTCGAGGCGCGCGGCCGCGTCGTCGAGAGCGGCGCGCTCGGCCGCCAGGGCCGCGGCGACGCCCTCGCCCGTGACCGGAAAGCCGAGCTGGCGGTCCGGGCGCGGCGGGATCTGCGGCCGCTGCACGAGCCGGACGGCGCGCTGGAGCTCCGGGTAGCCGGAGTAGCCGAGCGCCTGCGCGAAGCGCACCACCGTCGCCGGGCTGCAGTGGGAGGCCTTGGCCACCTCGTGCGCGGAGAGCAGCGGCAGCTCGGCGAGGTGGTCCACCAGGTAGCGCGCCAGCGACTGCTGCGCGGGGCTGAACCGCGGATAGTCGCGCCGGAGGCGATCGGCGAGCGCATGGACGTCTGGTGGCATCTCGATGGCGAAGATTCGCCGCCGGTCCGCGCTCCCCTTTTAGAACCCCCTTCAAAATGACGCTGCGGCTCCGCTCCGGATTGGTCGGGGGTCGACGATTCGGACCGGTGGTCGCGGAGCGGTCGTCAGGGAGCTGACGTGATTCGAATCGGAGGGTCATTTTGAATGGGGTTCTAGGACCCTCGTCGCGTCAGCTCGGCGGCCCGGCCGGCCGGGCCGCGCATGCGCAGCTCCCGGAGCTCGCCGGGCGTCGCGCCGCGCAGCACCAGGTACAGCACCACGCCGCCCTCGTGGGGCACCGTGACCGGCTCCCGGAGCGCCGCGCGGGCACGGCGCGCCTCGGGCCCCGGCAGGCCGCGCAACGCCCGCGCCGCGGTCGTCAGCTCCCGCCGCTCACCGAGCCGGTCGATGGCCGCGAACCGCGGCACCGGGACCGCGGTGGCCGCGTCGTTCACGAGCGAGGCGATCCCGAGATGGCCCGGCACGCCCGACGCGTCCAGGGCGCGGCGGACGGCGCGGGCGACCGGGTCGAAGCCGGCGAAGTCGACCGACACGCCGGGCCCGCCGGCCAGCCGCCCCACGAAGACGGCGGGCGCCGGCGCCGGCGCGGCGGGCTCCTCGGCCGACGGCGGCGCGGGGCCGCAGCCGCCCAGCCCGGGCGCGCAGGCGAGGATCGCCGCGGCGGCGAGGGCGAGCCCGGAGCGCCTCATCCGCCGGCGAGCCGCGCGACGGCCGGCGCGAGGTCCTGGAGGTCGTCGATGACGCCGGCGAACAGGTCGCCCCGCTCGGCCACCCGCCGCGCGACCGCGGCCATCGTGAAGTCGCCCGGGTCGAGCCCGGGCCCCACCTCGTCCCACTCCAGCGGGGCGGCCACCGGGGCGCCGGGGCGCGGCCGGACCGAGTAGACGCAGGAGATGCTCCGGCCCCGGCCGTTCTGGTTCGCGTCGAGGTACACCCGCGGGCCGCGCTTGGCGATCATCCCCTCCACGGTCACCAGGTCCGGCCGGCGGGCGATGATCCGCTGCGCCACGACGTGGGCGAACAGGCGCACCACCTCGAAGGTCAGGCCGGGCCGCACCGGCAGGAAGATGTGCATCCCGGTGGCGCCGGTGGTCTTGGGGTAGCCGCGCAGGCCGAGCGCCTCGAGCTCCTCGCGGACCATCAGGGCGGTCTCCACCACCTTCGCGAAGGGCACGCCCTCGTTGGGGTCGAGGTCGAAGAGCACCTGGGTGGGCTCGTTCGGCGACGCCGCCAGGCTCTGCCACGGGTTGAGGTCGATGCAGCCGAGGTTGATCACCCAGAGCAGGCCGATGGGGTCGTCGACCATCGCGTAGCGGTTGGTCTCGGCCCCGGCCCGGCCGCTCCGCGACAGGTCGACCCGGGCGAGCCAGTCCGGCGCGTTGTCGGGCAGGTTGTGCTGGAAGAAGAAGTCGCGGCCGATGCCGTTGGGGTAGCGCTTGAGGATGAGCGGGCGGCCGGCGAGGTGCGGCACCAGCACCTCGGCCATGCGCAGGTAGTGCTCCAGCAGGTCGCCCTTGGCGATGCCCTCCTCGGGCCAGTAGGGCTTGCCGAGGTTGGTGAGGCGGACCGATCGCCCGCCCGAGGCGATGGTCCGATCGGCCGGGCCGTCGGCCAATCGCCCCGTGACGGGGGCCTGACGCGCGTCAGTGCCGGCGGCGGGGCTCGCGGGGGGCGGCTCGGGTGCGGGGGCCGGCGCCGGGGGCTCCGGGGCCTCCACCAGGCCCCGGAAGACCGGCGCGCGCAGCCGGCCGTCGGCCGTGATCTCCCCGTACGCCACCTCGCAGCGCAGCTCCGGGCGCACCCAGTGGACCGGGGCGTTGGCCGGCGGGTCCTCGGTGAACGGGCACTCCGGCACCTCGAGCGGGGCCAGCAGGTCGCGCAGCTCCTGCTCCCCGTCGCGCGTCAGGCCCGAGCCCACGTGGCCCAGGTAGCGCAGCCCCGTCGGGTCCTCGACACCCACCAGCAGCGCCCCGAGGCCGCCGCTGCGACCGCCCCGCCCCTCGGTGAAGCCCCCGATCACGGCCTCGAGCTCGTGACGCGCCTTCACCTTGAGCCAGTCGCCGGTGCGCCGGCCGGGCGCGTAGGCCGAGCCGAGCCGCTTGGCCACCACGCCCTCCACGCCGCGCGCGGCGGCGGCCGCGTACAGCGCCGCCCCGTGCTCCAGGACGTGGTCCGAGTGGATCAGCCGCGGCGGGCCCTCCGGCGCCACCACCTGGGCCAGCAGCGCCCGGCGCTCCTCCCAGGGGCGGTCGAGCAGCCACTCGCCCTCGAGGCAGAGCAGGTCGAACGCCATGTAGGAGACCGGCGCGCGGCCGGCCTGCAGGGTCCCGAAGTCGGCCCGCCCGGTCGCGTCCAGGGCGACCACCTCGCCATCGATCACGGCCTCCTGGCACAGCAGCAGCCGCCGCAGGTCGGCCAGCGCCGGGTACGCCGGCGTCAGGTCGCGGCCGGTGCGGCTGCGCAGCTCGGTGCCCTCGGAGGTGGTCAGGCAGAGCGCCCGGTAGCCGTCCCACTTGATCTCGAAGCCGAAGCGCGCGTCGTCGAACGGCTCGGCGCGCGACTCGGCGAGCATCGGGCGCATGGCGCGGAAGCGCTCCGCGGGGTCCGGCGGGCCCGGCGGGCCCTTGGGGGAGCGGAAGAGCAGCCACTCCTCCTTGCCGCGCGCGCCGCGGCCGGTGCGCACCAGGTGGTAGTGCCCGCGCAGGAGGCGGCCCTCCAGCACGAGCTTCCACTCCTTCTCGGCGATCAGCTCGGCCGCGTAGGTGCCGCGATCCCAGATCGTCATGCGGCCGGCGCCGTACTGGCCCTCCGGGATCACCGCCGCGAAGTCGAGATACTCGAGCGGGTGGTCCTCGGTGCGGACGGCCATCCGCTTGATCCCCTCGCGCAGCGGCGGGCCCTTCGGGACGGCCCAGGACGCGAGCGCGCCGTCCACCTCCACCCGGAGGTCGAAGTGCAGCGCGCGGGCGCTGTGGCGCTGCACCACGAAGCGCGGCGCGTCCGGCGCCGGCTCGGGGGCCACGGCCGGCGCGGGCTCCGGGGTCAGGCCGAAGTCGCGCTTTCGGCGGTATTCCTCGAGGGCGCCATCCGTCACGTCTGCGAGTATCCCGGCCGGTGCGCCCCATCGCCCGTCTCGACGTCGAGCTGCGCGCCTCCGCGCTCCTGGCGCTGTCCATCGCCGCGGCCGGCCTGTTCGGGGCGTTCGGGCGTGGGGCCGACCCCGCGCGGGCGATCGTGGGCTTCGCCGTCGCGGCGATCCTCATCGGGATCGTCTCCCACGTGGGAACCCGGTTCCTGCGCACCGGGGAGCGCTTCCCCCGGGTCGCGGACGGGGTCCTGATCGAGCACCCCGCTCAGACCATGCGGCGCACCATCGTGGGAATGGTGCTGCCGATGCTCGTGGTGATCGTGCTGCTCGCCGTCAGCGGGGGGACCGGCGCCGTCTTCGGCGGTGTGCTCGCCGGAATCGGAATCATCGACCTGGCCAACCTGGCGGTCCTGAGGCGCCGCCAGGCGGCCGGTCGAGAGGTGGTCTTCCGGGAGCTCGGCGGCTCCCCGTTCGCCGGCGGGCGCCGGCCGATCTACACCCGCCCCACCTGAGCGAGGACCGCGGCGACGTACTGCTTGGTGTCGTCGTAGTAGCCGATGCGCCGGACCGAGCTGAGCCCCTGGTAGTAGCCCGCGACGACGTCCTCCGTGCTCGCCGCGCGCGCCTGCAGCCAGGCCAGGTAGGCAACGCCGGCGTCCACGTTGTCCTCGACCAGGCTCGGGTCGATCGCGCGGCCGAGCACGTCGCTGCCGAGCCAGCCGGCGGTGACCGGCATGAGCTGCATGACGCCGATGGCGCCGACGTTCGAGCGGGCCGCCTGGCTGAAGCCGCTCTCCTGCCAGGCCACCGCGCGGGCGAGCCGCGGGTCGACGCCGTGGCGGGCGGCCGCGGCCTCGATCATCGCGGTGACGCTGCCGCCGCTGGGCGCGCCTGAGGAGGGACGGGCGCCGGCGCCGAGCGGGGCGGCCCCGCCGACCGGGAGCCAGATGGCGCTGCCGGCGACGACCAGGTTCGGGTTGGAGATGCCGTTGAGCGCCGCCAGCGCGCTGACGCTGGTGCCGTGGCGCAGGGCGATCTGGCCGAGGGTTTCGCCCGCGAGCACGGTGTAGCTGCCGCCGCCGGAGCTGGAGGCCGGCGCGAGGCTCCCGCCGGATGCCGAGCCCGGGAGGCTCAGCCGCTGGCCGGCCACGATCGCGTGCGGGTTGCGGATGCCGTTCGCGGCGGCGAGCGCCTCGACCGAGGTCCCGTGGCGCGCGGCGATGCCGCTCAGCGTGTCCCCGGGGGCGATGGTCACGACGCCGGCCGTGACCGGGCCGCTCGTGACCGCCGGCGCCGCGGCGCCCGGCAGGCGCAGCCGCTGTCCGGCGACGATCGCGTTCGGGTCGAAGATGCCGTTCGCCCGTGCCAGCGCCGCCACCGACGTGCCGTGGCGCGCGGCGAGCCCGCTGAGCGTGTCGCCGGGCTGCACCGTGATCGCGCCGAGGGCCGTCGAGGCCAGGCAGAGTCCGGCCAGGAGGGCCGCCAGAATCCATCCCAAAACCCGCATCCACATGCCTCCCACAATCGCCAACGTGGGAGAGTTTCGGCCAATTTGCAGGCTTTTGTAGACCTCCCCGGGGTCCCCCACCCCTCTTTTTTCACCGGCGGCCTCCCCCCCGCCGCCGTCCGGCCTCCCCCCCGCCGGGCACGCCTGGGGGAGACGGGGCAGACTGGCCGGGGGAGGGGCTGTGGACGACGCGGTGGGGACCCTGATCGTCGGTGCCGGGCTCGCGGGAAGCGCCCTCGCGATGCACCTGGCCGAGCGGGGCGAGAAGGGCGTCGTGGCCGTCGATCCGGACCTGGCCGGGACCCGCTCCTCGAGCGAGCTCAACGCCGGCGGGGTCCGTGCGACATGGTGGCAGGAGGTCAACGTCGCCCTCTGCGCCCACACGATCGAGTGGATCCGCGAGCACGGCCAGGAGCTCGGCTTCCGCCCCCGGGGCTACCTCTGGCTCTACGGACCCGAGCTCTGGCCCGGCGCGCGGGAGCACGTCGCGCTTCAGAACCGGCACGGCCGGGAGGTGGAGCTCCTGACCGCGGCGGACGTCGCCCGGCGCTTCCCCTTCATCGACCGCCTGGACGGGATCGCCGGCGCCACCTTCTCCCCCCGCGACGGCCTGGTGAACCCGAACGCGATCAAGGAGCTGTTCCGGTCACGGGCCCGGGCGGCCGGAGCGGTCTTCGTCGACCGGCGGCTGGCGGTGGGCGTCGAGCGCGAGGGCGGCCGGGTGCGGGCGGTGCGGCTCCGCGAGCTGCCGGACGAGGCGGCCGCGCTGGCGTCGCTGGTCGGCGAGGCGGGCGACGGCCTCACGGGGCGCATCGCCTGCGATCGGCTCGTGAACGCCGCCGGCCCCTGGGCCGCGCCGGTCGCGGAGCTGCTCGGGGCGCCGGTGCCCTGCCGCGCGGTCCGGCGCCAGCTGAGCCTGGTGGCCTCGCGCGACGTGGACCTCTCCCCCTACGGGATGGTCGTCGACACCACCGGCTGCTACTTCCACCACGAGGGCGGCGAGCACATCCTCACCGGCTACTCGCCCCCCGGCGACCCGCCCGGCTACCGCTTCGACTACGACGGCGAGGCGTTCTTCGAGACCGAGATCTGGCCCCGCCTGGCGGCCCGGGTGAGCGCGATGGACCGCCTGTGGCACGTGCGCGGCTGGGCCGGGCTGTACGAGCTCTCGGCCGACAACTCGGCCCTGGTCGGGGGCGTGGAGGGCCTGGAGAACGCCTGGGAGATCCATTCGTTCTCGGGACGCGGCGTGATGCAGTCCTACGCCGCCGGCCTCGCCCTCGCCGAGCTGATGACCGAGGGGCGGCACGTGACCTTCCCCAAGGCGGCGGCGCTGGCGGGCTCGCGCTTCCGCGATGGCCGGCTCCAGCCGGAGGAGCTGCACATCTGACCAACGAGTGAGGGGCCCGGCCCGGGGCCCCTCACATGCCGGAATCGTGTCCCGCCCGCCCGCGGGGATCAGACGCGGACGGGCGGGAGGGGGCGCGAAGCGCCGACGCCCCACACTCCATGACGCTCGCGGGCCACGAGAGTCGGGTCGATCGCGTCGACGCGCGCCGGACCCCCCGGGCGGGCGGCTCGGCGACCACCGGGGAGGCCGCCGGCCGGGCCGCGGCTGGACGTTCGTCCGTGGGCGGAATCCGATGGGTCCCCTAATGTGCCGCCAGTCGTGAGCGCGATCGAGGCCATCGTCCTCGGCATCGTGCAGGGGCTCACCGAGTTCCTGCCGATCTCGAGCACCGGACACCTGCGCCTCGTGCCGGCGTTCGTCGGCTGGGACGACCCCGGCGCGCTCTTCACGGCCGTGATCCAGCTGGGGACCATGGTCGCCGTCCTCATCTACTTCCGCCAGGACCTGCTGCGGATCACGCGGGTCTGGCTGGAGAGCCTGCGCCGGCCGAGCCTGCGCCGCGAGCTCGACGCGCGGATGGGCTGGTACATCATCGTCGGCACGATCCCGATCTCGGTCTTCGGGCTCGCGTTCCACAACCAGATCGAGTCGGGCGCGCGGAACCTGTACCTGATCGGGACCGCGCTGATCGTGCTGGGCCTGGTCCTGCTGTGGGCCGAGAGGGTGAGCACCCGCCGGCGGACGGTGGAGCAGGTCACGCTGCGCGACGGTCTGGCGGTCGGGTTCGCGCAGGCCATGGCGCTGGTTCCCGGCGTGTCGCGCTCGGGGGCGACGATCACCGCCGGCCTCTTCCTGGGCATGAAGCGGGAGGCCGCGGCGCGCTTCTCGTTCCTGCTCTCGGTGCCGGCGATCGTCCTGAGCGGCCTCTACGGGCTGGTCGGGATCATCTCGGACACCGAGGGCGACCACACCAGCCTGGGCGCCCTGGCGATCGCGACGGTGTTCGCGTTCATCGTCGGCTACGCCTCGATCGCCTTCCTGCTGCGCTACCTCGCCAACCACTCCACGATGGTGTTCGTGGTCTACCGGGTGGCCCTCGGCGCGATCGTCCTGATCCTGGCCGCGGCGGGCGTCATCGACTGAAAGCGGGGCCGCCGGCCCGCGGCGCGCCTGGCGAGCGAAAACCGAGCAATCCGGTCCGCCCGTCCCTCAGTTCAATGCCGGGCGCATGGACTGTTGACGGGCGGGCCGGAGGGCGACGGTTTGCAGCCGCCAGGCCGGTATCCTCGCGCGGGCCGCGGCGAGGGAGGCGAATGCACGAGGGCAGCAAGAGGGCGATCGTCGCGGCCGCCGCGGCGAACCTCGGCATCGCGATCTCCAAGTTCGTCGGCTTCCTGATCACCGGGTCCTCGGCGCTGCTCGCCGAGTCGGTCCACTCGGTCGCGGACACGAGCAACCAGGGGCTGCTGCTGCTCGGCGGGCGCCAGGCCAGCCGGCGGCCGACCGAGCTCCACCCCTTTGGCTACGGCCGCGACCGCTACTTCTGGTCGTTCGTCGTCGCCGTGGTGCTCTTCCTGATCGGCGGCATCTTCGCGGTCTACGAGGGCGTGGAGAAGCTGCGCCACCCGCACGAGCTCAGCTCGCCGATCGTCGCCTTCGCGATCCTGATCGTGGCGCTGGGGCTCGAGAGCTTCTCGCTGCGGACCGCGGTGAAGGAGGCCCGCCACGTGAAGGGCGACCAGGGGTGGGTCGCCTACATCCGCCGCTCCAAGAGCCCCGAGCTCCCGGTGGTGCTGCTGGAGGATCTCGGCGCGCTGCTCGGCCTGGCGCTCGCGCTGGCCGGCGTCACCCTGACCACGACGCTGGACGAGCCGCGGTTCGACGGCGGGGCGACGCTCAGCATCGGCGTTCTGCTGGTGGTGATCGCCGTGATCCTGGCGGTCGAGATGAAGAGCCTGCTGCTCGGCGAGGCGGCCGGCCCGGAGACCGTCCGGCGGATCACGACCGAGATCGAGGCCGGCGCCGAGGTGCGCCGGGTGATCCACATGCGCACCCAGCACCTCGGCCCCGACGAGCTGCTGGTGGCGGCCAAGGTCGAGTTCGACCGCGGCCTTGCCGTGCCGGCGCTCGCCGGGGCGATCGACGCCGCCGAGGGACGAATCCGCGCGGCGGTGCCGATCGCCCGGGTGATCTACCTCGAGCCGGACCTGCTGCGGCCGGTCGAGGCGCCACCGGAGAGCGCCTAGGGCAGGGTCTGGCCCGGCTCCATGTCGGGGACCTCGACGTCGCCGGGGACCAGCTCGCGCAGGTGCGCCGGCCGGCCGACCAGCGGCGGAAAGGTCCCGAAGTGGCCCGAGAGGACCTGCTTCACGCCGAGCAGGCGCACGGCGTGGGCCGCCTGACGCGGACCCATCGTGAAGTGGTCGCCGATCGGCAGGACCGCCACCGTGGGGTTGTAGATCTCCGCGATGAGGGCCATGTCGCCGAACACGTCGGTGTCGCCGGCGTGGTAGACGACCAGGCCGTCGGGAAACTCGATCACGTAGCCGGCCGGGGAGCCGCCGTCGATGATGCCGCCGTCCGGACCGGGGATGCCGCTCGAGTGCACGGCGTTCACCATGGTGGCCTTCACGCCGGCGACCGCGACGGTGCCGCCCTTGTTCATCTGAATGACGTTCTCGCAGCCGTTCTGCATCAGCCAGGCGCCGACCTCGAGGATCGCGACCGCCGTGGCGCCGGTGTTGGTGATCGTGTCGACCGCGTCCCCGACGTGGTCGAAGTGGCCATGGGTGAAGAGGATCGCGTCGAGCGGACCAGGGTCGTGGTACTCCGCCGGACATTGGGGATTCCCGGCGAGCCAGGCGTCGACGAGGATGCGCTTGCCCTCCGAGGTCTCCCAGAGCCAGGTGCCGTGGCCGAGCCAGGTCACGCGGTTGCCGCCGAGGTCCATCTGCTCCTCCAAGCGATCGGGGCCGAGCCGCCCGCGCGCCAGCGCGGGACCGGCGGCTCACACTACTCCGGGTCCTCCGGCTGACGGCCGATGACCCCGGTGACCGCTCACGTGGTCGCGCTCGTTGCGTGCGCAATCTGCGGCGGCCCGCTGGCCGAGGCCGGCGGGACCCTGCGCTGCCCGGCCGGGCACGCCTTCGACGTCGCCCGCCAGGGCTACGCGAGCCTTCTGCCCGGCGACGCGCCGCCGGGCGGCGACACCGCGGCGATGGTGGCGGCGCGGGAGGCGTTCCTGTCGGCGGGGCACTACGCGCCGTTGGCGGAGGCGGTCGCGGCGGCGGCCGTGGCGGCGTCGAATGGCGTGCCCGGAGCGGTGGTGGAGGTCGGCGCCGGACCGGGCGCCCAATTGGCGATGGTCCTCGACCGGTTGCCGGACCGGATCGGGTTGGCGGTGGACCGATCGGCGGCGGCGTGCCGGCGGGCGGCGCGGGCGCACCCGCGGATGGGCGCGGTGGTCGCGGACGTCTGGCGCGGGATCCCGGTGCGCGACGATGCGGCCGCGGTCGTGATCGACGTGTTCGCGCCGCGGAACGGGGCGGAGATGCGCCGGATCCTGCATGCCGGGGGCGCCCTGGTGGTGGCCTCCCCCACGCCCCGCCACCTGGCGGAGCTGGTCGAGCCGCTGGGCCTGCTCGAGGTGGACGACCGCAAGGAGGAGCGGATCGAGGCCGCGCTGGGCTCGGGCTGGCGACGGGAGGCGGCGGTCGAGGTGGAGGCGCGGCTGGCGCTCCCGCATGCCGACGTGGAGCTCCTGGTGGCGATGGGCCCGAGCGCATGGCACGCCCGGGGAGACGAGATGGCGGAGCGGATCAGGGCCCTGCCCGACCCGGCGCCGACGACGCTCTCGGCGACGGTCGCGACGTATCGGGTCGCCCTCGGCGTCTAGCCCTCTGCCTTGACCCAATGGGCGCCGCGACCACGACCGCGCGCCTCGATCGCGCCCTCGGCGCGGAGACGTGCCAGCACCTTCGAGATGTGACTGTCCGAGGCGCCGCCGGCGATGTCCCGGACCTGCCCGACGCGAAAGGTCTGACCGGACGGGACGCCGGCCACGAACCGCTCGATGGCGTCGGTCTTGGCCCCGCGTCCGGCGAAGGTGTCGACGCGCTCCTCGAACCGGGCGTAGACCGCGACCAGGATCCCGAGGAAGTACTCGAGCCACGGCCACGGGTCGTGGCTCCCGTCGTGCCAACCGGCCGACGAGGCGCGCAGCGCGTCGTAGTAGGTCTCCCTGGTCTCCTCGATCGCCTTCTCGATGCTGATGTAGCGGCCGACGCCGTAATCGCATCGGTAGAGGAGCAGCAGCGTGAGGAGGCGCGCCATCCGCCCGTTACCGTCGAGGAACGGGTGGATGCAGAGGAAGTCGAGCGCGTATGCGCCCGTGACGAGCAGGCGATGGTGGCGGCCGGCGGCGAGGTGCTCGCGGGCCAGGTCGTTGAGCTCGTCCATCGCGGTCGGGGTCTCGAACGCGGGGAGCGTCTCGAAGACCACCGTTCTCGTGCCGTCCGGGTTCCGCTCCTCGATGTGGTTCTCGACCGATTTCCAGCGCCCGCCGGGGGAGCCGGTGAACCCGTAGAGGTCGCGGTGCATCTGAAGGACGACGCCCGACGTCACGGGCATGTCCGGCGCGCTCCGGTGGAGCATGTCGAGCACCGAGCGGTAGCCGGCGATCTCCGCCTCGGAGCGGTTCTGGGGCTCCGTCGTCTCGGCCATCAGCCCCTTGACGCGGGCGGAGGGCGCGACCACCCCCTCGATCGCGTTGGACGCCTCGGCGCTCTGCACCCGCGCCACCTGGACGAGCCGATCAAGGACCGCCGGCGCCTGCCGGATGAAGAGCCCCTCCCGGCCCTGGGCGGCGTCGATCCGTCCCAGCTGGGTGACGACGCGGGCCGGCACCAGGCCGAGCTTCCGATCGATGTCGCGCAGCGTCCGCACGGCGAGATAATGGCACAGTATGTGGCCATAGTGGGCTTTTATGGCCGTAAGTAGGCGTTCGGCCGGCCCCTGAGAAGGGCCTCGGAAATGCCCACCATCCGCGGAAAACGCGCGCTATGGGCAGTTGGTGGGGGTTCCCCTCGGTCAGCGGCGGGCCGCCGGTCGGCGCCGGGGCGTTCGCTCCCGCCTCAGCGGTGCGGCATCGACGGCCGCGCCGGCCGGGCGCTCGGGAGGCGGAGGGTGCACAGGACGTGGGTGGCCACCGTCACCATCACGACGTAGAGGACGCTCGCGGACCCGATCGCGAGGTCCGTGGCGCGCAGCACGGCGCCGAGGACGAGCATGAGCCCGAGCAGCGTCCACGCGTCGGCGCCCCTCATCGCCACGAGGATGAGGGCGAAGGCCATGAACCCGAGGGCGGCGGCGGCGATGCCGCCGACCGACTGCGGCCCCTCCGGCAGAAGGAGGTTGAGCGCCACGGCGGCGAGCGCGACACCAAGAGCGATGCGCCACATCGGCGCCCGGCGAAGGTCGGTCCACATCGGGCTCATCTGATCGTCGGCTCCCGGCTCGGGTGATCGTCGGTGAGCCCATCGGGCAGCCGCGGCGGCCGCCTGAGCCCCGCGCCGCATCGATTTCGGAACCCGCTAGAAGAGGACCCGCCCCGCCGAGGGGAGCACGCGCAGCACGCCGGCCGAGACGGTCACCGGCGGCTGCCCGCGGGTGAACCGGATGGACACCCGGTAGCGCCCCGGCGCCGTGCACGACGTCGTCTCATCGAGGCATCGGTAGCCGCCCAAGCGGAGGCGGCTGATGCCCGCCGGCACCTCGACGGCCCGGCGCATCGCGAGCAGGCGCCCGTCCGTGACGCGTCGGATCTGGACCGTAGCCTTCCCGGCGTGTGAAGCACGTAGCTCGAGCATCGTCCCGGACTCGCCGGAGAAGACGCAGACCTGGCGGCTGCTCCGCCCCTCGCATTGGCGAGGCCGAACCTTGAGCCGGGCGCTGGTCTCCGTGAGGCGAGCCGCGTACCGCGCGACGCGTGTCCGCTTGGCCGCCGGATCGAGCTGCCACAGGTAGCCGCCGCTCTGCACGAAGAGCCGCCCGCCCGATGCGGGCAGGACCGACGCCAGCCCCGGAGCCAGCCCGCCCGTGCTTGCGACGATGGCCCCCGTGGTCGGGTCCAGCGTCGTGAGCGTGCCGCGTGGGACACCGCCGGCCGCCCCCGTCGACAGGATGCTCACCCGGCCGTCGGTCCCGACCACTGGACCGGACAGGAAGCGGCGAGCTATGGGCCTCTCCCATCGCTGCACCCCGTCGGGACCGATCGCGCGAAGGGCCCCGCTCTCGACGGCCACGAACGTGACTCCGTCGGCGTTGATCGCCGCCGGACCCAGGACGTTCCCGCTCACCGACATCGACCAGCGCGCCGAACCATCGCCCGAAAAGGCCTGCACGAGCGCGGGGTTCGTCTTCCCGTTCGAGAACGAGTTGCCGACGACGACGATCTCACCGTCCCCTCCGACCGCCGGCGCCCGGAAGGACGTCCCCACCACGGGCACCTTCCAGCGAATCCGTCCGGTGACGCCGTCGAGAGCGACGAGCTTCTCCTTGGCGACGATCGCGAGGACCGTCCCATCCGGCGCCGTCACGGGCGAACGGACCACGCCGCCCACCGGCGTGGACCACCGGCGCACGCTGTCGGGGCCGATGGAGTCGATGAAGCCGCCGCCGTAGACGAGCGCCCCGCCCGCCCGGCCGGACGCGGCGGCGGTCCGCGCCCCCTGGAATGGACGGCGCCATTTCCACGAGCCGTCCGTGCCGAAGGCATCGAGCGACTTCCCGTCCGCCGAGTACACGCTGTCGCCCGAGAGGAACGGCGACCTCGCCGTGCGCTGGTAGTCGACGGTCCAGCGAAGGTCGCCCCCCGGCCCGAGCGCCGTGAACCTGGTGTAGCCGTCCAGGTAGACGTTCCCCTGCGCGTCGATCCCCTCAAGGGAGCCGGGCGAGTCGAAACCGCCGATCACCGGCCAGCCGTTCACGACGGGGATCTCGGGAGCCGCGCAGGCGGCGGAGGCCCCGACGCCGGGGGCCAGGAGGCCGAGGGCCGCGGCGACCGCCACCCGCCCCGACCTCGGCGTCATCGAAAGGCTCATCTCGCTCGACCCTCCGCAGCTCTCATCCG
>JAWVEV010000176.1:0-12647 GCA_033856535.1 Miltoncostaeaceae bacterium | reverse complement strand
AGCCGGCCCGCGGGCACGTTCAGCAGCGTGTCCCGGGCCGTCGGGCCGTAGGCGACGCCCGGCCCGACGTGGGGGGCCGGGTCGACCACCACCACGTCGGGGGCGCCGGCGGCCAGAAGGTGGACCGCCGCCAGCGCTCCGGCGGCGCCGCCGCCGACGACGGCCACCCGGCCACGGGCGCTGCGGCCGGGTGCCGCCACCTCAGACCTCGTCGAGTGCGCCCGACCTGACGTCGTAGACGAAGCCGCGCACGTTGGTCTTCCTGGGGATGAACGGGCTCGCCTGGATGCGGGCGATGCCCTGGCGGACGTCGCCGGCGGCGTCCGGGAAGGTCTCGGCGGCCCACGGCGGGCGCACGCCCGTGTCGGCCTCGATCGAGGTGCGGAAGTCATCGTCCGAGAACGTGACCATGCCGCAGTCGGTGTGGTGGATGAGGATGATCTCCTCGGTGCCGAGCAGTCGCTGGCTGATCGCCAGCGAGCGGATCGCGTCGTCGGTGACGACGCCGCCGGCGTTGCGGATGACGTGGGCGTCGCCCTCGGACAGCCCGAGGATCCCGTAGGGGTTCAGGCGGGCGTCCATGCAGGCGACCACGGCGACCTTCCGGGCGGGCGGCAGGGGCAGGTCGCCCTTGTCGAAGCCGGCCTTGTAGCCGGCGGCGTTCTCGAGCAGCGCGTCGGTGACGCTCATGTGTCCTCCTGGGGGTGCGATGTGCGGTGGGTGACTCAGGCGGCGAGGTGCCGCCGGGAGGCCGACGGCTCCTCGCCGGCGACCAGCGCGATGCCGTGTGAGGCGAGGTCCGGGACGCCGCCCGCGGGGATGCGGCGGACCTCGTGCCGGCCGGCGCGGGCCAGCAGGCTGGCGGCGAGGCCGCTGCGCAGGCCGGTCGAGCAGGCCACCACGGGCCGCCCGCCGTCCTCGAGCTCGAGCCAGGGCAGCATCCCCATCGCGCTCAGCGGCAGGGACACCGAGCCCTCGACGTGCCCCCGGGTCCATTCGTCCGCCTCGCGGACGTCGACCAGGGTGGCCTCGCCGCGGCGGAGCTCGCCGGCGAGGTCCTCGACCGAGACGCTCTCGATCGCCGCGCCGGGCAGCCCGGCGGCCAGCCAGCCCTCCAGGCCGCCCTCGAGGATGCCGAGCACCCCGGCGAAGCCGACGGCCTCGAGCGCGGTCGCCAGGCGCTCCGCAGCCTCGTCCGACTCGGCGCTCATCACGAGCGGCACCTCGGGATCGAGGGCGCGGCCCGCGCGGGTGCCCGCGCCGGGCCGGCCCGCGTCGAGGCTCACCGCGCCGGGGGGATGGGCGCGGTCGAAGTCCTCGCCGGGGCGGCCGTCGACGAGGATCGCGCCGTCGTCGAGCAGGCGCTGCACGGTGCGGGCGTCGAGCCGGGGGCGCCGGCCGCCCGAGCCGTGTGGCGGGTCGCGGTTCAGGCGCACCAGCCGGGTCGCGGTGGGCGGGCGCGGCGGGAGCCGCTCGGTGAGGGCGCCGACGAAGGTCTCGACGTCGGGCAGGCCGAGGACGCGATTGCTGCGCCGCTCGTTGCCGAGCGTGGAGACGGTGCGGCCGCTGAGGGCCGATCCCCCGCACAGCGACCCGCCGACGTGGCCGGGCCAGAGCTCGATGTCGTCGCCGAGCTCGTCCAGCCGGCGGAGGGACGCCCACAGCGCTCGGGCGCCGTCGACGGCGTCGGTGGCGAGGTCGGGGCGGGCGGCGTCGCCGATCTGCAGGGAGTCGCCGGCCAGGAGGGCGAAGGGCCGCCCCCGGTCGGACACCAGCAGCGCGATGTGCTCCGGGCGGTGCCCGGGGGTGGCCAGCGCGCGGAGCTCCACGCCGCCGAGGGCGATGACGTCGCCCTCGCGCAGCGGCGCGTGGGGGTCGGCCGAGCCGGAGCCGGCGGGAAGGTGGACCGCGGCGCCGGTCGCGGCCGCCAGGCGGGCGCGGCCGGACAGGTGGTCGGCGTGGACGTGGGTGTCCACGACGTGGGCGATGCGCAGCCGGTGGAACCGGGCGATGCGCAGGTACTCGCGCACGTCCCACTGCGGATCGACGACTGCGGCGACCCCGCCGTCGGCCACCAGATAGGAGGCGCAGGCGAGGTCCTCGTTGAGGATCTGACGGAGCATCATGAGAAGAAACGCTAATGCGACTCATAAGGAAATGCAATATCCCGGGGGCCCCGGTTCGATCGAGTAGTCTCCGGCGATGCTGCGGGTCGTGGTCGCCGGCGCGGCCGGCCGGATGGGACAGGCCGTCGTGGCCGCCGTGGGCGCCGAGGCGGACATGGAGGTCGTCGCCCGCGCCGACCCCGCGCTCGCCGGGGAGCCGGGCTCCCACGCCACCCTGGAGGAGGCGCTGGCCGCCACTCCGGCCGACGTGCTGGTGGACTTCACCCAGCCGGCGGTCGTCTTCGGGAACGCCCGTGCGGCCCTTGCGGCCGGCGTGCACGCGGTGGTGGGGACCACCGGCCTCACCGACGATCAGGTCGACGAGCTTCGCGCCGCGGCCGAGGCCGGCCCGGCCAACCTGCTCATCGCGCCCAACTTCGCGATCGGGGCGATCCTGATGATGCGCTTCGCCGCGGAGGCCGCCCGGCACATGCCCAAGGCGGAGATCATCGAGCTGCACCACGACCGCAAGCTCGACGCCCCGTCGGGCACCGCGGCGCGGACGGCGCGGCTGATGGGCGGCGACGTGCCGATCCACTCGGTCCGGCTGCCCGGCCTCGTGGCCCACCAGGAGGTCATCCTGGGTGGGTTGGGGGAGACCCTCACGATCCGGCACGACTCGCTCGCGCGCGAGAGCTTCATGCCGGGCGTCGTCCGCGCCGTGCGGGAGATCGGCGGCCGACCGGGCCTCACCCTCGGCTTGGAGGCGCTGCTCTTCGGGAACTCACCCGGGGACTGATGCCCAAGCGCATCCGCAAGGTGATGGCGGCCAATCGGTCCGAGATCGCCACCCGGGTCTTCCGCGCCGCAACCGAGCTGGGCCTGCAGACCGTCGCGATCTACTCGCGCGAGGACCGCTTCTCGCTGCACCGGTTCAAGGCCGACGAGGCGTATCAGGTGGGCCGCGGGGCGGAGCCGGTCCGGGCCTACCTCGGCATCGAGGAGATCATCCGGGTCGCCCGCGACGCCGGCGTGGACGCGATCCACCCCGGCTACGGGTTCCTGGCGGAGAACCCCGACTTCGCCGACGCCTGCGTGCGCGAGGGGATCGTCTGGATCGGCCCGCCGGTCCTGGTGATGGACCGGCTGGGGAACAAGGTCCAGGCCCGCCGGCTGGCCGAGGAGGCCGGCGTGCCGGTCATGCCCGCCACGGGCGCGCTGCCGGACGATCCCGCCGAGGTCGCCCGCCTGGCGGAAGGGATCGGCTTCCCGGTGATGGTGAAGGCCAGCTGGGGCGGCGGCGGGCGCGGCATGCGCATGGTGCGCGACCCGGGCGACCTGGCCGAGGCGGTGGCGGCCGGCCGGCGCGAGGCGCGGGCGGCCTTCGGCAACGACGAGGTCTTCCTGGAGAAGCTCGTCGAGCGCGCCTGGCACATCGAGGTGCAGATCCTGGCCGACGCCCACGGGAACGTGGTGCACCTGTTCGAGCGCGACTGCACGGTCCAGCGGCGCCACCAGAAGGTGATCGAGATGGCGCCCTCGCCGCGCCTCGACCCGGTCCGGCGGGGGGAGCTCTGCCAGGCGGCCGTCCGCCTCGCCTCGGCCGCCCGCTACCAGAACGCCGGCACGGTCGAGTTCCTGGTCGACGCCGACTCGGGCCGCTTCTACTTCATCGAGGTCAACCCGCGGATCCAGGTGGAGCACACCGTGACCGAGCAGGTCACGGGCATCGACATCGTCAAGGCGCAGATCCGGATCGCCGGCGGCGCCCGGCTCGGCACGCCCGAGAGCGGGGTGCCCACCCAGGACCAGATCCGGGTGAACGGCACCGCCCTCCAGTGCCGCATCACCACCGAGGACCCGCAGAACCAGTTCATCCCGGACTACGGGCGCATCAGCGCGTACCGCGGGGCGACCGGCTTCGGCATCCGCCTGGACGGCGGCACCGCCTACTCCTCGGCGGTCATCACCCCGTTCTACGACTCGCTGCTCGAGAAGGTGACCGCCTGGGCGCCGACCCACGAGGAGGCGATCGCCCGGATGGACCGGGCGCTCCGCGAGTTCCGGATCCGCGGCGTGAAGACCAACCTGGCGTTCCTCGAGGCGCTCATCAACCACCGCGGCTTCCGCTCGGGCGAGTACACGACCCGCTTCGTCGACGAGACGCCGGAGCTCTTCCACTTCACGCCGCGCCGCGACCGGGCCACCCGGCTGCTGCAGTTCGTGGGCGACGTGATCGTGAACGGGAACCCGGAGGTGAAGGGACGGCCCCGTCCGGAGAGCGCCCTCGTCCGCCAGCTCCCGGACGTGAACCCCCGCCCCGGCGGCGAGCCATCGGGGACCAAGGACAAGCTGGACGAGCTCGGCCCGGAGGGCTTCGCGCGCTGGATGCGCGAGGAGAAGCGCCTCCTCCTCACGGACACGACCTTCCGCGACGCCCACCAGTCGCTCCTGGCCACGCGCTTTCGCACCCACGACCTGGTCGCGCCGGCGCGCGCGTACGCCCGGCTGCTCTCCGGGATGCTCTCGCTCGAGGTCTGGGGCGGCGCCACCTTCGACGTGGCCATGCGCTTCCTCAAGGAGGATCCCTGGGACCGCCTCGCGCGGCTCCGTGAGCGGGTGCCGAACATCCTCCTGCAGATGCTCCTGCGGGCCTCGAACGCGGTCGGCTACACGAACTACCCGGACAACGTGGTGCGCTACTTCGTCGCCCAGGCGGCCGAGGGCGGCGTCGACCTCTTCCGGGTCTTCGACTCGCTCAACTGGGTCGACAACATGCGCGTGGCGATGGACGCGGTGCTGGAGAGCGGGAAGCTCTGCGAGGCGGCCATCTGCTACACGGGCGACCTCACCGACCCGAGTCGCACGAAGTACGACCTCGGCTACTACGTGCGCCTGGCCCGGCAGCTCGAGGACGCCGGCGCGCACATCCTCGCGATCAAGGACATGGCCGGGCTCGTGAAGCCCGAGGCCGCGCGGATCCTGATCAGGGCGCTGCGCGACGAGGTGGGCCTGCCGATCCACTTCCACACCCACGACACCAGCGGCATCGCGGCGGCGAGCGTCCTGGCCGCGGCCGAGGCCGGGGTGGACGCGGTCGACGCGGCCATGGACCCGATGAGCGGCCTCACCTCCCAGCCGAACCTGGGCTCGATCGTCGAGGCCCTGCGCGGGAGCGAGCGCGACACCGGGCTCGACCGCGAGCCGCTGGCCCAGCTGGCGGTCTACTGGGAGGCCGTGCGCGGCTCGTATGCGGCGTTCGAGAGCGACATGCGCGCCGGCGCGGCCGAGGTCTACGAGCACGAGATGCCCGGCGGCCAGTACACGAACCTGCGCCAGCAGGCGCGCGCGCTGGGGATCGAGAGCCGCTGGCGCGAGGTCGCGCGCGCCTACGCGGACGTGAACCGGATGTTCGGCGACATCGTGAAGGTCACGCCGACCTCGAAGGTCGTCGGCGACCTCGCGGTCTACATGGTGACCAACGACCTGCGGCCCGAGCAGATCCTCGACCCCGAGCGCGAGATCGCGTTCCCCGACTCGGTGGTCGAGTTCTTCCACGGCGACCTGGGCCAGCCGTACGGCGGCTTCCCCGAGGCGCTGCAGCGCAAGGTGCTGAAGGGCGTGGCGCCGCTGTCCGTGCGCCCGGGCGAGGCGCTCCCGGACACCGATCTGAAGGCGGCGCGCGAGGAGGGCGAGAAGAAGGTCCGCCGCTCGATCAGCGACAGGGAGCTCGCGAGCTACCTGATGTACCCGAAGGTCTTCCTGGACTTCGCGGATCACCAGCGGATCCACGGGGACGTCAGCGTGGTGCCGACGGAGGCCTTCTTCTACGGCATGCGCCGCGACGACGAGCTCTTCGTCGACATCGAGCGCGGCAAGACGCTGATCATCCGCTTCCTGGCCGTCGGCGACGCCGACTTGGAGGGCAAGCGGACGATCTTCTTCGAGCTGAACGGGCAGCCCCGCGAGGTGAAGGTCGCCGACCGAAGCCTCGCGCCCTCCGGCGCGGTCAAGCGCACCGCCGACGAGGGGGACCCCTCGCACGTGCCGGCGCCGATGCCGGGCCTGGTGGTGAGCCTGTCGGTCCGGATCGGCGAGAAGGTCGCCAAGGGCGACCGCCTGCTCTCGATCGAGGCCATGAAGATGGAGACCGGGGTGTTCGCCGACCGGGCCGGCGCGGTGGGCGAGATCCTGGTCAAGGCCGGGGAGCAGGTGGACACGAAGCAGCTGCTGATGATCATCGGCGAGGACGGCGCCGAGGGGCCCGAGGAGGCCGACGAGCCTCCCGGGGACCCGGCCGGGGGCGGGTGATCCGCTGGTACCATCGGGCGACCGACGGGGGGTGACGATGGGCGAGGGCCGCTACGCGAAGGTCAGCACCGACGAGGTCGAGCAGCGCGAGCGACGCGGCGGCGGACCGGCCTCGCGCGACATCTCGGGCGCGCTCGGCACCGAGCACGTGCTGGTGCGCGTCTGGAGCTACGGGCCGGGCCACGAGATGGCCTACCACCGTCACAAGGAGCAGGAGGAGGTCTACCGGCTCGTCTCCGGCGGCCCCCAGGAGATCGTGGTGGACGGCGAGCCGGTGACCGTCGAGGACGGCGACTGGCTGCGGCTCCCCAACGACACGCCGCGCCGCATCCAGAACCACACCGACCGCGAGGCGGTCTGGCTGACGATCGCCGCCCCGCCCGGCTCCGGCATCACGGACGGTGTCCGCCTGGACCCGGACACCGGTGAGGAGATCCCTCGATCGTAGGAGCCTGACCGTCCTCGGTCCCCGCCTGCTCGCCCTCGCGGCCTTTCTCGCCAGACGCCACGGCCGCACCGCGGTCGAGCTGCTGCTGAAGCACGGCCGCGCCTGGCTCTCCGATCCCTCCAACGACGCCAAGCGCACGGCGCTGGTCGGCCAGCTGCGCGGCTGGAGCGAGCGCGCCGGCGACACCGCCGGCGCGACCGCGTCGCGGCTGGCCGCGGAGATCGAGAAGCGCCGCCCGTCTGTCTCGGGGTGGGAGCGTGAGCTGATGGCGTTGCGATACGAGATCGTCGATCTGTCGCCGGGTCCGGTGCGCGAGGCCGCCCTGGAGGCCTACGAGGCCCAGGCCTGGGCCGGCCCGAGCCTGCTGTTGGGCCCCGCCCGCGGCGCCAAGACCCGGCGCAAGGTGCTGACCGCCCTGGCGGCGGAGGCCGACATGCTGCGCACGGAGCGCCTCAGCCACGAGGAGCGCCGGCGCGCCACCGAGGCCGTCGAGGGCGCGCAGGCCGCCTGCTACAAGCGCCCGGGTGAGCTCCCGGCGGGCAAGTGACCGAGGCCTACGACGCGATCGTCTGCGGCGGCTCGTTCGGAGGGCTCGCCGCGGCCAGCCAGCTCGGCGGGCGCGTCCTGGTCATCGACCGCCTGGAGATCGGGGACGGCGAGACCTCCGCCTCCGCGATCCCGCTCGCCTGCCTCGAGCGGCTCGACCTCCTCGACTGCGTCGAGCAGGTCCACCAGGACATCCTGCTGCACACCAAGCGGCGCAGCCAGCGGCTGCACTTCTTCCCGTTCGCCACCTTCGACTACCGGCGCTTCTGCCAGGCCTTCTTCGCGCGGACCGGCGCCGACTTCCTTCGGGCTCGGATCAAGTCGGCCGGCGACGGCGTCGTGGAGACGACCGAGGGGCGCTTCGAGGCGCCGATCGTGGTCGAGGCCGCCGGCTGGCGCACCTCGGCGGGCAAGGCGAAGGAGAAGCGCGTCCGCGCCCCGCGCAAGAGCTTCGGCGTGGAGGCCCGCCAGCCGTTCATCGGCCGCGACCTCCACTTCTACGTGGGGCCGAGCAACGGCTCGCGCCGCTTCTTCTGGATCTTCCCCGCGGGCCGCCACGTCCGTGCCGGCCTCGCCACCTACACCGGCGACTCGGCCCTCCACGACGACCTGGTGGAGTTCCTGGCGCGCCACCAGATCGGCGACCCGGGACACACCCACGGCGGCTTCTTCACCTCACGGATGATCGAGCCGATCCGCGACCGCATGTTCGTGGTCGGCGATGCCGCCGGGCAGTGCCTGCCGGTGTCGGGCGAGGGCATCCGGCCGGCCCTGGTGTTCGGCCAATTGGCGGGGCGCCTGGCCGAGCGCGTGCGCCTGGGCGAGATGCCGCTCGACGTCGCCCTGTCGCACTACCGGGGCTACGTGCGCTCCTGCGAGCACGGCTACCGCGTGCTCGACCGCCTGCAGACCGTGTTGAACGTGCTGCCCGACCCGCTCTTCGCCCTCTTCGCCCGGTCCGTGGCCCACCCGCGGTTCCTCGACTTCGCGGTGCGCCACTACTGGAGCGTGGCCGACCCCGAGCTCCTCACCCCGGACCGCTCGCCGATCCCGCTCCCGGAGCTGCGGGTCACCGCCGCCCGCGGCAGCGGCGAGCCCCGGGCCGCCCTCGCCTAAGTGGTCTCCCGCACGCTCTGCCACCAGGACGCGGACGGCGACCTCGTCCCCGGCCGCGGCCCGCGCGGCGCCCACCGCCTCTGGCCCTACACGCAGAACTGGCGTTACGTGATCCGCCGGCGCGAGGAGGCCCTGCTCGACCCCGTCAACCTGGTGATCATCGGCGCCGCGCCGGGCGACGTGCTCGGGGCGCTGCTCGGCTCGGGCTGGGCGATCCCCTCGGAGGGGGCGCTGCAGCGCACCTGGATCGACGGCCTGCCGCGCCGGATGGCCGGCCACGCGGCCCTGGGCGGGCGCGAACGGCGGTACCACCTGCGCGTGTGGTCGTTCGGCTCGGGCAGCGTCGCGGCCGCCCACCACGAGCTGATGGACGCCGAGGGTCGGCACCGCGTCACCTCGTGGGACGCGGCGCGCGAGCGAGCGGCGCACGACCTGGAGCGCGCCGGGCTCTCCCGCGTCGGCGAGACCGGGGTCATCACCAAGCCGAACCTCCGGGGGCGCGCCTCGGACGGGCGCGCGTGGAGGCTCAGGGCCCGTTAGGGCGCGGTGACCATCCTGGCCAAGCCCGGGTAGTCGATCACGACGCCCTCGCGGTCGAGGTGGAGCTCCGCGGTGAAGCCGTCGTGGACGCCGCGGTCGACGTAGCGCACCACCGCGTCGGTGAGCGAGGCGCGCACGTTCTCGTAGCGCTGCTCGGAGCGGTGGACGGCCAGGTCGGGCACCGAGACCCAGGCGGCGACGAGGTCGAGGACCGGACCGGGGCCGAGGTGCAGGCCGGCGCGGCGCACCGGGATCAGGTTGGTCATGGGGGAGAAGGCCAGGTCGACGTCGAAGGCGCCCTCGAGCGCCGCCGAGTCGCCCCCTGCCGCCGGGAGGTCCGGGGCGCCCTCGCCTCCGCCGACGCAGGTCCAATGGCCGGCGCCGTCGGAGGTCAGCTCGACCATCCGGTTCCAGCCGTCGCCGGCGGCGGCCACCTTCAGGTGGCGCGCGTGCCAGTCGGCGTCGGCCTCCAACAGGTACTCGAGCCGGTAGGGCCGCGGGTCGACGCCCATCTGCACGCCCGAGGCGCGCATGCCCTGGGGGACGGCCATGACGTGGCCCGCCTCGGCCCGCCAGGGATCGTCCCCGCTCCAGTGGATCATCCTGCGGATCGGCGCCATCGGCGCACCTTAGCCGCCCCGGGAGGGCGGGCGGGGCGCCCGGCGGCCGGGGCTATACTCCCGCCGTGCTCGGCACCGTCGTCACCGCAATGGTCACGCCCTTCGACGCCGATCTGGCGGTCGATCAGGGCGCGGCGGCGCGGCTCATGGAGCACCTCGTCGAGAACGGATCGGACGGGCTGGTGCTGGCCGGCACCACCGGCGAGGCCTCGACGCTGACCGACGACGAGAAGATCGGCCTGGTCACCCTGGCCCGCGCCGAGCTCGGCGATCGCGTCCCGCTGATCGCCAACACCGGCAGCAACGACACGGCCCATTCGGTGGCGCTCACGGCGGCCGCGGCCGAGGCCGGCGCCGACGCCGTGCTGGTCGTGACGCCGTACTACAACCGGCCGCCGCGGGCGGGAATCGTCGCCCACGTCGAGGCGATCGCCGCCATCGGCCTGCCGGTCGTGCTCTACAACATCCCCATCCGGACCACGCTCAACATGGACCCCGCTCTGCTGGGCGAGCTCTCGGGCGTGCCGAACGTCGTGGCGGTCAAGCAGGCCAACGAGGACCTCGACGAGTGCCGCGCCGTGGTGGCCGGCACGTCGCTGACGGTCTACGCCGGCAACGACGACATGCTCTTCGCGGTGATGGAGATGGGCGGCCAGGGGGTCATCTCGGTCGCCTCCCATCTGGCCGGCCGCGAGATGCAGGCGATCGCCGAGGCCGCCCGGCGCGGCGACATCGAGGAGGCCCGCTCCCGCGACGGGGTCCTCGCCGACCTCTACGCCGGCCTGTTCGCGGCGCCCAACCCGATCCTGATCAAGGCCGCCCTGGAGATGGCGGGCGTGATCCCGTCCGGGCGCCTGCGGCTTCCCATGGTCGAGGCCACCCCGGTTCAGCGCGAGGTGCTGCGCACGGTCCTGGACCACTACGACGTCCTCAGCCGCGCCTAGTCCGGCCCCGGCGCCGCGCTCCGACGCGGTGGGCAGCGGACCGGTCCGCGTCATCCCGCTGGGCGGGACCGGCGAGATCGGCAAGAACATGTACGTGGTCGAGGCCGCCGACGGCCGGATGGTCGTCATCGACTGCGGCGTGACCTTCCCGAACCACGACCAGTTCGGCGTCGACCTGGTGCTGCCGGACTTCTCGTACGTCGAGGAGCGGGCCGACCGGCTCGAGGCCGTGATCCTGACCCACGGGCACGAAGACCACATCGGCGCGCTGCCGTACCTGATCCGTGCGGTGGGGCAGGTGCCGATCTACGGCGCGAAGTTCACCCTGGGCCTGGTCCGCAGCAAGCTCGACGAGCACCGCCAGCTGGCCGACGCCGAGCTCGTCGACGTCGAGTACGGCACGCCGATGGAGATCGGCCCCTTCACGGCCCTGTTCATCCCGCTCACGCACAGCATTCCGGACTGCGCCGCGGTGGCGTTGGAGACCTCCGCGGGCTGGATCCTCCACACCGGCGACTTCAAGCTCGACCACACGCCGATCGGCGGCCGGCCGACCGACATCGCCGCGCTGGCGCGCCTGGGCGACCGCGGCGTGACGCTGATGCTGGCCGACTCGACCAACGCGGACAACCCCGGCGCCGTGCGGCCCGAGCGGACGGTGGGGGAGGAGTTCGCCCGCGTGTTCGCCATCGCCGCCGGCCGGGTGGTGGTCACGACCTTTTCGTCGCACATCCACCGGGTGCAGCAGGTGCTCGACGCGGCCTACCGCGACGGGCGCGTGGTGGCGCTGGTCGGGCGCTCGCTGGTCAAGAACGCGAACATCGCGATCAACCTCGGGTACCTGAAGCCGCCGCCCGGCGTCCTGGTGCGCCCCAAGGACCTCGACCACCACCGGCCCGACGAGCAGGTGATCCTCTCCACCGGGAGCCAGGGCGAGCCGCTGGCCGCGCTCAGCCGGATCGCGCGCGGCGAGCACCACCAGGTGACGATCTCGCCCGGCGACACGGTCGTCTACTCGTCCCGGACCGTTCCGGGGAACGAGCTGGCGGTGTCCGAGGTGATCAACCGGCTCGTACGCGCCCGCGCCCGCGTGATCACGCAGGAGAGCCTGCCGGCGATCCACGTCTCCGGGCACGGCACGGCGACCGACCTCCTGATGATGCTGCAGCTCGTGCGGCCGAAGTTCTTCGCGCCGATCCACGGCGAGGCGCGGCACCAGCGGGCCCACGCGGACCTCGCGGAGTCACTCGGGATCGCCGACGAGCGGATCTTCATCCTCGACAACGGCGACGTGCTCGGCGTCGAGACCGACGGCGCCGCGATCGTGGACAAGGTCCACGCCGGCCTGACCTTCGTGGACCGCATGGGCGGCTCCGACGTGGCCGAGAGCGTGATGCGCGACCGGCGCCACCTCTCCGAGGACGGCCTGGTGCTCGTCATCGCGACGGTCAACGCCTCCGACGGCTCGCCGATCGGCGAGGCCGAGATCATCACCCGCGGCTTCGGCTCCGGCGACGACGAGGAGCTGATCGAGGAGACCCGCCTCGAGGTCGAGCGCTCGCTCACCGCCTCCGCCGCGCAGCGCGTCACCGAGGTCGGCGTGCTGCAGCACCAGCTCCACGACGCCGTCGCCTCGCTGGTCAAGCGCCGGACCCAGCAGCGCCCGCTGGTGGTTCCGGTCATCGTGGAGGTCTAGCCGCCCAAGGCGGCTGTCTCGGGGGCGCCGTCCGCCGGCGCCTCTGCAGGACCCGGCCGCGCTCGGTGGCGGCCGGTCGGCCATGGCGCCGGTGGCCACTTGCCGCGCCCCGAGGCCCCCGAGGCGCGAGCCCCGGGGGAGGAACCCGCCGCCCGGCGGCCAAGTGAGACGGCGCCAGCTGATGACGCGTCACCGGCCGGTGCCGGAGGAGATGCCAATGGGCACACACGTCGCCCACGCCAACCGACGCCGCCGGGGAGCCCGGCGGCCATCCTCGCCCCGCAGGGGCGGGAAAGCCGAGACGCCGCAGGCGCGCGAGCT
>JAWVEV010000175.1:0-31682 GCA_033856535.1 Miltoncostaeaceae bacterium | reverse complement strand
CGGCGCCGATCGGCACCGCCGCGCGCTCTCCGTCTAGTCCGTCTCGGGCGACACCGGGTAGCCCTCCTCGGCCATCCGGTTGGTGAGCGCGTTCACGCGCCTCAGGGCGGTCCACGCGATCCTGTCGTTGATCCGCATCTGCCTCAGGCTCAGCGTGATCTTTGCGGGCCGCGCGTTGGTGATCTTCGGCGGCTTCCTGCCGTCCAGGCGGGCCTGGAGCACGAGCACCCGCCGCAGCGCGGCCTGCGCGATGCGCTGGTTGATGCGCAGCTGCCTGACCGTGAGCTTGATGCGGACCGACTTGCCGCCCGCCGCCGTCGGAACCCGGCGCCCGTCCAGGATCGCCTGGAGCGCGTTCGCCCGTCGCAGCGCGGCCTGCGCGATCCGCTGGGTCGAGCGCAGCTGCGCGACCGAGAAGGTCACCTTGCCCGGCTTGCCGGTGCTCGGCGGGTTCTCCGGGCCGGGGCCCGAGGGATCCTTGTCCGTGGTCTGCCCGGGCTTGGAGTCGTCCGGCTTCGTCGTCGTCGTCTTCGTGGTCGACGTCGTCGTGGAGGTGGTGGTCGAGCCGGTCGGCGTCGTCGGCGTCGTCGGGGTGGTCGGCGTCGTCGGGGTGCCGGGGTTCGGGTTCACCGGCGGCCCGGTGGAGGGGCCGGTCAGGTAGATGAACTGCCAGTGGCCCGAGTCGGTCCACTTGCCGTTTGTGACGATGAACGCCGCGCGGTTGGTGCCGTTGTAGCTCGGCATGACCCCGGCCACGTCGCCGTTGCCGACCTTGGTCTGCGGGAAGGCGATCTCGTCGAAGACCCACTTGCCTGCCTCGTCGGCGTGCCCCATGTTGCGCAGCAGGACGTCGGCCCCGCCGCCCTTCTCGTTGTCGATCGTGACGGCGAAGACGTCCATCCGGCCGTCGCCGTCGGCGTCGCCCACCGCCACGCCGGATCCGCCGGTGATCTTGCGCTGGAAGTCGACGGTCCCGAAGTTGCCGTTGCGGTTGAGCCGGACCTCGATCCCGTTGAACCGGACGATCACCAGGTCGAGCCTGCCGTCGTCGTCGATGTCGGCGAAGTCGGCGTCCTTCCCGTCGAACACGGCCGAGAGCCCGGAGGCATCAGAGATGTTGGTGAAGTTGCCGCCGCCGTCGTTCTTGTAGAGCTGGAGCTCGCTCAGGTCGGTGTCGGCGCAGTTCAGGAGCTCGGGCCGGCCGTCGCCGTCGATGTCGCCGGCGGCCGAGCACAGGCTGCCGACCTCGATCGGCCCCGGCAGGTCCTTCTTGGAGAAGCTCCCGTTTCCGTTGTTGAGGTACAGCCGGTTGCTGCTCTCGAACCTCACGCCCTCGTCGTTGCCGACGAAGAGGTCCATCTTCCCGTCGCCGTTCGCGTCGAAGGCCAGCGGCTCGCGGGCGCGGCCGTGCTCGTCGGCGATCCCGAAGGCGTACGCGGCGTCCTGGCCGACGTTGGGGCGCGACTTCTCGGCGTTGCGCGCGTCCTGCTCCTCCGGGATGTAGGTGCCGTCCGGCCGCTGCAGCCAGAGCTCGTTGGGGAAGGGCGAGTCGCAGGTCCCCTGGCAGGCGCCGATGCCGGTGTAGATGTCCGGGCGCCCGTCGGGGCCGGTGTAGGTCCCGTCGGCGGTGATGCCGCCGAAGTCGCCCACCGCGCAGCCGTGCCGGTCGGTCGAGGAGAGCCGCTCGGCCTCCGTGAAGGTGCCGTCGGCGTTGCCGTGCATCAGCCGCCAGCCGTCCCCGTGGGCCGAGACCAGGAAGTCGCGGATGTTGTCCTTGTCGTAGTCGAGGACGCAGGCCGTGCCCTGCGTGTGGACGAGCTCGTCGGCGAAGCCGCTGGGCAGCACCGTCGCGGCCAGGTCCTTGGGCACCAGCGCGGCATTGATCGGCCCGGCGGGACCCGCCAGCGCGATCGCCGAGCCGCCGGCCGCGATCGCCAGGGCGCTCATGACGAGGAACGGCCGCAGGCGGGCGGCGGCAGACCTCCGTGTGCTGCGGCTCTGCTTCATCCTCGAGTTCCTCCGGGCGCGGTCGCGTCGCGTCGATCGACTCGGGAAGCGAATCACGGCCATCGGGGCCCCACACCCGTCAAAGGTCGGGGATGGGCACTGGACCCCAATCGAGTTGGACGCGAGGGGCGGCCGTCCTGCGCGAGGCTTTGGGGGGTTCGCCGGCGCGCCGCCGCGGGTCGCCGGCGCGCCGGCCGCCGCGACCCGCCGAACGGGTGGGAGGAGGGCCCGCCGGCCCCCCCGGAGTCCAGGGCACGACTGACCGCCCATCCCCTCCGTCGCCGGTGTTGGCACCCCTCCCGCACACCTACATTGGGCCGTGCTGCGCGTGGGCATGTGCCCAACGGGAACCGCGAGGGGGCCGGATGCCCCCGTCGAAGTCCCGAAGATCAGCTTCGCGCGGCTCACCCGACACAGGAGCATGACCACGTGACTCGCGAGACCGCCAAGCCCCGGAAGCCCCGCGTCGCCCGACGCATGGTCGCTGGCCTCGCCGGCCTCGCGATCGGGTTCGCCGGCCTGTCGGCCACCGGCCTCGCGGCCGCTGCGCCGGCCGTGACCATCGAGAACCCCCACGGGATCCCGTACCCGGATCGCATCGTCATGAACAAGGTGCAGAACGGCACCGACGACGTGACCGAGAACGACGTCGGGGACGTGAAGATCATCAACTCCGGGGATCAGCCCCTGAGCATCCAGGGCCTCACGATCGCCGGCCCGTTCCAGCTCATCACCCCGCCGACGCTGCCGGCGATCATCCAGCCCGGCGCCAGCCTGAACGTGTCGATGCTCTTCACGGCCACCGGCGAGGGCCCGAACGGCGGCCCGCACGACGGCACCCTGACGATCACCTCGAACGCGGCCAACGCGCCGAGCCGGGTCGTCGAGCTCTCCGGCTTCTGGCAGATCAACTCCGGCGGCTCGAACGAGGGGACGCTCCAGGAGTACGTCCCCACCTTCGGCTACAAGACCGTGATCGTGGGCCCGGGGCAGAAGCTGCAGCAGAAGGGCCACATCGAGGCCGCGGGCGACGAGGTGCTCTCGAAGTTCTGGCAGCGGATGGACCCGAGCCTGCCGATCACCGTCCGCCAGCTCGGCGCCTTCCACAACCCGAGCGCGGACAGCTTCTCGTGGTACCCGAAGGGCGCCTCGAACCAGATCAAGACGGTCCTGAGGCAGCTGAAGGAGGACTACCAGACGCTCCTCCCGCGCAGGGATCCGGACGGGGGCCCCGGCCTGGTCAGCTTCACGCCGACCGCGACCGTGTTCGGCTTCAAGCTCGCCAGCAAGTGGAGCGATGACGCGATGAACCCGATGACGGACAGCTGCGTCCTGGCCTTCGGTGCGTCCCAGTGCGGCCACGCGGTGCGCTTCTGGCCCATCAAGGACCGCAACGGCGTCCCGGTGGCCGGCCAGTACATCGGCACCATGGACTTCGCCGAGGTGTCCAGCGGCAACTACGACTACCAGGACAACTTCTACCTCATCTCCAACGTGCTGCCCGAGGGCGCGACGGTCGACGCGATCGCCCCGACCCTCACCACGAAGGCGCCGGCCGACGCCTCGAGCGCCGTCGACCCCAACGCGAACGTCGTCGCGACGTTCTCCGAGGCGATGTTCCCGGCCTCGATCAGCGGGACCACGTTCAGCCTGTCCCCGACCGCCGGCGGCACCCCGGTGCCCGCGACGGTCAGCCTGGCCGGCGCGGTCGCGACGCTCGACCCCACCGCCCCCCTGGCCCCCGGCACGTCCTACACGGCGACCGTGACCAACGGGGCGGCCGACCTGGCCGGCAACCCGCTGGCGGCGAACCAGACCTGGACCTTCACCACGGCCGGCTCCAACAACCCGGGCGACACGGTCAAGCCGACCGTCACCTCGCGGACCCCCGCCAACGGCGCGACCAACATCAACGCCACCTCGAACATCACCGTGGGCTTCTCGGAGCCGATGAACGCGGCGAGCGTCAGCGCGACCAGCTTCACGATCGCCCCGGCGGGCGGCGGCGCGGCCCTGGCCGGCGCGGTCACCGCGAACCCGGGCGGCACGTCCTTCACGCTGAACCCGACCGCCGACCTGGCGGCCAACACCTCGTACACGGTCACCGTGACGACCGGCGCGGCCGACCCGGCGGGCAACACGCTCGCCGCGAACGACACCTGGACCTTCAAGACGGCCGTGTCCGGCGGTGTGATCCCGGACCCGGGCGACAGGGACCCGCAGACGAACGAGCCGTCCAAGGCGGCCATCCGCTTCTGCGCCCGCTACCCGCAGGCCAGCGCGGTGCTGGCCCGCCAGATGAAGGCCGCCAAGGCGGCCAAGGCGAAGGCCAAGACGGCCGGCGCCAAGGCGGCGGCCAACACGCGGATCGCGGCCATCCTCAAGAAGCAGCGTCAGGCCAAGGCGAACTACAAGAAGTTCAGCTGCAAGGCGATCGAGCCGGCCGTGTTCTGCGCGACCTACCCGACGTCGAGCAAGCTGCTCGCCAAGCAGCTCGCGGCGGCCAAGAAGCTCCGCACCAACGCCACCACCCCGGCGGCGAAGGCGGCGGCGGCCAAGAAGGTGGCCAGGCTGATGAAGCAGCAGAAGGCGGCCATCGCCCGCAACAAGACCTGCGACTGATCAACCTCCGCCCCGGGCCGCGCCGCGGCCCGGGGCGGGATCCGTTCCCGGGCCGCCGCACGGCGGCCCGACCCCCGACGACCACGGACGGTCCGGGGGATTTC
This sequence comes from Miltoncostaeaceae bacterium, assembly GCA_033856535.1. Taxonomy (GTDB): domain Bacteria; phylum Actinomycetota; class Thermoleophilia; order Miltoncostaeales; family Miltoncostaeaceae; genus JAWVEV01. The sequence continues at coordinate 26,949 of JAWVEV010000175.1, read as the reverse complement.
CCTCTTTCGGGCCCACGACGGCCCCCCGAAACCAGGAGCGAGACACCAGTGACCCGCAGTCGCAACGACGCCCACCGATCCTTCGGACCGAGGATGGCGGCGGCCCTGGCCGGCACGGCCATCGGGGTCGCCGGGCTCGCGGCGGGGGCGGCGACGCTGTCCGCCGCGCCGGCGCCGAGCGGCGGGGGCTGGCTCACCATGGAGCTGGGCGCCACGCAGCGCGCCACCACCTCCAAGGCCGCGCTCGCCTACTGCGCCCGCCACCCGCAGCTGAGCCGGACGCTCAGCCGCCAGCTGGCGGCAGCCAAGAAGGCCCGCACCAAGGCCCTGACGCCGGCCGCGAAGGCCGCGGCGGCGAAGAAGGTCGCCCTGGTCCAGAAGAAGATCCGCAAGGCCGCCGCCGACTACAAGCGCTTCAGCTGCAAGACGCTCCAGACCGCGCTCTTCTGCAAGAGCTACGCGAAGCTCACCCGGACGTACGCCAAGCAGATCGCCGCCGCCAAGAAGGCGCGGGCGGCGGCGAAGACGCCAGCCGCGAAGCTCGCCGCGACGCGGCTGATCGTGAAGATCACGAAGCAGCAGAAGGCGGACAGGGCGCGCAACAAGAAGCTGTGCAAGGCCGACGGCACCCCGATCGTGCCGGTCGGCCCGACCAACCCGAACAACCCGAAGGACCCCCAGACGGACCCGTCCGACAAGACGGCCCCGACGATCACGGGCCGTGACCCGGGCGCGGGCGCGACGAACGTCGCCGTCGCCGGCAACGTCACGGTGACGTTCTCCGAGGCGCTCAAGACCGTCACGGTGAACCCGCAGACGATCACGCTCTCCAAGGGCGGCGCCCCCGTCAGCGCGACGGCCACGCTCGCGGCCGGCGGCACGGTCGTCACCGTCGACCCGGTCCAGACCCTCGACGCCGGGGTCGCCTACACGGTGACCGTGGGCACCGGCGTGACCGACGCGAACGGGAACCACCTGGCCGCGGCCGACACCTGGAGCTTCACCACGGCCCCCCCGGTCGGGCCCGGCGGCAACTTCGTCAGCACCGACTACCGCATCGCGACGGGCGCCATGATCGGCGCGTCGGGCAACCCGCGCTGGTTCTACCAGAGCTTCAAGGGCGGCCCCTGGCAGCCGACCTACGCGGACAAGGTGCCCGCGGCCCGCGGCAAGCTCATGAACTTCCGCGCGATCAACGCGATCTACGACGACGAGAACCGCGCCCTGGTGCCGGGCTTCGACCCCGACGCCAACACGAACGAGTTCATCAAGTGGCTGCCGACCTACAAGTCGCTCGGCATCGAGGCCTTCACCCTGGGGATGCAGGGGGGCAAGCCGAACTACGAGGGCAACCTCTCGAGCGCGATCCGCACCGACGGCACCCTGAAGCCGGAGTGGCTGGACCGGGCCGACCGGGTGATCAAGGCGGCCGACGCGCAGGGGATGGTCGTCATCCTCAGCTACTTCTACAAGGCGCAGGAGGCGAAGCTGCCGGGTGACGACATCATCCGGAAGGCCACCGTCAACATCACCGACTGGATCATCCAGCAGGGCTACGGCAACGTGATCATCGAGGTGGCGAACGAGTACAACACCTCGGGCTACAAGAACCCGATCTTCACCACCGGCAAGGCCGACTCGACCTTCCCCGGCGTTGCCGAGCTCGTCGCGCTGGCCAAGAGCCGCTTCGACGGCAAGCCCTACCGCCTGCCCGTCGGCGCCTCGCACACCCGCATTCAGGTCCCGCAGGCGATCCGCGCGGTGGCCGACGTGAGCCTGGTGCACGGCAACCCGTTCTCCCCGCAGGAGGACGGCCAGATGGTCGCCGACCTGGTCAACGACCCCACGGTCCCCGGCCCGGTGATCATGAACGAGGACTTCAACGGCTACGGCACCGGCCAGGCCAACGTCGACCAGGAGAAGGAGAGCGCCGGCAACGTCTTCCGCAACGGCGGCTCCTGGGGCCACATGTGGCAGCCCTACACCCAGAAGTACCCGTTCCGCTGGGCCGTCGGCGCCAGCGAGGACGTCAGCGGCGGCGACGAGGCCAACCGCTTCCGCGCGGTCCTCGACGGCATCAACGCCCTGCTGCAGCCCGATCACGCGGCGCCGAGCATCGGCGAGAAGCTGCCCACCGCGGGCTCGACCGGGGTCTCGACCTCCGCGAGCGTCGTGGCGACCTTCAGCGAGCCGATGGACCCGGGCAGCGTCTCGACCGCCACGTTCACCCTCACGACGGGCGGCGTGCCGGTGGACGCCCGCGTCGGCATCTCGCCGGCGGGCGACCACGCCTTCCTCACGCCGATCGCTCCCCTCGCCCCGAACACGACCTACACGGCGACCCTGACCGGCGGCCTGGCCGACAGCTCGGGCAACCCGGTCACCTCGGGCGCCACCTGGAGCTTCACGACCGGAGCCGCCCCCGCGGCCGGCGAGTTCCACGCGTCGAACACGGACCTGGTCTTCGAGGCCGAGGATTACTCCCGCAAGACCGTCGCGGCCGGCCACGACTGGTTCGCCGGGCAAAGCCCCGCCGGCTCGGTGGGCGGCGCCCTCCTCGCGGGCCCGGACAACGGGTTCGGGGTGAGCGGCGACCCGCGCGGCACCTCGCCGTCGCTGGACTACGACGTCGACTTCGCGCAGGCCGGCAGCTACCGGGTGTGGGTCCGCGGCTACCAGCCGGACGGCAACGGCAACTCCGTCAGCGTCTCGATGGACGGCCTGCACCCCAACGTCCTCGAGTCGGAGAACATGTCCGGGTTGCCCGCCGACGCGACCAACTTCGGCAAGTGGATCTGGATCGGCAAGCGCGTCGGCTCGCCCTACGCGACGATCGTCGTGCCGACCGCCGGCCAGCACACGATCCAGGTCTACTTGCGCGAGGACGGGTTCAGCTTCGACCGGATCGAGCTGGTCAAGGACTCGGTCGGCGACGACACCTACATGCCGACCGGGGACGGCCCCGCCGCCAGCCCGCGCTCGTAGCCTCATCGACGCCGGGCCCCCGGGCCTGGCGTCGGCGCGATCTCTCGGCGGCCCCTCGGGGCCGCCGTTGGCGTTTCCGGCATGCCACGGGGCCTCCACCCCGAACGGGGAGGGGCCCGGCGCCATGCCTACCCGCCCGACAGGGCACGACTGGTCGCCCTTCCCCTCCGTCGCCGGTGTCTCCCCCTTGGAGGCGCTCGTACCCTGGACGGTGCCGCACGTGGGCCGAGTGCCCGCCGTGACCGGAGGGGCCCCCTGGGGGCCGTCGAAGGACCGGATCAGCTTCGAGCGGCGTCCACGACCACAGGAGCGGGACCACAGTGAATCGGGAGAGCGGCAGGGATCGGACCCCCCTCCTCGCGCGCAGGCTCATGGCGGGTGCCTTCGGGCTCGCCGTGGGGCTCGCCCTCATTCTGGGCGGCGGCGCGGGAGCGGGAGTCGGGGCGGATGGGGACTGCGTCAATCCGAATCCCCTCGGGACGCCGACGGTGGCCAACGTGACGCCACCCGACGGCGCCGGCGAGGTCTACCTCGACGCCCCCGTCACGGCGAACGTCAACCTGCCGAACTGCGGCGGGATCGACCCCGCCACGGTGACCTCCGACACGGTGCGGCTGCTGAAGATGCCGAACGCCGTGCCGGTGCCGGCGGAGGTGAACACGAGCGGCGGCGGCGACGTGATCGTCGTGCAGCCGACGGTCCACCTGGCCGCCACCACCCAGTACACCTTCCAGGTCACCGGCGGCCTCAAGGACCTCTCCGGCTCGTCCTTCACGCCCTTCTCGAGCAGCTTCACCACCGGCGGCACGCTCACGCCCACCGGCAACGGCGGCTTCACCAAGGGGTTCACGAAGACGCCGACCTCCGCTCCGGGTCTGAAGAACGGCCCGGGCTACACCAGCGTCGTCGTGGGCCCGGACCACAAGCTCTACGCCGGCACCAACTACGGCGAGATCAAGCGCTTCCCGATCAACGCCGCCGACGGCAGCCTGGGCCCCGAGGAGTCGATCATGACCCTCGTCAACCACGCCGGCCCGCGCGTGATCATCGGCATGGCGTTCGACCCCGCGTCGACGCCCGAGAACCCGATCCTGTGGATCACCGGCAACGAGGCCGTCCTGAAGGACGCCACCGAGTGGACCGGCGTCATCAGCAAGCTCAGCGGCCCGGGGCTCGGCACGATCGAGGACAAGATCATCCACCTGCCCCGGTCGGCCAAGGACCACCTCACCAACAGCCTGGCCTTCCACGGCGGCAAGCTCTACGTGACCCAGGGCAGCAACAGCTCCCTCGGCGCGCCGGACGCGGCCTGGAGCCAGCGCCCCGAGCGGCTGCTCAACGCGACGGTCATGCAGATCGACCCGGCGCTGCTCCCGGCCGGCACGCTCGACGTCCTCACGCCGGACGGCGGCGGCACGTACAACCCGTACGCCGCGAACGCGCCCCTGAAGATCTTCGCCACCGGCCTGCGCAACGCGTTCGACCTGGTCTGGCACAGCAACGGCCACCTCTACGCGCCCACCAACGGCGCGGCGGGCGGCGGGCGCGCCCCGGCCACCCCGGCCCAGCTCCCCGCCTCCTGCGCGACCCGTCCCGACGGCCCGTACGTCGGCCCGGCCGTGCCCGAGGTGAAGAACGTCGGCGAGCAGCACGACTACCTGTTCGACGTGGTCCAGGGCGGCTACTACGGCCACCCGAACGCCGGCCGCTGCGAGTGGGTCCTGAACGGCGGCAACCCGACCGCCGGCGCCGACCCGAACGAGATCGCGTTCAGCCCCACGGGGACCGCGCTGTACCCGGTGGGCACGCTGCCCGACCGCAACTACCGCGGCTCGGCCTACGACTTCGGCCTGCACTACTCCACCGACGGCGCCATCGAGTACACCTCGAACGCCTTTGACAACGCGCTCAAGGGCCGCCTGTTGATCGCCCGCTACAGCTCGGGCGACGACATCATCGTCCTGACCCCCGACGCCAGCGGCAAGATCGTGGCGTCGCAGACCGCCATCCCCGGCATGTCCGGCTTCGCCAACCCGCTGGACATCGCGATGGATCCGCAGCAGGGCAACCTCTACGTGACCGAGTACCCGGACCCGTCCACCGACGCGCGTCCGTCGAAGATCACGCTCCTGAAGGCGACCGTGCCGGGCACCCCCCCGCCGCCGAAGGTCGACCCCACCGACACCACCCCGCCGACGATCGTGTCGCGGACCCCGCCCGCCGACGGGACCAACGTGTCCGTCACCTCGGACATCTCGGTGGGCTTCTCCGAGCCGATGGGCGCGGGCAGCGTCAACGCGACGAGCTTCAGCGTCGCGCCGGCGGCCGGCGGCCCGGCCCTGACCGGCGTCATCACTCCCGGAGCGGGCAACGTCTTCGCGCTGAACCCGGCCGCCGACCTCGCGGTGAACACCAAGTATCGGGTCACCGTGGGCATCGGGGCGACCGACGTCAACGGCAACGCCCTCGCGGCGCCGGAGAGCTGGACCTTCACGACGGGGACGAAGACGACCACCACCACCACGCCGACGACGACGACGGATGGCCCCAAGGTCATCCCGCCGGACAGCTTCAAGAAGTCCGAGCTCGCCTTCTGCGCGCGGTACCCGAGGAACAGCGCCGCCCTCGCCCGTCAGATGAAGGCGGCCAAGCTGGCCAAGGCGAAGGCGACGACCGCCGGCGCCCGCACCGCGGCCAACAAGCGGATCGCCGCCATCCTCAAGAAGCAGCGCGCGGCGACGGCCGGCTTCAAGAAGAACCGCTGCAAGGCGATCGAGACGGCGGCCTTCTGCAAGGCCTACCCGACGACGAGCAAGGCGCTCGCCAAGCAGCTCGCGGCGGCCAAGAGGGCCCGCACGAAGGCCACCACCCCGGTGGCCAAGGCGGCCGCGGCCAAGAAGGTCGCGAAGCTGACCAAGCTGCAGAAGGCGGCGATCGCCCGCCACAAGAAGAGCTGCAAGGCCTAGCGCCGAGCGGCAGGTCCACCGGCACCCGGCCCGCGCATCGCGGAGCCGGGTGCCGCCATTCGACGGCTCGCACCCGCGGCCTTCCGGAAACAGGAGCAAGACCACAGTGACTCGCGTGAGCGACAAGGAACGGAATCCCCGCCTGCGGCGTGGGACCGCCGCCGGCCTCCTGGGCCTCGCGGTCGGCGCCGCCACCTTCGTCTCCGCCGCCGGCATCGGCGCGGCGGCCCAGACCATCCAGGCCCCCCCGCGGGTGGTCCTGGTCGACTCCGTCTTCACCGGCGAGGTCGGTACGGCCAAGCCCGTCACGATCCACAACGGCGGCGACGCGCCGCTGCACGTGACCGGCCTGACGATCGGCGGCACCAACGCCGCCGAGTTCAGCCTCGTCTCGCCGCCGTCCCTGCCGGCGACGGTTGCGCCCGGCGCCGACCTGGTCGTCCCCGTCGTCCTCGACGCGGCCACGACCGGCCCCAAGGGCGCCGATCTGACGATCGCAAGCGACGCCCCCGGCGCCCCGAGCACGGTCGTGACGCTGCGTGGCCTGGGCACCGTGAAATACGGCGGCTCGAACGAGCCCTCGCTGCAGTGGATCTTCGACACCTTCCAGATCCCGAACGACGCCGGGAACCCCGACGACTCCATGGGCTTCCTCGACGACACCCCCGGCCTCGCCGGCGACGAGGTGGCGCTGCCGATGTTCGAGGCGGCCGGGCCCGGCCCGGTCACGATCGAGCACATGGCGACCTTCGGCCAGAAGGGCCCCGCGGGCAACCAGAACGTCGTGACCCTTGGCTACTACACCGGCCAGGACGGCTCGGGCAAGCAGACGCTCTTCGACGTGCCGAACACGAGCTACCAGTCGCTCGCGGGCGCGGTCGTCGGCACGACGAGCTTCGCCCCGCCCTCCGGCACCTTCGGCTTCTACTCGGTGTGGCACGGCCCCACCTTCGCCGACGAGGAGGTCTACTCGATCGACGCGCTCAACCTGTTCGAGTCGAACGCGGACGAGCGGCACAAGGTGCGGGTGTACCCCTACAAGTCGCCCGAGGGCGTCCAGGACCCCACGGCCTACGTGGTGGCCTTCGAGGAGTCTCCGACCCTCACCGACTACAACGACCTGGTCTTCGTCGTGCGCAACGTGCGCGAGCCCGGCGCCGACACCGACAAGCCGACCGTCCTCTCGCGGACGCCGGCCGCCGGCGCGACCGGCGTCGCGGTGAACTCGGACATCGCCGTGGGCTTCTCGGAGTCGATGAACGGCACGACGCTGAGCGCGTCCACCTTCACCCTCGCGCCCACGGCGGGCGGCGCCGCCCTTCCCGGGGTGATCGCCGCGAACCAGGCCGGCACCGGCTTCACGCTGAACCCGAACGCCGACCTGACGGCGGGCACCCAGTACACGGTCACCGTGACGACCGGCGCGTTGGACCTGGCGGGCAACCCGCTCGCCGCGAACGACACCTGGACCTTCACCACCGCCGGCACCAAGCCGGGCGGCGGTACCAACACCAACACCAATACCAACACCAACACCAACGGGAACACCACCAACCCCCCGCCGGGCACCAACGACGACAAGCCCAAGGGAGCCGACCTCGCGTTCTGCGCCCGGTACCCGCAGGCGAGCACCGTCTTCGCCCGCCAGCTGGCGGCGGCCAAGGCGGCCAAGGCGAAGGCCAAGACCGCCGGCGCCCGCGCGGCGGCCAACAAGCGGATCGCGGCGATCACCAAGAAGCAGCGCGCCGCGAACGCGCGGTACGCGGCGGTCAACTGCAAGTCGGTCGCGACCGAGCTCTTCTGCGCGGCGTACCCGAAGGCCGGCAAGGCCCTCGGCAAGCAGATCGCGGCGGCCAAGAAGGCCCGCACGAAGGCGGCCACCCCGGCGGCCAAGAGGGCGGCGGCCAAGAAGGTCGCCCAGCTCCTCAAGCAGCAGAAGGCGGCGGTCGCCCGCCACAAGAAGAGCTGCTAGCAGCGCCTCGCCGGACGGCCCCTACGAGCCTCGGTTCGTAGGGGCCGCCGGCAGCGCGAAGACCCGCCCGTAGCCGGTCACGGCGGACGGGTCGGCACCGGTGGCGCCGAGGGCCGCCCAGAACAGCACCTGGTTCGCCGAGAGCACCGGGCGGCCCAGGTCGCCCTCCATGGCCTCGATGGCGCCGACGGCCCGGAACCCGTTGCCGCCGATCATCACTGCGTCGGCCGCGTCGGGGACGTTGGCGAGGGCCCAGCCGTGCAGATCCTCGGGCCGGATCGCTGCCTGGTCGCTGGGGAGGCCGCAGGCTCCGGACAGGACCACGTCGAGGCCCGCCTCCTCGTAGAGGCGCCGGCCCAGGCCGCTCAGCTCCGCGTCGAACCAGGGCGGGTCGATCAGGGCCACGCGGGCCGCGCCGAGCAGGCGCAGCGCCGCCAGCGCGGCCGTGCAGGTCGCCACGACCGGGATGCCGCGGGTGCGGTCCTCCAGGCGGGCGATCATCGCGGCCTCGCCGTCGGCGCCGATCACGTAGGCCGAGCTCGTGAAGCCGTAGGCGATCGCGTCGATCGGCGCGGCCGCCAGGAGCTCCGCGGCGTCGTCGATCGCGGGGCCCTCGGCGAAGGAGCTCACGGGGGCCAGCGGGATCGTGGGATCCATGCCGCCGCCGGCGGCCATCGCCCCGAACGCGGCGCGGGACCCGTGGATCGTCACGTCGGGCGGGGCCATGGCGTTCAGCTCGGCCTCGGGGCCCAGATCGGCATGCGGCGTGAGCACGCCGATCCGGGTCGTCGCGCCCCAGCCGTCGGGCCGCCACCGCTCCGCGCCGGTCATGCGGCGAGCATCTCACGGAGTGCCCTCTCGGGCACCTCGGGCTGCCCCAAAGGCCGCCCTCGCGGACCTCGCGGCGCGCCGGCCCGATCCCCGACAGTCGGGGCGAGATGCCGCCCTCCGGCGACCGCGCCCAGGCCACCCCCGAGCCCGCCGCCGCCCCGGCGGCGCCGGCCTTCGCGCCTGGCGCCGCTCCGGTCGCCCTCGGGGCCACGCCGGCCGGGCTGCTCGCGCTGCAGGGCCTGGCCGGGAACCGGGCCGTGACCGGCCTGGTGCAGCGCGTGCTGCTGGTGGTGCCCACCGAGAGCCTGGAGCTCGGGCCGAGCTACGCGGACCAGACCGAGGACGAGCGGATCGCGGCGATCCGGGAGCAGCTCGACAGCTGGTGGGTGGGCCCGATCGCCGAGACGATCATCGAGGACATCTGGCGCAGCTTCGGATCGGAGCTGCCGGCGGTCGCGGCCAAGCACGAGAAGGAGTGGCTGGCCAGCCTCGACCGCGGCGCCGAGATCGCGGACCTCCCGGCCTTCCAGGTCCTGCGCCGGAAGTTCGAGCTCGACGTCCGCGGCACCGCGCTCTCCTACATGGCCTCCAACCGCGAGCTGGTCGAGGCGGATCGCGCGCGGCTCGGCCTGACCAAGAAGGAGCAGCAGACGACGTTCGGCGCGATGGCGCAGGAGGCCGCGACGGCCGAGCTCCAGGACGTCGCCCGCGAGGGCGCCGACGTGATCGCCGCCGAGAACGCGCTGAAGCAGATCGACGTCGGCTACAGCGAGTCGGACGACGTGGAGGGCTTCACCTTCCGGACCTACGTGACGTTCGATCCGGCCCGCCCGCCCGGCCCGCACGTGGTGGTGGAGGACTCGGCGCGTCTGAAGGCCTGCGGCGAGAACTGGAAGCGGCTGCAGGAGGCTCGGGCGCGGATCGGCCGCCGGTCGCCGGCGGTGTTCGCCCTGATGGAGCACGGCGGCGATCCGGCCGCCGTGGCCGCCGCGTCGCCGGCCGACGCCCGGAAGGCCGCCGGCCTGGCCCTCGGCACCGTGGTGGCGAAGATCGGCGACACCGAGACGGCCCTGTCCAAGAACGACCTGGACTGGCGCGAGCTGGGCGCCATCCACGCGCAGCTCTTCGAGGGCGGGACGAAGGGCCCCTCGGGCGAGCCCTGGAACGACCCGGTCAAGAAGAGCGTCGCGCGCGACGTGGTGCAGGCCTACGAGGACCACCAGTGGTGGGTCAACCTCGGCCTGGCGACCGCCGGCGCGGCGGCGTTCCTCTTCTCCGAGCTCGCCACCGGCGGGCTGGCGACGATCCTCTGGGCGTCGGCCGGCGTGGGCCTGGCCGCGACCCAGGCCGGCATGGCCTGGGAGAGCTACGACGACCTGGCCACCGCGGCGGCCTCGAGCGCCAGCCCCGACCAGCGGCTGGTGACCAACGAGCAGGCGGACGCGGCGTTCACCGCGGCGATCATCGAGTCGGTCTTCGCGTTCATCGACGTGGCCGGCGGCGTCAAGCTGATCGCCAAGAGCGGGGTGCGCCTGGCCGCCGAGCTCGGCGCCGCGTCGCGCGCGCGGGGCCTGCTGGCCGACCGGGCCAAGGCGCTCACCCAGCTCGACACGATGACCGCGGTCGAGGCCGCCACCAGCGTGGAGGACGCGGTGCGCGAGCTCGGCGCCGCCGAGGTGATCCGGCGCTCGGGCAAGGGCGTCGACGAGCTGGCCGAGCTGGTGGGCCGCGAGAGCGACACCGGCAAGCGGCTGCTCGGCCAGGCGCCGCCGGCCTCGGAGGCGACCGGCCTGCTCGGCCTCTTCGACCGCCTGATGAGCGAGGCGACCCGACGGGAGGGCGTCGAGACCGCGCTGCGCCAACTGGACGAGCTGGCGCCGCACGAGGCCGCGGAGGCCGTGGCGGCGGCGCTCGACGTGCTGGGTCCGCAGGCCACGCTGCGCCGCGCCGGCGGGTGGGAGCACCTGGCCGCGGTGCTCGACGACGGCACCGAGGCGGCGACGCGTCTGAAGACCTGGCGGGAGGCGGTCGAGAAGGACCTGGTGGCCGAGTTCGGCCCCGACCGGGTGCTGGTCACCGGCAGCGGCGGCAAGCTCTCCAACGACCTCGACGTGTCGGTGCTCGGCCCGAACGCCGCCCGCGACCGCGAGCGGGTGCGCATGTGGCTGGCCGCGCGGGCCGGCGGGAGCCCGGACGAGCTGCGGCGCCTGATCTACTGCGACGTCTTCACCGACCCGCTCCGGATGCACCCGGCCGACCTCGCCGCCGCCGGGCTCTCGGACTCGGTGCGCGAGCAGATCAACCGGGTCCAGGCGGCGCGCCAGGAGCAGCTGCTCCACAACCACCGGCTGTACGAGGCGCGCCGCGAAGAACGCCGAGGCCGAGTCCGCCATCCGCCAGGAGATGAAGGCGATGTCGGTGGACGAGATCCCGGACTTCCGGCCGCTCACCGGCGGCGAGCGGGAGCGCCTGGGCCAGCGCATCGACGAGCTGCACACCGCCCTGGTCGAGGCCGCCAAGAAGGGGGACACCGGCGAGGTCACGCGCCTCTGCGACGAGATCGCCGACCGCCAGGCGATGATCAACGTGAGCGAGGGCGGCGGCTACTTCACCGGCGGGGGCACGCGCCGGTACGTGACCGAGCGGGACAAGGTCCCCGGGATGGCCGCCGGCGACGCCAGCCCGGCGCAGCTCTACGGGGCGTACCTGGCGCAGCTGCCGAGCCTGGACAAGGCGGCCGAGGGCCTGCGGCTGGCGCTGGCCGGGCGGGCCGGACCGGACGGGCTCGAGAAGGCGATGCGCGCGCTCGGCAAGTACGGCGAGCGCCAGAACGAGGTGGCCGCCGCGCTCATCCGCAAGCCGCTGCCGTATGGGCCGGCCGCGCTCGACGAGATCGTGGCCAAGTGGTTCGACGACGTGGCGGGCGAGTGCGCCGACCTGCTGCGCGAGGTGCGCAGCGGCGGGGTGCGAACCGCGCTGGGCCAGGCCGAGGCGGCGAAGGCGCTGCGGACCCGCGCCGGCGACCTGCTCGACCGGATGCAGCGGCTGTCGGCCAACCTGCGCGGGACGCTGCTCGAGCACTCGCGGGCCGCCGGCGTGCTGGCCGACGCCGGCCCGGTGACCAGCGCGATCCGGCACGAGCTGCTGGTGGAGCAGCTCGCCGCGTTCGCGCGCTTCGGCTTCCGGGTGATGCAGGAGGAGGCCGAGCAGCGGATCAAGACCGAGGCCACCGCGCCGCCCGAGAAGCCGCCGGCGGAGAAGACGACGGAGCCCGCGCCGTCAACGGCGCCGGCTCCTGCGGGCGCGCCTTAGAGGATCCTGGGCAGCAGCCTCCCGCCGCTCAGCGGACGACGAACCGGGCCGTGTAGACGCCGTCGTTCGGGACGGCTTCGCTCCAGGGGGTCGTCGCCGGCGCGAACGGGACCGAGAGCGTCATGACCCCACCGGTGCCCCGGGCACGCCAGACCGTCGAGAAGGGCGAGAGCCGGTACGTCGCGTGCGACCGCAGGTGGGGGCCGCGGCGCACCTCGAGCCGCACGGCTCCGCTCGGCGGGGAGGTGAAGTGGAACCGCAGGACGGTGCCCCGCTTCACGACGAAGAGCGGAGGGCTCGCCAGGCTCGCGGCGTCCACCGTCTCACTCTTGGTGCCGCGCACCCCCGTGGTGATCTCGAGCGAGGAGCAGGTGATGCTGTGCGGCAGGGCCACCTCGTCGCCCCGAACCATCGCCGACGCGTCCGGCGGGGTGCACGTGGTCTCGATGATCGCCCCGGGGAAGGGCTCGACGCCGGTGAATGGCCCCCCGTGGGGGATGTCGACCGCCGCGGCCGGCGCGACCGCGATTCCCATGCCGACGAGGCCGAGCAGCGCGGCGCGACAGCGCCGTGAACCGATGACGTCCACGCCGGGTGAGGCTATCCCCGTTCTCGCCGCACGCCGGTCGGAAGGGTCGTCTCCCGACAGGCGCCGGCCGGTCAAGTGACCGACGCGATCACCGCGACGTAGACGGCCAGCTCCACCAGCTGCGCGGTCGCGCCGTGGGTATCTCCCGTGACGCCGCCGAAGGCGTGCCGCCACCAGGCCGCCAGCCCCGCCGTCAGCGCGGCCGCCACGGCGATCGCCGCGACGGCCCACGGGGTGATCGCGATCAGCGCCGGCAGGGCGATCGCCGCCGCCAGGATCCCGCCGGCCGCGGTGCGCGCGGGACCCAGCCCGCGGAGCTGGGCGCCCGAGCCGTCCTCGCGCGCCGGCGCGACCCATCCCGCCTGGAGCACCGTCGCGCCGCGAGCCAGGACGTTCGCCGCCACGAGGGCCAGCGCGGCGTCGCCCGCGCCGATCCCGCCGAGGAGCACGACCCGGCCCACCAGCACGAACCCCAGGGCGAGGACCCCGAAGGCGCCGATGCGCGAGTCGCGCATCGCCTCCAGCCGGCGTGCGCGGTCGCGCGGGCCAAGCGCGTCGAAGGTGTCCGCCAGGCCGTCCTCGTGCATCGCGCCGGTGATCAGAGCCGCCAGCGCGAGGGCGACGACCGCGGCGAACGCCGCGCCCAGCGGGTCGGCGGCGAGCCGCCCCAGGGCGGCCACCCCGCCGACCGTCAGGCCGACGACGGGGAAGAGCGGGGCGGCGGCCAGCAGGCGCTCCCGGCTCACCGTGCCCACGCCCGGGACGGGCAGGCGGGTGAGCAGGGCGTGCGCCACTGCCAGCCGGTCGATCACCCCCCGGCCGCCGCCGCCGCCTCGGCGAGCGTCGCCATCTCGGCGAGCGCCCGCGCGGCGGCCCGCAGCAGCGGCAGCGCGAGCAGCGCGCCGGTGCCCTCACCCAAGCGCATTCCCATCTCGAGCAGCGGCGCCAGCCCGAGCGCCGCCAGGCCGTGGGTCGCGCCCGGCTCGGGGGAGCGGTGGCCGGCCACGAGGTAGCCGAGCGCCTCGGGGCGGAGCGCGGTCGCGACGAGGGCCGCCGCGACGGCGTTGACCCCGTCCAGGATCACCGGCCGGCGGGCGGCCGCGCCGCCCAGGATCACCCCGGCCAGCGCCGCGTGCTCCAGCCCGCCCACCGCGGCCAGCGCGCCGAGCGGGTCGGCCGGGTCCGGCCGGTGGAGCTCGAGCGCCCCGGCGACCAGCGCCATCTTGTGCGCCATCTGGTCCGGCTCGGCGCCGGCGCCCGGGCCGGTCACCTCGGCGGCCGCGCGGCCGGTGAAGGTCGCCACCAGGCAGGCCGCGGCGGTCGTGTTGCCGATACCCATGTCGCCGGTCACCAGGACGTCCGCCTCGGCGGCCGCGTCGGTCGCGGCCTCGAAGCCGGCCCGGATCGCGGCCTCGGCCTCGGCGCGCGTCATCGCCGGCTCCTTGGTGAGGTCGGCGGTGCCCGGGCGCACCCGGGCCGAGCGCAGCAGCGGGTGCGCGGGAAGCTCGCTCGCGACGCCCACGTCGAGCACGGTCACCTCGCAGCCGACCGCGCGGGCGAGGGCCGAGGCGCCGGCCCGGCCGGCGCAGATCGTGGCCGCGATCGCCGCGGTGACCTCCGACGGCCACGCCGACGCGCCCGACGCCACCGCCCCGTGATCGCCCGCGCACACGATCAGCCGGGCCCGCTCGGGCACCGGCGCCGGCACGCGGCCGGCGATCGCGGCGAGCGTCGCGCCCAGGTCCTCCAGCCGTCCCAGGCTGCCCTGCGGCTTGGCCAGCTCGTCCCACCGCGCGCGGGCCGCGGCGGCCGCCTCGGCGTCGATCGGCGCCACCGCGCTGAGGAGATCGGCCAGGGCTCCGGCGGGGGCGGCCGAGGGGGACGATGAGGACATGGGCCTCCGATCGCGGGCTCATGGCGCGCGGGCGCGCGCGCCGGGTTGACCTGGCCCATGGGCGCCCCTAGCCTCCCCGCACCCAACCGCGATGGGGCGAGGAAGCCGGTGAGAGGCCGGCACGGTCGCGCCACTGTATCCGGGACGGCCCGAGGGCCATCCGGGAGTCAGGACACTCGGCCGGCGCGGATGTCACCCATCGGGACGCGTCATCCCGGAGGAGGCCCTGTGGAACATGTCGCCGGCATCGCGCTCCGCTCGCCGCGGGACCTGCTGCTCGCCGCCCTCATGGCGGGCGCCGCGATCGTCCTGATGTACGCCGTCGGGTTCGACCCCACCGTGCACGAGCTGATGCACGACGGTCGCCACCTGCTCGGCCTCCCCTGTCACTAGGGAGGCCGCCGACATGAGCTGGGTGCTGCGCGGCCTGCTGGCGGGGCTGATCGCGGGCGTGCTCGCCGGTCTTTTCGCGCTGGCCGTCGCCGAGCCCGTCGTCGACCGGGCGATCGCCTTCGAGGAGCTGCAGTCGGCCTCCGCCCACGTCGCGGGCGAGGCCCCGGCGCACGAGGACGACGGGGGCGGCCTGGTGGTCTCCCGCCGGGGCCAGAAGGCCGGCCTGATCCTCGCGACCGGCCTCTGGGGCATCGCGCTCGGCCTGATCCTCGCCGTGGTCTTCCGCGCGGTGCGCGGCCGGATCGGGGGCGCGCGGGAGGGGGTGTCCGCGCTGCTGCTCTCGGCGGGCCTCTTCCTGGCGCTCGTCCTGGTGCCGTTCGTGAAGTACCCGCCGAACCCGCCGGGGGTCGGCGACCCCGAGACGATCGGGCGCCGCACCCTGCTCTACGTCGCGATGATCGCGATCTCGGCCGCCGCTCTGGTCGCGGCCGCGCAGATCGCGCGCCGGGTGCCGCCGCGGCTCGGGACGCTCACCCGCCCCGTGACCGGCGCGGTCGCCTTCCTCGCGATCGTTCTGACGGCCGGCGCCTTCATGCCGAAGGTCGCCGAGATCCCCTCCGCCTTCCCGGCCGACCTCCTCTGGGACTTCCGCCTCACCTCGCTGCTCACGCAGGTCGCGCTCTGGGGGATCCTGGCGGCGGTCTTCGCGGTCCTGGCCGACCGCGCCCGCGACCCCGTGGGGTGAGGCGGCTGGTCCTGCTGCGCCACGCGCCGACCGCGGCGACCCGCCGGGCGGCGTTTCCGGTCGACGAGCCGCTCGACGCCCGGGGAGCCGCCGCCGCCGCCGCGCTGCGCGGGCGCCTGCCGGCCCACGACGAGTGCTACGCCGGCCCCAGCCTGCGGGCCCGCGAGACCGCCCGGCTGGCCGGGTTGGCGCCGCGCGACGAGCCGGCGCTGGCCGAGTGCGACTTCGGGAGCTGGACCGGGCGCGCGCTGGCCGAGGTGGCCGAGGAGGACCCCGACGGGCTGACCGCCTGGATGTCCGACCCGGCCGCGACGCCCCACGGCGGCGAGGCGCTGGCCGCGCTGGCCGAGCGCGTCGCGCGCTGGCTTGACGCGCAGGCCGAGCGCGAGGGCGCGGCGCTGGCGGTGACCAGCGGCGGGCCGATCCGGGCGGCGGTGGTGCACGCGCTGGGAGCCCCGCTCAAGGCGCTCTGGCGGATCGAGGCGGCGCCGCTCGGCCTGGCCGAGCTGCACTGCCACGACGGAAGCTGGCGGGTGATGCGGCTGAACGTCGCCGCGCCGGCTGGAGAGCCTTGAGCGTGCGGGCCGCGGGCATCGCGGCCGCCGCGGTGCTGGACGCCGCGATCGGCGACCCGCGCCGGGGCCATCCGGTGGCCGGGTTCGGGCGCGTCGCGGCCGAGCTGGAGCGGCGGGTCTGGGCACCGCGGCGGGTCGTGGGCGCGGCCTACGCCGGCGCGCTGGTCGCCGGCGCGGCACTCGGCGCCGGCCTGGCCGAGCGGCTGGCGCCGCGCCGCGCGACGCTCGCGCTGGTGCTCTGGAGCACGCTCGGCGGGCGCTCGCTGGCGCGCGAGGGGCTGCGCCTGGCGGCCCTGGTCGAGCGAGGCGACCTGGAGGGCGCGCGGCGGCAGCTCCCCTCGCTGGCCGGCCGCGACCCGCAGGGCCTGGACGGGATCGAGCTCTGCCGCGCGGCGATCGAGTCGGTGGCCGAGAACACCGCCGACGCGGTGGTGGGGCCGCTGGTCTGGTGCGCCGTGGCCGGCGCGCCCGGCGCCGCCGGCTACCGGGCGGCCAACACGCTCGACGCCATGGTGGGCCACCGCACCGAGCGCCACGAGCGCTTCGGCTGGGCGGCGGCGCGGCTCGACGACGTCGCCACCTGGCCCGCGGCGCGCCTCGGCGCCCTGCTCGCCTGCGTGCTGGCGCCGGTCGCCGGCGGCGACCCGGCGCGGGCGCTCGCCGTGCTGCGCCGCGATGGCGCCCGCCACCCGAGCCCGAACGCCGGCCGCCTGGAGGCCGCCTTCGCCGGCGCGCTGGGCGTCCGTCTGGGCGGGACGCTCAGCTACGGCGGCCGGATCGAGGAGCGGCCGGAGCTCGGCGCCGAGGGCCGCGCGCCCGGCCCGGCCGACCTGCGTCGCGCGGTCCGGCTCTCGCTGGCCGTCGGCGCCGCCGCGGCCGCCCTGACCGCGGCGGCCGTACGGTGAGCGGCCTTCGCGGGGCCCTGCTGGTGGCCGGCACCGGGTCGGACGCGGGAAAGAGCGTCGTGGTGACCGGAATCTGCCGCTGGCTCGCCCGGCGCGGCGTGCGCGTGGCGCCCTTCAAGGCCCAGAACATGGCGCTGAACTCGGTGGTCACGGCCGAGGGCGCCGAGATCGGCCGGGCCCAGGCGGCCCAGGCCGCCGCCGCGGGGGTGCCCCCGGAGGCGGCGATGAACCCGGTGCTGCTGAAGCCGGCCGGCGAGCGGCGCAGCCACGTGATGCTGATGGGGAAGCCCTACGGCGAGGTCGACGCCCGGAGCTACGGGCCCATGCGCGCCGCGCTGCGCGAGCCGGTGCTCGACGCGCTGGCCGACCTGCGCGCGCGTTTCGACGTGGTGGTCTGCGAGGGCGCGGGGAGCCCCGCGGAGATCAACCTTCGGGAGAACGACCTGGCCAACATGGGGTTGGCCCGGGCGGCCGACCTGCCGGTGGTGATCGTGGGCGACATCGATCGCGGGGGCGTCTTCGCCGGCCTGTTCGGCTGCCTCGCCCTGCTCGAGCCCGAGGATCAGCGCCTGGTGAGCGCATTCGTGATCAACAAGTTCCGCGGGGACCTGGGCATCCTGCGGCCGGGCCTCGAGATGCTCGAGCGGCTCACCGGCCGGCCGACCCTCGGCGTGCTGCCCTGGCGGAGGCGTCTCGGGCTCGACGCCGAGGACTCGCTCGCGCTCGAGGCGCCGCGCGAGGCGGCCGAGCCGCCGACCGGCCCCGACGCCCTCGAGGTGGCCGTGATCCGGCTGCGCTGGATGAGCAACTTCACGGACCTCGATGCGCTGGCCGCCGAGCCGGGCGTGGCCGTGCGCTTCACGCGCTCGCCGGCCGACGTGGCCCGCGCCGACCTGGTGGTGCTCCCCGGCACGCGCGCGACGGTCGAGGACCTGGCGCGGCTGCGCGCCGACGGCCTGGACGCCGCCCTGCGCGCCCGCGCCGCCCGCGGCGGCGCGATCCTCGGGATCTGCGGCGGGTACCAGATGCTCGGCCGCCGGATCGTGGACGAGGTGGAGAGCCGCAGCGGCGAGGTGGCCGGGCTCGGGCTGCTGCCGGCGGACACGGTCTTCGGCGAGGAGAAGATCCTGCGCCGGCGGACGGGGGCGGCGGCCGACTTCGGAGGCGCGCCGGCGGCCGGCTTCGAGATCCGCCACGGCCGCGTGGAGCCCGACGGCGGCGCGCCGCTGCTCCGGACCGGCGACGGCGACGAGGGCTGCCGCGTGGGCGGCACGATCGGCACCTCCTGGCACGGCCTGTTGGAGGGCGACGAGCTGCGCCGGGCGCTGCTGTCGTGGGCGGCCGAGATCGCCGGCCGGCGCTGGCTGCCCGGCGCGACGCCCTTCGCCGAGGTGCGCGAGCGACGCCTCGACGCCGTCGCCGACCTCATCGAGCAGAACCTGGACACCGCGGCGCTCGAGGCGCTGATCGCCGGTGGGGCGCCGGCGGGTCTCCCGGTGCTCGAGTCGCGCGCGGTCGCGGTGAGCCAATGAGCCGCCTTCAGGCGGGTCAGCAGGACGCGAGCGGGCCGGTGGAAACCGGCCCGCGAGCCCCGAGGCCGGCCGCCGACCGCTGCCCGGGCGCGCTTCGCCTTCACGAGGCGCGCGACGGGTTCCTCGCCCGCGTGCGGCTCCCCGGCGGGCGCATCGACCGCACCGGCCTACGGGCCCTGGCCGACGCCGCGGATCAGCTCGGCGACGGCTTCGTCGACCTCACCGTGCGCGCGAACGTCCAGCTGCGCGGCCTCGCGCCCGACGCCGGCGAGGCGCTTGCGACCCGCCTCGCCGGCGCCGGGCTGCTGCCCTCGTTCCCGCACGAGCGCGTGCGGAACATTTTCGCGAGCCCGCTCGCCGGCCGGGATCCGGCGGCCTCGATCGACGCGCGGCCACTGGTCGACGCGCTCGACCGTGCGATCTGCGCCGACCCCGGGCTGACACGGCTGTCGGGGCGGTTCGCGTTCGCCGTCGAGGACGGATCCGGCGCCGTGATGGGACTGGACCGCGACGTGGCGCTGGCCCCCGACGGGGATGTGATCGCGCTGCACGTGGGCGACCTGGACACCGGGCTGCGCGCCGGCCCCGACGCCGCCGCCGCGATGGCCGCCGCCGCCGCGCGGGCGTTCCTGGCCGAGCTGGGGGAGGCCGCGGCGTGGCGGGTGGCCGACCTGCCCCGGGGCGCCGATCGGGTGACCGGGCGGCTGCGGGCCTCGCGCGCGGAGGGGGTCGCCGAGGTGGTCGCGCCCTCGGCCCGGTCGGTCGCCCCGCCGCCCGCGCCCGGCCCGGCCGGCCCGCTGCCCCAGCCCGACGGGCGGGTGGCCCTGGCGGCGGTGCCGCCGCTCGGGCGGATGGCCTCGGCCGCGCTGCGCCTGCTGGCGGACCTTCGCCCGGAGGCACGCGTGTCGGTCTGGCGCACGGTGGTCGTCCCGGACATCCCGGCCGGGGCGGTTCGCGAGGCGGCCGCGGCGCTCCACGCCTTCGGGCTCGACGCCTCGCCGGAGAGCCCCTGGCTCGGCCTCTCGGCCTGTGCCGGCGCCGTGGGCTGCGCCGAGGCGCTGGCCGACGTCCGCGCCGAGGCTGCCGCCCGGGCCGGACGGCGCAGCGCCGGCGCCCCGCCCGAGCACTGGGCCGGTTGCGAGCGGCGCTGCGGAACGCCCGCGGGGCCGGTGCGCCTGATCACCGCCGGCCCCGCCGGCTACCTCATGAGCCGGGGGCGCCCGTGAGCCGGGACCACATCCGCGACGGCGCCGCGATCTATGAGCGCTCCTTCGCGATCATCCGCGCCGAGGCCGACCTCTCCGGGCTGGAGCCCGTGATGGAGCGGGTGGCCGTGCGGATGATCCACGCCTGCGGGATGGTCGACCTGACCCGGGACCTCGCCGCCTCGCCGGGCTTCGGGCCGGCCGCGCGCGACGCCCTGCGCGCCGGCGCGCCGATCCTCTGCGACGCGACGATGGTCGCCAGCGGCGTCACCCGCGCCCGCCTGCCCGCCCGCAACGAGGTGGTCTGCACGCTGCGCCACCCGGACGTGCCGGGGCTGGCCGCCGAGCTCGGCACCACCCGCAGCGCCGCCGCGCTCGAGCTGTGGCGCCCGGTGCTGGAGGGCGCCGTGGTGGCCGTGGGCAATGCGCCCACCGCGCTCTTCCGGCTGCTGGAGATGATCGACGGGGGAGCCGGCCGCCCGGCCGCGGTCATCGGGGTGCCGGTGGGCTTCGTGGGCGCGGCCGAGTCGAAGGACGCGCTGGCCGAGCACCCCGGGGGGCTCGAGTTCCTGGTGGTGCGCGGGCGCCGCGGCGGCAGCGCGATGGCCGCGGCCGCGGTGAACGCGCTGGCGAGCGACGCCGAGTGAGTACCGGCACGCTGCGCGGGATCGGGGTCGGCCCGGGCGACCCGGAGCTGGTCACCGTGCGCGCCAAGCGGCGCATCGAGGCGGCCCACGTCGTGGCCTATCCGGCGGCCCGGCACGGCCGCAGCAACGCGCTGCGCAGCGCCGAGCCCTACCTGCGCCACGGCCAGGAGCTGCTGGCGATGATCTACCCGGTCACGGTCGAGACCACGGACCACCCGGGCGGCTACGAGGGCGCCCTGGCCGAGTTCTACGACGCGATGGCCGCGACGATCGCCGGTCACCTCGACGCCGGCCGGGACGTGGCCGTGCTCTGCGCCGGGGACCCGTTCTTCTACGGCTCATACGCGCACATCCACGAGCGCCTGGCCGGGAGGTACCCCACCGAGGTGGTCCCGGGGGTGACCTCGGTGAACGCGGCGGCGGCCGCCGCCGGCCGCCCGCTGGTGCGCTACGACGAGGTGCTGACCGTGATCCCGGGGACGCTGCCGCCCTCGGCGATCGCGGCCCGGCTTCGGTCCTCCGACGCCGCGGCGATCATGAAGCTGGGGCGGACCTTCGGGGGCGTGCGCGCGGCGGTGGACGAGGCGGGGCTCACCGAGCGGGCCGTGTACGTGGAGCGGGCGAGCCGCGACGACCAGCGCGTGGCGCCGATCGCCGAGGTCGACCCCGCCGCGGTGCCCTACTTCTCGCTGGTGCTCGTGCCGTCGGCGGACCCGGCGGAGGCGACGGGCGCCGCCATGGGCGAGGTGGCGGTGGTCGGCCTGGGGCCCGCCGGGCCGCCATGGCTCACGCCCGAGGCCGGGCTGGCGCTGGCCCAGGCGGACGCGCTGGTGGGCTACGGCCCGTATCTCGACCGGCTGCCGTCGCGGGCCGGCCAGGTCCGCCATGCGACCGACAACCGCGAGGAGGGCGCGCGGGCGCGGCACGCGCTGGAGCTGGCGGCGGCCGGCGCCCGGGTGGCGGTGGTCTCCTCGGGCGACCCGGGGGTGTTCGCGATGGCCAGCGCGGTGGTGGAGGCGCTGGCCGAGGCGCCGGCGGAGCTGGCCGGCGTGGCGGTGCGCGTGGTGCCGGGCGTGTCGGCGATGCAGGCCGCGGCGGCCCGGGCCGGCGCGCCGCTGGGGCACGACTTCTGCGTGATCTCGCTCTCGGACCGGCTCAAGCCGTGGGAGGTGGTGGAGCGGCGGCTGGAGGCCGCGGCCGGCGCCGACCTGGCGCTGGCGCTCTACAACCCGGCGTCGAGGGCCCGGACGCAGGGGTTGGCGAGGGCGCGCGAGGCGCTGCTTCGCCACCGCGACCCGGAGACGCCGGTGGTGCTGGCCCGCGACGTCGGCGGGCCGGGCGAGCGCGTGACCGTGACCAGCCTGGGCGAGCTCGACCCGGCGGCCGCCGACATGCGCACGATCGTGCTGGTGGGCTCCTCGACCACCCGCCGGGTCCGGCGCCCGGACGGCGGCGAGCTGGTCTACACGCCGCGGCGCTACCCGGCCTGAATCGCAGCCTCGAGCAGGGCCAGCGCCTCCGCGACATTCGTCGCGGCCGGCGCCGGCGGGCGCGGCGGCCGGCGGACGACCACCACGGGCAGCCCCAGCTCCCGTGCGACGGCGAGCTTGGCGGCGGTGTGGGCGCCGCCGCTGTCCTTCGTGACGACCACGTCGATCCCGTGGGCCTGGACGAGCGCCCGCTCGCCGGGGATGGTGTAGGGGCCGCGGTCGAGCACGAGGTGCCGGTGCGGCGGCAACGGCCCGGTCGGCGGGTCGACGGTCCGGATCAGGAACCACAGGCGGTCGAGGTGCGCGAAGGCCGAGAGCCCCTGCCGGCCGGTGGTGAGGAACGGCCGGCGCCCCAGCGCCGGGAGCGCCCCGGCGGCCTCCTCCAGGCTGGAGACCCAGCGCCAATCGTCGCGCGGCCCGGCGGTCCAGCCCGGCCGGCGCAGCGCGACGAGCGGCACGCCGGCGCGCGCGCAGGCCGTCGCGGCGGAGGCCGAGATGCGCTCGGCGAAGGGGTGGGTGGCGTCGACCACCGCGGCGACCGCGCGCTCCTCGAGCCAGCGCGCGAGCGCCGCGGGGCCGCCGAAGCCGCCCACGCGGACCTCCCCCTCGGGCAGGCGCGGGTTCCGGACGCGCCCGGCGAGCGAGGAGATCGGCTCCACGTCGGGGCGCGCGACCAGGGCTGCCGCCAGCTCGCGCGCCTCGGAGGTGCCGCCCAGGATCAGGACGCGGGTCACCGGTGAGCGAGCCGGCGCTCCGGCGCGGCTGGACCACCGGCGCCTGCGCGACCGCGGCGACGAAGGCGGCCTACGCGGCGCTCCTGACCGGTGACTTCCCCGACCCGGTCGGGATCGTGCTGCCGGGAGGCGAGCGGCCTGAGTTCGCGCTGGCCGAGGCGCGGCGCGAGGGCAGCGCCGCGACGGCGGGGGTGATCAAGGACGCCGGCGACGACCCCGACGTGACCCACGGCGCGCTGGTGCGGTCGACCGTGCGCCTTGGCCCGCCCGGCTCGGGCGTGACCTTCCTGGCCGGCCGCGGGGTGGGCACGGTGACGCTGCCCGGGCTGCCGCTCGCCGTGGGCGAGCCGGCGATCAACCCGGTGCCGCGGCGGATGATGCGCGACGTGGTGGTCGAGCTGGCGACGGCCAACGGCCTCGCCGCCGACGTGGTGGTGGAGGTCGGGGTCGAGGACGGCGAGGCGCTGGCGGCGCGCACCTGGAACCCGCGCCTCGGGATCCTCGGCGGCCTCTCGATCCTGGGGACGACCGGCGTGGTGATCCCCTACTCGTGCTCCTCGTGGATCGCGTCGATCCACCGCGGGATCGACGTGGCGCTGGCGGCCGGGCACGACCACGTGGCCGGGGCCACCGGGCGCACCTCCGAGCGGGCCGCGATGGAGCGGCACGGGCTGCCGGTGACGGCGCTCCTCGACATGGGCGACTTCGCCGGTGCGCTGCTGGCCTACCTGCGCCGGCACCCGGTGCCGCGGCTCACGATCGCGGGCGGGATCGGGAAGCTGAGCAAGCTGGCCGACGGCCACCTGGACCTGCACTCGGCGCGCTCGCAGGTCGATCTCGACCGGCTGGCCCAGGTCGCGGGCGAGCGGGGCGGCGGGCCGGACCTGGTCGGGGCGGTGCGCGCCGCGACGACGGCGCTCCATGCGCTCGAGCTGTGCCAGGCCGCCGGCGTGCCGCTGGCCGACGGGGTGGCCGAGGGCGCGCGGCTGGTCGCCCAGCGGGCGCTGGGCGCCGCGCCGGTGGTCGTGGACGTGATGGTGGTGAACCGAGAAGGCCAAGTGGTGGGGGAGGCGGCCGCCCGCTGAGGGTTATTCCCCGGCGCGCTCGCGCGCCGAGGAACGGGGGCGCGCCTTGGAGTAGAGGTGGCTGTCGCGGAAGCCCTCGGCGGCGAGGGCGGGCCCGGCGATGATCACCGCGGTCCGGCGGACGCCGGCGGCGACCACCTGGTCGGCGATGTCGGCCAGGGTGCCGCGAAGGACCAGCTCGTCGTCCCAGCTCGCGCGGGCGACGACGGCGACGGGGCAGTCCGGGCCGCGGGCGGGGAGCAGCTCCGCGACGACCGTCTCGATCGCCTGGACGGCGAGGTGCAGGACGAGCGTGCCGGGGCCGGCCGCCAGGGAGGCCAGGTCCTCGCCCGGCGGCATGGCCGACGAGCGCGAGGAGATCCGGCTCAGCACGACGGTCTGGCCGACCTCGGGGACCGTGAGCTCGCGGCGCAGCGCCGCGGCGGCGGCGGCATAGGCGGGCACGCCGGGGGTGACGTCGTAGGGCACGCCGAGGGCGTCGAGCCGGCGCATCTGCTCGGCCATCGCGCTGAAGACCGAGGGGTCGCCGGAGTGGAGGCGGGCGACGTCCCGGCCGGCCAGGTGGGCCCGGTGCATCAGGTCGACGATGCGGTCCAGGTCGAGCTCGGCGGTGTCGACCAGGTCGGCGTCCTCGGGCGCGTGGGCAAGGACGGCCTCGGGCACGAGCGAGCCGGCGTAGAGGCACACCGGACAGGACGCGATCAGGTCGCGGCCGCGCAGGGTGAGCAGGTCGGGGGCGCCGGGGCCGGCGCCGATGAAGTGGACCGTCACGGCTTGGTGACCGACCACTGGACGATGGGCCGGTGCGGGCGCCAGCCGGTGAAGCCGCCGATCGGCTCGGCGACGGCGACCTCCAGGCGCACCAGGCGGCCGCCCAGCGCGGCGCGCCGGCGGGTGAGCTCGGCCTCCCCCTCGAGCGTGACGGCGTTGGCGACGAGGCGGCCTCCGGGGCGGAGGGCGTGCCAGCAGGCCTCGACCAGGGCGGGGGTCGTGAGGCCGCCGCCGATGAAGACGGCGTCGGGCGGGTCGAGGTCGGCGAGCGCGGCGGGGGCCTCGCCCCAGAGGACCTGCAGGCCGGGGACGCCGAGGGCGCGCGCGTTGGCGCCGGCGCGCTCGACGCGGTCCCGGCGGGCCTCGATCGCGATGGCGCGGCAGGCCGGGTGGGCGCGCATCCACTCGATGCCGACGCTGCCGCTGCCGGCGCCGACGTCCCAGAGCAGCTCGCCGGGGAGGGGGCCGAGGGCGGCGAGGGTCACGGCGCGGACCTCGCGCTTGGTCAATTGGCCGTCGGTCGCGAAGGCCTCGTCGGGCAGGCCGGGGACGCGGGC
This sequence comes from Miltoncostaeaceae bacterium, assembly GCA_033856535.1. Taxonomy (GTDB): domain Bacteria; phylum Actinomycetota; class Thermoleophilia; order Miltoncostaeales; family Miltoncostaeaceae; genus JAWVEV01. The sequence goes on along the minus strand of JAWVEV010000175.1, from coordinate 1,761 downwards.
GAGCGGGCCGGCGGCGGAGCCGGGGCGGAACTCGATCGCGAGGGCGTGGAGGGGGACGACCGGGCCGGGCGGGGGATCGTCGGCGGTGCCCTCCAGGATCCGCTCGGCCGGGCCGCCCAGCTCCTCCAGACGGACCAGCCGGCTGGGGCCGAAGCCGCGGTCGCGGAGCAGGGCGGCGACGGCCTCGGGGTGCTCGACCGAGCCGGTGAGGACCACGGCGCGCCGGCCGGGCGCCAGGGCCGGATGGAGGATCTCGACCGGCCGGTGCACCAGGCTCAGCAGGTCGACGTCCTCCTCGCTCCAGCGCAGGCGCGCGCAGGCGAGGGAGAAGGCCGAGGGGGCGGGGATGACGGCGATGGGCACGCGCCGGGCCAGGGCGGTGCCGACGCCGTGCAGCATCGGGTCGCCGGTCGCGAGCACGCAGACGCGCCGGCCGGAGAGCTCGGGCAGACGGTCGAGCAGCTCGGACATCGGCGAGGGCCAGGGCATGCGCTCGGCGCCGGTGTCGGGCACGAGGCCGAGGTGGCGCGCCCCGCCGATCAGGAGGTCCGCGTCCTCGACGGCCGCGCGCGCCGCCGCGCCGAGGCCCTCCCAGCCGTCGGCGCCGATGCCGACCACGGTCACGCCCACGCCGGCACCGCCTCGGCCAGGGCCTCGACCAGGCGGCGGTTCTCCTCGGGGCCGCGGGCGGTGAGGCGCAGGTGGCCGGGGCCGAGGCCGGGGAAGCCGGCGCAGGGGCGGACGGCGATGCCGCGGGCGCCGAGGCGGGCGAGCGCGGCGGGGCCGTCGGGGACCTCGACGAGGCAGAAGTTGGCGGCGCCGGGCCAGACGCGGACGCCGGCGACGCCGGCGAGGCGGCGCTCGAGGTCGGCGCGCTCGCGCTGGGCGCGCTCGGCGACGAGGGCGGCGGCGTCGGGGCGGGCGGAGGCGGCGGCGATGGCGGCGAGCGCGAGCGCGCCCGCGGACCAGGGCGGGCGGACCGCGCGCAGGCGGGCGGCGAGCGGGGGCGGGGCGAGGGCGTAGCCGGCGCGGACGCCGGGGATGGCGAGCGACTTGGTGAGGCTGCGGATGACGATCACGTCGTCGAGCGCCTCGCCGGCGAGGCTCCCCGGCTCGCCGGGGATGAGGTCCATGAAGGCCTCGTCGACGGCGAGGACGCGGCCGGGCCGGCGCAGGGCGAGGACCGCCGCGGCGGGGTCGAGCGTGCCGGTGGGGGATCCGGGGTTGGCGAGGACGACGAGGTCGGCCTCGTCGGGCACGGCGCGGGGGTCGAGGGCGAAGTTGCGGGAGGGGTCGCGCATGGCGCGGACGACGGGGATGCCGTGGGCGCGGAGGGCGGCCTCGGCCTCGGTGAAGCCGGGGTGCACGCAGGCGGCGAGGCGGGGGCGGAGGGCCGGCGGCAGAAGCCAGATGGCCTCGGCGGCGCCGTTCGTGGGGACGACCTCCTCGGCGGCACGGCCGTGGCGCGCGCCGGCGGCGGCGCGGGCGACGTCCTCGCGGGGGTAGGCGCCGGCGTCCTCCTCGAGCGCCCGGCGAAGCTCGTCGCGAAGCCAGTCGGGGGGACCGCCGGCGATGACGTTCACGGCGTGGTCGGCGGCCCCCGGGGGCACCATCGCGTCGCCGTGCCGGCGGAGGTCGTCGCCGTCCGGCTGCGCCAATTGGGTCCGGCGGCGCCAAATTGCGTCGGGGCCACCGGGCGACCCCAGCTCCCGCCGCCGGCCCGCCACCCCCAGCACCCCCCCCGCCGCCCGGGCGGCCCGG
>JAWVEV010000174.1:0-3991 GCA_033856535.1 Miltoncostaeaceae bacterium | reverse complement strand
GCGCCAGCCCGGCGGCCAGCCAGTTCACCAGCGGCCCGAGCACCAGCGCGCTGAGGGCGCCGAGCGCGATCCCGAAGGCCAGCGCGCGCGCCGGCGAGACGCGCCCGGACACCACCGGGCGGGCCGTGGTCCGGCTCATGCGGCCGTCGATGTCGCGGTCGACGAAGTGGTTGATCGCGTTCGCGCCGCCGGCGGCGAGGTAGCCGCCGACCATGGTCCAGAAGAGGTCCCAGCCGTCCGGCACGCCGGCGGCCGCGACGAACATCGCGCCGGCCGTCGTGACCAGCAGCAGCGAGATGATCCGCGGCTTGGTGAGCCGGACGTAGTCCGACGCGGCGGCCCACGGGCGGGGCCTCGCCGACGCCGGCGCGGTGACGACCCGCGTGCCCACGATCAGCCGGCCTGCGCGGAGAGGGCGATCAGCGCCGCGAGCAGCACCAGCGGCAGGGCGACCCAGAGCGCCTCGACGCGGCGGGCGGCGGGCCCGCGCGACTCGTCGACGCCGGCGCGCGCGGTGCGGAGGATGACCGCCACCGCCGGGACCGCGAGGACCACGGCGAGCGCGAGCGCGAGCCACCGAAGCGTCATGAGAGCGGGCCGATCACCGGTCCCCGAGCATAGCCCAGGGCGACGGGCCGATCCCGTGACGGTCGTCCCCGCACCCGAGGGCCCCGCCGCCGCCGAGCACCCGGATCGCGGCGCCGCGTAGCGTTCCCCGGATGGAGCGGGTGGACGCCATCGTGCTCGGGGCCGGGCCGGCCGGCTTGGGGGCCGGGCTGGCGCTGGCCCGCGCGGGCGCCGCGGTGGTGGTGCTCGAGGCCGCGGACCGCCCGGGCGGACTCTGCGTGACGCGCCGGCGCGACGGCTTCGGCTATGACCTCGGCGGCCACATCCCGTTCGTCCGCGACGAGGCCCGCCGGGTCTGGCTGGCCGACCTGCTCGACGGCGACCTGGCCTGGGTGGACCGCCCGGTGGCGTCGGTGCGGGACGGCCGCGTGGTGCGCGGCCGCTACCTCGACCAGCGCCCGGCGGGCGGCGCGGCCGACCCCGCGCCGGCCGACGGATCGGCCCGCGGCGAGCTGGGCGGGCGGTTCGGGGCGGCGTTCGTGGACCGGGTGATGCGCCCCTACCTGGAGAAGATCGACGGCGTGCCGCTGGAGCGCATCCCGGCCGAGCGCGCCCGTCGCCTACTGGAGGACCAGGCCGCCCCGGACGGCTTCTGGTTCCCGGGCGGCGGGATTGGCCAGCTGATGGACGCGATGGGCGCGGCGGTCCGGGCGGCCGGGGGCGACCTGCGGCTCGGGACGCGCGCGACCGCCATCGCGGCGCCCGGCGGGCGCCTGGCCGGCGTCGCCGCCGAGGGCCCGGACGGGCGCGTCGAGCTGGCGGCGGACGCGCTGGTGGTGAGCGTTCCGGCCGGGCTCGCCGCCGGCCTTGTGCGCCCCGAGCCCCCGGGCGACGCGACGCCCCCGCCGCGGATGCGCGCCGTGGCCCTGGTCTATCTGCGGCTGGAGCGCGAGCGCGTGTCCCCCGAGCCCTGGATCCAGGTCGACGACCCGCGCGTGCCCTTCTCGCGCGCCTTCGAGCCGCGCAACTGGAGCCCCCGCCTGGCGCCGGCGGGGCGCACGGTCATCGGCCTGGAGTGCTACTGCCGCGCCGCGCCCGACGACCCGGTCTGGAGCCTGGACGACGGCGCGCTCGTGGCCGCGTGCGCGCTGTCGCTGGCGCGCCCGCTGGGCTGGATCGCCGACGGACGCGAGGCGCGCCCGCTGGACGTCGTGCGCCTGCCGCGCGCCTACCCCGTGCCCGACCTGGAGCAGATGCCCATCGTGGTGGCGCCGGCCCGCCGGCTCGAGGCGATCGCGGGCGTGCAGCTGGCGCCCGGGGCCGCGGTGATCGAGGCGATCGAGGCCGGCGAGCGCGCGGCCCGGCGGGTCCTCTCGGGGAACGGCGGTCCGGCCGGCGGGCGCGCCGACGGGGACATTCTGTGACCCCGGCGGTCGGTCCCGCCCGGGCCGTCCTCCTCGGCGCGGCCGCCTGCGCCGCGCTCCTCGCGGTCGCCGGGCCGGGCGGGCTGGCCCACCTGCTGCCGGCCGTGATCCTGGCCGTGCTGCTGGCGACGGACCGCTATCCCGGCGCCCGCCGGCTCGCCCGCACGCGGCGCGAGCGCCGGCCTCCGCGCCGCGGCGCGCCCCGTCAGGCCGCGCCGCGCGCGCCGGCCGCGTGGGCGCCGCGCGGCGGGCTCCTGATCGCGCGCGGCCTCGCCGTGCGCCCGCCGCCCTCCGCCACCCCGCTCAGCGCGTAAGCCGTCCGGCCCGTGAGGCGCCGGCTGGCGTCCATGAACCAAACGGAGGTGGAGCATGACCCGAAGCGCTCGAACGGCGCTGCGCACGGCGGCGCTCGTCGCCATCTCGGCCCTCGCCCTGATCCTCGCCGGGTGCGGCGACGACGGCGACGACCCTGCGGCCGGCGGGAGCACCGCGACGACGGCGACCGCGCCGGCGGCCGTCCCGACGAGCCGGATCGTCGGCGGGCAGCCGGAGGGCGGCCCGGTCCGGATCGCCGGCCACGTGGGCGACACCCTGCGCTTCGCGGTGGTCTCGGACACCGCCGACGAGCTGCACGTGCACGGCTACGACGTGCTGAAGGAGCTCGCGCCCGGCCGGCGCGTCGAGGTCGCGATCCCGGCCGACCTCGAGGGCATCTTCGAGGCCGAGCTGCACGGATCCGGCGAGCTCGTGGCCCGGCTGGTCGTCGAGCCTTGATGCGCCGGGCCGGCCTCGCCGCGGCGGCCCTGCTGGGGGCCGCCGCGTGCACGCCGGCCCCCGCGGCCGCCCACGGCCTGGGCGGCCGCGCCGACCTGCCGGTGCCGGACTGGCTCTTCTCCTGGGCCGCCGGCGCCGTGCTGGTCGTCTCCTTCCTCGCGATGGCCACGCTGTGGAAGACCCCGCGCCTGGAGGGCGTCCGGAGCCGGGCCCTCGTCGCCCTCCCGCGGGCGGTCGAGGTCCTCGCCGGCGCGATCGGCGTCGCGCTCTTCGCGCTGGTCGTCGTGAGCGGCCTGGCCGGGACCGACGAGCCGCTCGACAACCTCGCCCCGACCACGATCTTCGTCGCGTTCTGGGTCGGCCTGCCGCTGGCGAGCGCGCTGCTCGGCGACCTCTTCCGCCCACTCAACCCGTGGCGCGCGATCGCGCGGGCGGCGGCCTGGGCCGTGGCACGCGCCCGCGGCCGCCCGCTCCGCGCGCCGCGCGGCTACCCGGCGCGCCTGGGCCGGTGGCCGGCCGCGGCCGGCATCGTCGCGTTCGGCTGGGTCGAGCTCGCGTACGCCGGCCGGGACGTCCCCGCCCGGCTCGCCGGCCTGGCCCTGGCCTACGCCGCGGTCCAGCTGGCCGGGATGGCGCTGTTCGGGATCGAGCGCTGGACGGCGCGGGCCGACGCCTTCGCGGTCGCGTTCGGGATGATCGGGCGCATCGGCGTCCTGGCCGTCCGCGAGGGGCGCCTGGTCGTGCGCCGGCCGCTCGCCGGCCTGGCCGGGCTCGACCCCGCGCCCGGCACCGCCGCCGTGGCCTGCGCCCTGATCGGGGTGACCACCTTCGACGGCGCGTCGAACGGCGAGCTCTGGGCCGAGGCGGGCCCGCGGCTCGGCGACGCGATCGGCCGCACGACGGCCGACACGCTGGGCCTGCTGGTCGCGGTCGGGGCGGTCGCCGGCCTTTACGCGCTCGGCGTGGCCGGCATGCGCGGGGCCGTCCGGAGGCCGCCGGACCGACTGGCCGAGCGCTTTGCCCAGGGCCTGGTGCCGATCGGCGTGGCCTACGCCCTGGCCCACTACTTCTCGCTGGTCGTCTTCCAGGGGCAGGCGCTCGGGCCGCTGCTGGCCGACCCGCTCGGCCGCGGCGGCGGCGCGCCGGCGATCGACTACGCCGCGGTCGGCGCCGAGACGATCTGGTACGTCCAGGTGGCGGCGCTGATCGCCGGCCACCTCGCCGGG
>JAWVEV010000173.1:0-12563 GCA_033856535.1 Miltoncostaeaceae bacterium | reverse complement strand
CGCAGAGCGCCCGGTAGAGCTGCTCGGCCAGGACCACCCGGGCCAGCTGGTGCGGCAGCGTGAGCGGGCCCAGCGAGAGACGCTCCTCGCACTCGCCGAGCAGGCCCGCGTCGAGCCCGTGCGGCCCGCCGATGAGGAAGGCCACCGGGCGCGCCGCCTCCAGGCGCTCGCCGAGCCAGGAGGCGAACGCGTCGCTCGACCGCGGCGGGCGCCCGGCCGGATCGAGCGCGACGCGCCAGGCGCCGTCGACCAGCTTCCCCCGGATGCGGCCGGCCTCGACGGCCATCGCGCGGCGGGCGCCGCTCCCGGCGTCCGGCTCCTGGGCGACCTCGTCGGCGCGGAAGCCGACCATGCCGGCGAGGCGCCCCTCGTACTCGCGGCCCGGGCCGTCGTGCGGCGCGCGCAGGCGGCCCACGGCGACCACCTGCAGCCGGGTGCGGGCGCCCCTCAGGGCGCCTCTTCCGACCGCTCCGCCAGCGCGATCCGCTCGAGCGCGGTCGGGTGGGTGCCGAACCAGACCTGCACCGCCTCGGGCGGGTCGGGGACGTTCAGGCTCCGCCGCACGAGGCCCTGCTGCAGCCGGATCGCGGCGCCGGGGTCGTGGGTGACCTGCAGCGCGGACCAGTCGGCCTCGCGCTCGTAGGCGCGGCTCACCCACGCGCCGAGCGGCGTCGCCACCGCGCCGATCGTCGCCGCGGCCGCCGCCGCCACGGCAAGCCGGCGCACCACCAGGTCGGTCCCCTCGGCGGTCCCCCGGCGCGGCGCGGCCCAGCCGGTGCGCCAGCCGACCGCCGCGAGCAGGAGCAGGCAGGCGGGCAGCGCCAGCGCCGCGCCCCAGGTCGTGCCCTTCAGGACGTGACGGTGCCGCACGTGGGCGAGCTCGTGGGCCACGACCATGCGCACCTGGTCCCGCGGGAAGTCGCGCAGCAGGGTGTCGTAGAGCACGATCCGCCGGCTGTGGCCGAGGCCGGAGACGTAGGCGTTGGCCGCGGTGGTGCGCCGGCTGGCGTCCGAGACCAGCACCCGATCGGCGTCGACACCCGAGCGATGCGCGAGGTCGAGCACCTCGCGGGCCAGGACGGGATCGCGCAGCGGCTCGGTCTTCTGGAAGAGCGGCTCGATCACGACCGGCGCGAGCAGGGACATCGCGAAGGCGAGGCCCGCGACCAGGGCCGCGACCGCGGCCGGCCAGGCGCGCGGCAGGCGGGCCATCAGGACGGCGACCACCGCCCCGACCGCGCCGAGCAGCGCGGCCTCGATCAGCGCCGACTTCCCGGCGTCGGCGAGCCAGCCGGCGAGCGGCTGGGTGACGATCCCGTACGAGCGCCCCCAGGCGAAGCGCGCCGCGCCGAGCGGCAGGGTGGCGACGCTGGCGACGATCGCCAGGCCGCCGCCGGCGATGAGCCCGGCGCGCCAGGGGCGCCCCCGCGCGGCCCGCACGACCGCCGGCCGCCAGCGCCCGCCCAGGGCGGCCGCCGCGATCGCGATCGCCGGCACCAGCGGGATCCCGACCGCGGCCATGGTCCAGACGCCGCGCCGGTAGTCGCGGTTGCGCTCGAGCGCGTCGGGGTCGAAGTTCCCGGCGAGCGGCGCGGGCTCGACGTGGGGCACGCGCCCGCTCCAGACGCCCAGGCGCAGCGCCGCCACGGCGCCTCCGGCGAGCGCGACCGCACCGGCGGCCGTCAGCAGGGCGCGCCGCGTCGCCCGCCCCAAGCCCTGTCCACGGCGCCGCGGCACCGCCCTATCGTAGCGAGGCCCCTTCCCCGCCCCCGGAGCCCCCGACGCCCAAGATCGCGATCCTCAGCGACGTGCACGGCAACAAGCCCGCCCTGGTGGCCGTGCTGCGCGCGGCCCGGGAGGCCGGTGCGCGCGCCATGTGGTGCCTGGGCGACCTGGTCGGCTACGGCGCCGACCCGCTGCACTGCCTCGCCACCTGCACGTCGGAGGCCGAGCGCTGCCTGGCGGGCAACCACGACCTCGCCGCGGCCGGCCGGATCCCGATCGACCACTTCACCGGCGTCGCGGGCGAGGCGATCGCCTGGACCCGCCGTGCGCTCGGGCCGCTCGCGATCAACCGGCTGGCGAGGCTCCAGCCCTCGGACCCCGCCGGAGACGTGGCCCTCTTCCACGCCAGCCCGCGCGACCCGATCTGGGAGTACGTCGTCGCGACCGCGCAGGCGCGGATCGCGCTGGAGGCCGCGCGGGCGCCGCTGACGCTGGTCGGCCACACCCACCAGCCCGCGGCCTGGGGCCTGCGCGACGACGGCTCCATCCAGACGGTCCCGGTGGCCGGCGAGATGCTCCTCGCCGTCGGCGGGGGCCGCTGGTTGGTGAACCCCGGCTCGGTCGGACAGCCGCGCGACGGCGACCCGCGCGCCGCCTGGGCGCTCTACGACCCCGACGACGCGCTGATCCACTTCCGCCGCACGCCCTACGACGTCGCGGCGGCGCAGAGCGCGATCATCGCCGCGGGGCTGCCCGTGGTGCTCGCGACGCGCCTCAGCGAGGGCTGGTGAGGGCCTACCTCGACCACGCGGCGGCCGCGCCGCTCGACCCGCGCGTCCGCGAGGCGATGCTGCCGTTCCTCGGCGCCGACTTCGGCAGCCCGGCGAGCCTGCACGACGCCGGCCGGCGGCCGGCCGAGGCGCTCGAGGAGGCGCGCGCGCAGGTCGCCGCGCTGATCGGCGCGGATCCCGACGACGTGCTCTTCACCTCGGGCCCCACCGAGTCGCGGAACCTGGCGGTGAAGGGGCTGCTCTCGGCCAACCGGGCGCTCGGCCGGCACGCCGTCGCGACCCGGGTCGAGCACCCGGCAACGCTCGCGGCGCTGCGCTCGGCGACCCGCGAGGGCGGCGACCTGACCCTGGTGGAGGTGGACGACGAGGGGCGCGTCGCGCCGGCGGCGCTGGCCGACGCGGTGCGCGACGACACGGCCCTCGTCTGCGTCGTCCACGGCCAGCCGGACATCGGGACGCTGCAGGACGTGCCGGCGCTGGTCGCCGCCGTCCGGGCGGTCCGGCCCGAGCCCCGGGTGCACGTGGACGCCGGCGCGAGCGCCGGCCTGGTGCCGCTGGACGTGGCCGCGCTGGGCTGCGACGCGCTGACCCTCGGCGCCGGGCCGATGGGCGGCCCGGCATGGGCCGGCGCGCTCTGGGTGCGGCCCGGCGCCCGCCTTCACCCGCTCATCGAGGGCGGCGCGCAGGAGGCCGGCAAACGCGCCGGCGCCGAGGCCCTGCCGGCGATCGTCGGAATGGGAGCCGCCGCCGCCCTGGCCGCCGCCGAGCTCGACGAGCGCGCGGCCCGCCTGCGCGCGCTGGACGCGCGCCTGCTGGCCGGCCTCCTCGCCGTGCCCGACGTGCGGCTCAACGGCCCGCGCGAGGGCCGCATCCCGGGCCATGTCAGCGCCTCGGCCGGCTGGGTCGAGGGCGAGAGCCTGGCGCTGGCGCTGGCCGCCCGCGGCGTCGCCGTCTCTCCCGGCTCGGCGTGCACCGCGCACGCCGGCAAGGCGGCGCCGACGCTGGAGGCGATCGGCCTGGAGCCACCCTGGACCCACTCGGCCGTGCTCATGACCCTGGGCCCATCGACGACCGAGGGCGAGGTCGACCTGGCGGTCGCGGCCTTCGCCGAGGCCGTCGCGGCGCTGCGCGCCATGAGCCCGCTGGCCCCGTGACCGCCCGCGTGGTCGACGCGCTGGGCACGCTCTGCCCGGTTCCGATCCAGCTCATCGACCGCGCCGCCCGCCGCGTCCCGCCGGGCGGGCTGATCGAGCTGCTCGCCGACGACCCACTGATCGAGGTCGACCTGCCGGCCTGGTGCCACCGGTCGGGGAACGAGCTGATCACGCTCGACCGGGTGGCCGGCGACGAGTATCGCGGGGTCGTGCGCCGGAGGTGACCGGGTCGCGAGGGGGTCCGGCGCCGCCCGTACGATGCCGCGACCGCACCGCTCGACGACAGGGGGCCACGACGTGCAGCACTGGATTTTCACGATCGGCTCACGGGACGAGCCGCCGCCGGAGGACTGGCTCGCGGCCTGGAAGCACAGCCCCGGCGAGCTGTGGTTCCCCGAGAAGAAGCGGCCGGTGTCGGTCGAGCAGGGCGACCGCGCGGTGCTCTACGGCTCCAACCGCGGCTTCATCGCCGCCGTCGAGGTGATCTCGACCGAGCCGGAGCCCAACGAGGACGGCGACGGGCGGGAGCGCTGGCCCTGGCGGCTGCGCCACCGGGTGCTGGTCGCCAAGGCGGCCGACGACAACGTGGCCGACCCGGAGGCCGCCGGCATCGACCCGGCCCGGGTGCGCCGCGGACCCACCACCCGCGTCGACGAGGAGGAGTACCGCCGCGTCGTCGCCGCGATGCTGGCGGCGGCGTCGGCGTCGGCCGGCTAGAGCAGCGGCTTCCCCGTCATCGCCGCGGTCGGGTCCCAGCCCATGAGGCCGCAGAGGGTGGGCGCCACGTCGCCCAGGGCCCCGTCGCGCAGCGCCAGCCCGGGCCGGTCGATCCAGAGCGGCACCGGGTTGGTGGTGTGGGCGGTGTTCGGGCTCCCGTCGGGCTCCAGCATGACCTCGCTGTTGCCGTGGTCGGCGGTCACGCAGAGAAGGCCGCCGGCCCGGGCGACGGCCGCGCGGATCGCGCCGACGCCGGCGTCGACCGCCTCGATGCCGGCCACCGCGGCCGGGACCACGCCGGTGTGCCCGACCATGTCCGCGTTGGCGAAGTTCACGATCAGCAGCGCATCGCCGCCGGCCTCCAGGCCCGCCACGACCGCGTCGCGCACCCCCGCCGCGCTCATCTCCGGCGCCTTGTCGTAGGTCGCCACGTGCTGCGGCGAGGGCACCAGCTCGCGCCGCTCGCCGGGAAACGGCTCCTCGCGCCCGCCGTTGAAGAAGAAGGTCACGTGGGCGTACTTCTCGGTCTCGGCCACGTGGAGCTGGGTGCGGCCCTGGCCGCTCACGGCCTCGGCCAGCCCGCCGCGCACGTCCTGCGCCTCGAACAGGACCGGGAACGGGAAATCGGCCTTGTAGCGGGTCATGGTCGTGAGGCCCACGGCCGGCGGGGCGGCGCCCCGGTCGAAGTCGGCGAAGCCGGGCACGGCCAGCGCGCGGCTGAGCTGGCGGGCGCGGTCCGGGCGGAAGTTCCAGAAGATGACGGCGTCGCCGTCGCGGACCCGTCCCTCGGACGCCGGCCCGATCACCGCCGGCTCCATGAACTCGTCGCTCACGCCGGCGTCGTAGGACGCGCGCACCGCGGCCGCGGCGCTCTCGGCCGAGCGCCCGGTGCCGTGGATCATCGCGTCGTAGGCCTTGCGGGTGCGATCCCAGCGCCGGTCGCGGTCCATGGCGAAGTAGCGGCCACAGATCGTGACCACCCGCGCGCCGGCCGCCTCGAGCTGCGTGACCGCCGGCAGGGCGGAGTCGGGCCGCGTGTCGCGCCCGTCGGTGAGCGCGTGGACGTAGCAGCGCTCGACGCCGGCGGCGCGGGCCGCCTCGAGCAGCGCGAACAGGTGGCGCTGGCTGGCGTGCACGCCGCCGTCGCCGACCAGGCCGACGAGGTGCAGGGCCCGCTCGCGGCCCAGCGCGAGGGCCTCCTGGAGCGGCGCGAGCCTCGCGAGCGAGCCGTCGGCGATGGCCTCGTCGATCCGCACCAGCATCTGCGGCACGCGGCGGCCGGCGCCCAGGTTCAGGTGACCGACCTCGGAGTTGCCCTGCTGGCCGTCCGGCAGGCCCACCGGGAGCCCGGAGGCCTGGATGCGGCAGGCCGACCCCTCGCGCGCCAGCGCGTCCATCATCGGCGTGCGGGCCAAGCTGACCGCGTTGCCCGGACCGGGCGGAGCGATCCCGAAGCCGTCGACCACGACCAGCACGAGCGGGCCGTCGGGGGGAGTCACCCGGCCGCCCGCACGATCTCCGCGAAGCCCTCCGCGTCGAGGCTCGCGCCGCCCACCAGGGCCCCGTCGACGTCCGGCTGGGCCATCAGCTCGGCCGCGTTGTCCGGCGTCACGCTGCCCCCGTAGAGCACCAGCACGGCCTCGCCGTCGAGCCGCTCGCCGGCCACCGCGCGCACGTGGGCGCAGGCCTCCTGAGCCGTCTCGGGGCTGGCGGTGCGGCCGGTGCCGATCGCCCAGATCGGCTCGTAGGCGATCGCCAGGCGCGGCGTCTCCTCGGCCGCCACCCGGGCCAGCGCCGAGCGCAGCTGGCCCGTGAGCCAGGCCTCGGTGTCGCCGGCCTCGCGCTGCTCCAGCGACTCGCCGACGCAGAGGATCACGCGCAGCCCGCCGTCGAGCGCGGCGCGCACGCGGGCCGCCACCTGGGCGTCGGTCTCCCCCGCCGCCCGGCGCTCGGAGTGGCCCACGATGGCGCCGATCGCGCCGGCGGCGTGGACCATCCCGGCCGAGATCTCGCCGGTGTGCGCGCCCCTGGCCGCCTCGTGCACGGCCTGCGCGGCGACCCAGATGTCGCTGCCGGCCAGCGCCGCCGCGGCGGTCTCGAGCGAGGTGAAGGGCGGACAGACGGCCACCTCGGCGCGGTGCGGCCCCTCGTGGAGGATGTGCCGCAGGCGCGAGCAATGGTCGCCGGCCTCGGCGTTCGTCTTGTTCATCTTCCAGTTGCCCGCGACGAGCGGGCGGCGGGGCGTCGTCATGCGGAGGGAAGCGCGGCGACGCCCGGGAGCGTCTTGCCCTCGAGCATCTCGAGTGCCGCTCCGCCGCCGGTCGAGACGTGGGTGAAGCGGTCCTCAAGGCCCATCTGGGCGACCGCCGCGCCCGAGTCGCCGCCGCCCACCACCGTGACGCCCTCCGAGGCGGCCATGGCCTCGGCGATCGCCCGGGTGCCCTCGGCGAACGGCGGGATCTCGAACGCGCCCATCGGGCCGTTCCAGAAGATCGTCGCGCCGGACCGGATCGCCTCCTGGTACGAGGCGGCCGTGCGCGGGCCGATGTCCACGCCGATCCCGCCGTCCGGGATCCCGTCGCTCGGCGCCACCTCGAGGGCCGCGTGGGCGGCGAAGCGGTCGGCGACGAGGATGTCGGAGGGCAGCTGCAGCGCGCAGTTGAAGCGCACCGCATCCTCGAGCAGGCGCTTGGCGACGGCCTGGCCGTCGGCGCCCTCGTGCATCGAGGCGCCCACCGGCTCGCCCAGCGCGGCGAGGAAGGTGAAGCACATCGCGCCGCCGATTAGCACCCGGTCGCAGCGCTCCAGCAGGCTGCTGATGAGCGGCAGCTTGTCGCTCACCTTCGAGCCGCCGAGCACGGCCACGAACGGCGACCTCGGCGCGCTCAGCAGGCCGCCGATCACCTCGACCTCGCGCGCCAGCAGCAGGCCGGCGCGACCGGGAAGCAGCCGCGCGACGCCCTCGGTGGAGGCGTGGGCGCGGTGCGCGGCGCCGAACGCGTCGTTGACGTAGCGCGTGAAGCCGTCGGCCAGCGCCGCGGCGAAGGCCGGGTCGTTCTTCTCCTCGCCCGGGTGGAAGCGCAGGTTCTCCAGCATCACCACCTCACCGGGCTGAAGCCGCCCGACCCGCTCGCGCACCTCGGGCCCGACGCAGTCGGAGAGGAGCTCCACCCGCCGGCCGAGGAGGGCGCCGAGGCGCTCGGCGCAGGGCTTCAGCGAGAGCTCGGGCTTGGCCTCGCCCTTCGGCCGGCCCAGGTGCGAGCAGACCGCGACGCCGGCGCCGGCCTCGAGCAGCAGCTCGACCGTCGGCACCGAGGCGCGGATGCGCGCGTCGTCGGTGACCCGCCCGTCCTCCAGCGGGACGTTGAGGTCGGACCGCAGGAGCACGCGGGCGCCGCGGTAGTCGCCCGCGGCGCCCTCGACGGTGGCGAGCCCCACTAGGAGGGAAGGACGCGCTCGGCCAGCTCGGCGACCCGGCACGAGTAGCCCCACTCGTTGTCGTACCAGGAGATGAGCTTGACCGTGGTGCCGTTGACCATCGTGAGCTGGGCGTCGAGCAGCGAGGACCGCGGGTCGCCGACGATGTCGCGCGAGACGATCGGGTCCTCGGTGTAGCCGAGGATGCCCTCCAGCGGGCCGCTCTCGGACGCCTTGAGGAAGGCCGCGTTGACCTCCTCGACGCTGGTCTCGCGACCGACCTCCACGGTCAGGTCCACCACCGAGCCGTCCGGCGTCGGCACCCGGAGGGCGATGCCGTCCAGCTTGCCCTTGAGCGCCGGCAGCACCTCGCCGATCGCCTTCGCCGCGCCGGTGGAGGTCGGGATGATCGAGAGCGCCGCCGCGCGCGCCCGCCGCAGGTCCGGGTGCGGCAGGTCGAGGATGCGCTGGTCGTTCGTGTACGAGTGGCAGGTGGTCATGAAGCCGCGCACGATCTCGAACTCGTCCATCAGCACCTTGGCCAGCGGGGCCAGGCAGTTCGTGGTGCAGGAGGCGTTCGAGATCACGTCGTGCTTCTCGGGGTCGTACTGGTCGTCGTTGACCCCGATGCAGACCGTGATGTCCGGGTTCTTGGCCGGCGCGGAGATGATCACCTTGCTGGCGCCGGCCTCGAGGTGCAGCGCGGCCTTGTCGCGGGCGGTGAACAGGCCGGTGCTCTCGATGACCACGTCGACCCCGAGCTCCTTCCAGGGGAGCTTCGCCGGGTCGCGCTCGGCCAGCACCTTGACCTCGGTGTCGTCCACGTGGAGGTGGTCGTCGTGGGCGTGGACGTGGCCGGGGTAGCGGCCGAAGACCGAGTCGTAGTCGAGCAGGTGAGCGAGGGTCGCGGTGTCGGTGATGTCGTTGACCGCGACGATCTCCGCCCCGGTGTCACGCATCCGCATCGCGCGGAAGACGTTGCGGCCGATCCGGCCGAAGCCGTTGATGCCCACGCGAACGCTCACAAACTCCTCCATCATCGCGGTCGAAAACCGCGCGGAGGGTAGCATCGCGCCCGCTCGCCCTGTCAGCATCGGCGCGGTGCGCCGAGCGATCCCGGCCGTCGCGGCGCTCGCCGCCCTCGCCGCCGGGTGCGCCGCCCCGGTCCGCGACGGGGACCCGCCGTCCGGCGCGGCCCTCCTCGACGCCCGGGTGGAGCGGGTGGTCGACGGCGACACCCTGGTGGCCCGCGCCGGCGGCGAGCGCTTTCGCGTCCGGCTGCTCGGGATCGACACGCCCGAGAGCGTGGCCCCCGACCGGCCGGTGGAGTGCTACGGGCCCGAGGCGGCCCGGGAGACCGCGCGGCTTCTGCCGTCCGGGACGCCGGTGCGGCTCGAGACCGACCCCACCCAGTACAGGGTGGACTACTACGGCCGCCTTCTGGCGTACGTCGTGCCGAAGGCGGGCGGCACCCCGGTCAACCAGCGCCTGGTGCGCGAGGGCTACGCCGAGGTCTACGTCTACCGCGGGCGGGAGTTCCGCCGGCTGCCGGCGTTCGCGGCGGCCGAGCGCGCGGCCCGGCGGGAGGGGCGCGGCCTCTGGGGCCGCTGCTGAGCACAAAAAAACCGGGGGCCCCGAAGGGCCCCCGGCGAAGGGCTCAGTGCTGCAGGAGAGGCCTAGGCCTCAGCAGCGGCGGCCTTCGGCTTCGGCGTGATGGCCGCGGTGATCTTCGAGGTGATGATCCCAAGGCACGTACCGATGACCAGCGTGATCCAGCTCGAGAACCAGACCCAGTACCACGGGGTGCTGAGGAGGCCGAGGGCGGCACCGGTACCACCGGCACCCGCCTCGCCGACGGCGGCGAGGAACTCGTCACCGCTCAGCTTGGAACCGGACACCGGCGCCTGGACGTAACCGTCAAGGCCGGTGGCGATCCACCAAAGGAACACGGCCGCGAAGCACGGGAACGTGCCTGCGACGTAATACCAGTCTCCTGCGACGAGGATCATCACGAGAATGAACGCGAAGACCCCCACCCAGAGGGCGATGCCCCAGTAAGCCGGCCCGTCGGGGCTGGCAGACATCTCGTCACCGATGTTGGCGTCGGCCGTCTTGAAGGCCAGCGGCATGGTGATGAGGGCGGCCACCGAACCAAACACGGTGGCGAGGAAGATCTTGCCGAAGGCGGCGTTGTCGCCACCGGCGGCGAAGAACAGGCCGTAGGTGATGAAGCAGGTCGGGAGGATCAGGTGGAAGTTCGAGGGAACACCAAAGCCGACCAGGGTCTGGTCGCCATCGGTGACCCAGTTGAAGGTGAAGTTGAGCGAGAGCTCGGTCCAGAGGAACGAGATCACCGCGATCACCAACGCGAGCGGGAAAATTGCTTTCGCGCGTGCGCTCATGTCGAGTGTCGACTCCTTCAGAGAGGACAGTGGCACGCGGACCCGGATGAAGAAGACATGTCGACAGACCCCCGAGAGGGGCTGTCAGTGGGCCGCGCGCCGGCAGTCTATGGGCGCTATGAGGTTCGTGGCAACCGTTGCATATCCTTTTTTTTCGGCTTCGGCGCACGCATGACCAGATCGAGCAGCACGCCGGCCAGCGCGACCGGCGAATGCCGCACCGCGGAGCCGATCTCGGCCAGGTCCGCCGCGACGATCCGCACGCCCGCCGCGGCCAGTTTCGTCGCGTCCGCGCTCACCGGCTCCTGCCCCTCGGCCCGGTAGGCGGCGACCGCCTCGGGGTCCAGCGGCCCCTCGTGGACCACCACCACGTCCACGCCGCCGGGGAGCATCTCGACCACCCGGTCGAGGTGATCCGAGGCGTCGAAGCCATCGGTCTCCCCCGGCTGGGTCATCACGTTGCAGATGTAGGCCTTGGGCGCGCGGGCGGTGGCGATGGCCTCCGCGAGGTCCGGCACGGCCAGGTGCGGCAGCACGCTGGTGAAGAGCGAGCCGGGGCCGAGCACGACCAGATCGGCGGCTCGGATCGCCTCGAGCGCCGGCCCGTGGGCGCGGGGCTCGGGCTCGAGCCAGACGCGCCGGCAGTGGCCCCGGCAGGACGCGATCGTGCTCTCCCCGGCCACCACGGTCCCGTCGCCCTTCTCGGCGCGCAGCGAGACCTCGGTCAGCGTGGAGGGGAGCACCCGGCCGTTGATCTTCAGGACCCGGGAGCACTCCTGGATCGCCAGGTCGAACTTGCCGGTCACCTCGGACAGCGCGGCGAGGAAGAGGTTCCCGAACGAGTGGCCGCTCAGCTCGCCCTCGGCGAAGCGGTGCTGGAAGAGGCGGCCGAGCAGCGACTCGTCGTCGGCGAGCGCGACGAGGCAGTTGCGGATGTCGCCCGGCGGCAGCACGCCGAGCTCGCGGCGCAGGCGTCCCGAGGAGCCGCCGTCGTCGGCGACCGTGACGATCGCGGTCAGGTCGACCGGGGCCCGCTTGAGCGCGCGCAGCAGGGTGGCGAGGCCGGTGCCGCCGCCGAGAGCGGCGATCCGGGGGCGCCGCCCCGGAGCCCTAGGCGCCGGGTCCACGGCCGTCGGACGCCGCGGCCGGGGCGGCGCCCGCGCGCAGGATGTGACGGTGGGAGGTGCTGACGTCCATGCCGGCGCGGTCCCCGTACCTGCGGGCCATCATCTCGGCGAGCACCACGCTCCGGTGCCGGCCCCCGGTGCAGCCGAAGGCCACCACCAGGTTGCTCTTGCCCTCCTCGGCGTAGGCCGGCAGCAGGAAGTCGAGCATCGCCTCGAGCCGGGGCACGAAGGTGTCCATCCCGGGGGCGGCGGCGACGTAGTCGGCCACCGAGGCGTCCAGGCCGGTGAGCGGCTGGAGCTCCGGCACGTAGTGCGGGTTGCGCAGGAAGCGCACGTCCAGCAGCAGGTCGGCGTCGCGCGGGGCGCCGTGCTTGTAGCCGAAGGAGACGAAGTTGACCTGCATCCTGGGGCGGTCGCTCGGGCCGAGCAGGTGCTCTGAGATCACCCGGCGCAGGTCCCAGATCGTCAGGTCCGTGGTGTCGATGACCACGTCGGCCTGCTCGCGCACGTCGGCCATCGAGTCGCGCTCGCGGCCGATGCCCTCCAGCACGGTGGCGCCCTCGGAGAGCGGGTGCGGCCGGCGCGTCTCGCGGAAGCGGTTGATCAGCGTCTCGTCGGAGGCCTCCATGAAGACCACCCGCGGCCGGGCGCCCTTGGCGGCGGCGCTCGCCAGCACGGCGTCGAGGTCGCGGAACCAGACGCCGCCGCGCACGTCGCAGACGACGGCGGCCCGCTCGACCTTCGAGCCCTCCAGGCCCAGCAGGTCGGTGAAGGCCGGCAGCAGGCGGGGCGGCAGGTTGTCGACGCAAAACCAGCCGGCGTCCTCAAACGCGCCCATGGCCTGGCTCTTCCCGGCCCCGCTCATGCCGGTGATGATCGTGATCTGGACCGGCGCCGCCGGCGGCGGAGCCGGCGGGCCGAGCGGGGAGGCGCTCACCGCGCTCCGGCCGCGACCGCCCCGCCGCCCGGGGAGGCGGTGCGGTGCAGGTGCTCGTAGAGGTCTCGGGCGACCTTGGGCGGCAGGCCCGGCACGGCGGCGAGCTCGTCGCGGGTCGCCTCCAGGAAGCGCTCCGGCGTCCCGAAGTGCCGCAGGATGGCGCGCTTGCGGGCCGGGCCGATGCCCGGGAGGCGGTCGAGCAGGCTGTCGGTCATCCCCCGCCCGCGCTTGCCGCGGTGGTGGCGCAGGGCGAAGCGGTGGGCCTCGTCGCGCGCCTGCTGCAGCAGGCGGAG
>JAWVEV010000172.1:0-2583 GCA_033856535.1 Miltoncostaeaceae bacterium | reverse complement strand
CAACTCCGCGCTGCAGCGCGCGCGGGCGACCCTGGACGCGCAGTCGCTGTCGGCGGAAGTCGGCGGCGGCGAGCCGATGGACGACGAGCAGCAGTTGCTGCTGGACCGCTACCTGGACTCCTTCGAGCGCTACGACATGGAGGCGCTGACCGCGCTCCTGCACGAGGACGCGACGCTCTCCATGCCGCCCTACGCGCTGTGGATGCAGGGCCCGCAGGACATCGTCACCTGGATGCTCGGCCCCGGCGCGGACTGCCGCGGCTCGCGCATGCTGCAGACGCGCGCCAACGGCGCCCCCGCCTTCGCCCAGTACCGCCCGGACCCGGACGGCGGCCACTCCCCGTGGGGCCTGCACGTGCTCGAGACCGACGGGGACCGGATCACCGGCATCAACGTCTTCCTCGACACGGCGGCGCTGTTCCCGGCCTTCGGCCTGCCGCTGCACCTGCCGGCCTGAGCGACTTCGGCCGGGCCGGGTGGGAGGAGCGCTGGGCGCGAGCCCTGCGCGAGCACGGCGACGGCCTGGCTCAGCGGCCCCCGAACACCCACCTCACAGGTGAGGTGGCCGACCTTCCCCCCGGGCGAGCGCTCGACGCCGGCTGCGGCCACGGAGCCGAGGCGATCTGGCTCGCCGCGCGCCGGTGGAAGGTGACGGCGGTGGACTTCGCCGCGCCGGCGCTCGCCTACGGCCGGTCTATGGCCGCGAGCCTGGGCGTGGAGGTCGACTGGATAGAGGCCGACCTCGGGGCCTGGACGCCCGAGCCGGAGGCCTACGACCTCGTGTCCTGCCTCTACGTCCACGTGGCCGGCCCGGTGGAGCAGATGGTGGAGCGGATGGCCGCCGCCGTCGCGCCGGGCGGGACGCTGCTGCTGGCGGGCGCGACGGCCGCGGCGGGCCAGACGCAGGTCTCGCTCGAGGCCGCGCACGCGGCGCTCGACCCCGCGCGCTGGGAGCTCCTCGTCGCCGAGCACCGCCCGCGCCCGAAGGCAGGCGCCGGCGAGGACGCCGTGATCCGCGCACGCCGGGTCGCCGAACACGTCGAAAGTCGCGCATAGCGCGACTTCGGGCGCGTTCGAGGCCGAACCAGCCCCGGTGCCCCTCGGCTGTCAGTGCTCCTGAGAGCCTTGGCGCCTCACGAACCGAGCAGGCGCTTCTTCTCGGCCTCGAACTCCTCGGGGGTGAGCGCGCCGGAGTCGCGCAGGGCGACCAGCCGCTCGAGCTGGGCGATGTGGTCGGCGGGCTCGCCGCGGCCGGCGACGCGGCCGTCGCCGTTGAGGTCCATTCCCGTCGCGGCCTCGGCGGCGTCGAGGGCCTGCCGGTGCTGCGGGTTGGACGGGTCGTACGGCTGCGCCTGCACGGACATCGTCGCGGGGTTGCGAAGCGAGTCGACCAGCGCGGCCGCCTGGTCGCGGTGCACGTCGGCGGCCTCCGGGACCTCGTCCCACTCCACCCGCAGGCGCGTGGGGTCGGAGCGGTCGACGGTGACGGGGAGCGTGCGGCCGGCGTAGGGCCACTTGCTCGCCTTGGCGGTGCACTTGTGCTCGGTCGAGTAGGGCGCCATCCCCTCGGCCTGGACGACCAGCGTCATCTTGCAGGTCTGGCTCGTGGCCATCGGGTTCAGGCCGGAGGTGCCCACCACCTGGGCGGTGCCGCGGACGGGGTCCTTGATCTTCTTGCCGAAGCCGAACACCTTCAGGGCGAGCCTATCCGCGATTGCCAGAGGACGAGAAGGGGCGCGATCACCAGCTCGATCGCCATCAGCACCACGAAGGTCGTGGCCGGCCGGCCGGCGTCGGCGATCGCCCACAGCCGGGCCAGCCCGCCCGCGAACAGCAGCGCGCAGGCGACCCGCAGCTCGCGCCCGCGCTCGTGCACCCGCGGCGCGAGCGACCACAGATAGAGCCCGAGCCCGACCCACCAGACGCTGAAGAAGCGCAGCTCGGACTCGACGCTCGCGCTCACCGCGCCGGCGTCCGGGATGATCGCGGCGCCGGCGACCGCCGAGGCGGCGCCGGTGATCATGGGCACCAGCGCGAGCACCCGGAGCGCGTGACCGAGAGGCGGCATCGGCGGGAACGTACCCGCGCGCTTGTGTCACCGCCATAGACGGGCGCTCCCGACGTTGTGGACTACGTGTCGACCGGTGCTATTGGCCGCGGCTCGTCGTTACCGTGGCGGGTGGCGTGAGCGGGGCGGGGATCAGAAGGCTCGTGGCGGCCGCGTTGCTCGCGGCCGGCGTCGCGCTGACCGCATCCGCGGACGGCGCCGATCCGGAGTGCCCGAGCCGGGAGACCCTGCGCGGCGACCGCGGGACCTGGACCGTGCTGCCGGCGCCGACCTTCCCGACCGGCGAGCAGGTGATGACCGACCACACGGTCGACCGCTACGAGCCGACCGCGCACTTCGCCACCAACGGCGCCGTGGTCATGCGCAGCCTCGACGACGCCTGCAGCTGGAAGGAGGTCTACCGCCTGCCGGACCAGCCGTCGCTGCAGATGCCGGTGACCGCCCAGACCGGGCGGATCGAGCACCTGCAGGCGGCGCGGACGGTGATCTTCGCGTCGGTCTCGGCGCCCGGCGCG
>JAWVEV010000171.1:0-5465 GCA_033856535.1 Miltoncostaeaceae bacterium | reverse complement strand
AGCACTCCACGACCAGCCAGGCCGCCGGGTCGGCCGCGTCGACCAGGCCGGCCAGCGGAGTCCCCTGGTTGCCGCACGCCTGGGCCTCGAGGCCGGCGGCCCGCAGGAGGTGGGCCGTGAGCTCGGTGGTGGTGGTCTTGCCGTTGGTCCCGGTCACCGCCAGCAGCGGGTTGGGCAGCTCCCGCGCGGCGAGCTCGATCTCGCTCCAGACCGGGACGCCGGCCGCGCGCGCGGCGGCCACCGGCGCGACCTCGCCGGGCACCCCCGGGCTCTTCACCACCAGGTCCAGCCCGCCCACCGGCTCGGACCACGGGCTGCGGACCTCGACGCCGGCGGCCGCGAGCTCGGGCGCCTCGACCGGTGCGCCGTCGACCGCCACGACGTCCCAGCCGCGCCGGGCGAGCAGCAGCGCGACGGCCCGGCCGGACTTCCCGAGCCCCACCACCAGCGCCCGGCGGCTCACCCCGTGAGGTCGCGGAAGTACAGCGTGAACCCGACCGCCGCGAAGATCGCCGAGATCAGCCAGAAGCGCACGATGATCTTCGTCTCGCTCCAGTTGGCCATCTCGAAGTGGTGGTGGATCGGGGTCATCAGAAAGACGCGCCGGCCCGAGCGCTTGAAGACCACCACCTGGATGATCACCGAGAGCGCCTCGGCCACGAACAGGGCGCCGATCACCGCCAGCAGGATCTCGGTCTTGGTCATGACCGCCATCGCGGCGATCGCCCCGCCCAGCGCGTAGGAGCCGGTATCGCCCATGAACACCTGGGCCGGGTGGGAGTTGAACCAGAGGAAGCCGAGGCACGCGCCGACCAGCGTGGCCCCGAAGATCGCCAGGTCGGTCTGGTCGGAGACGAACGCGATCGCGGTGTAGGCCAGCAGCACCACGGCGGCGATGCCGGCGGCGAGCCCGTCGAGGCCGTCGGTCAGGTTCACCGCGTTCGCGGAGCCCGCGACCACCAGGAAGACGACCACGAAGAAGCCGGCCCAGCCGACCCCCACCTCCCGGTCGACCACCGGCAGGCTCAGCGTCGTGGGCGTCCCGACGACCTCGACCGCGACGACCACGACCACCGCGGCCACGACGAGCAGCGCCACCATGCGGATGCGCCCCGACAGGCCCAGCGACCGCTTGCGGACGATCTTGGTGAAATCGTCGAGGAAACCGATCGTGCCGCAGGCCAGGGTCGCGAACAGCACAAGCATCGCCTGCGTGCTGCGGCTCGAGAGCACCACGAAGGTCAGCGTGGTGGCCAGGATGATCAGCAGGCCGCCCATGGTCGGGGTGCCCTGCTTCTCCTCGTGGCCCGCCGGGATCAGGCCGGCCGGGCGCACGAACTGGCCCACCTCGTTCGCGCGCAGCCAGGCGATGAAGCGGGGCCCGAGGAACATGAGCAGCATCGCGCCGCTGATCGCGGCGATCAGCACCCGGGCCAGGCCGCCCGGGACCTCTCCGGAGACCTCGAGCGTCACCCGGTCGCCAGCAGCGCGGCCCCGACGCGCTCGAGGGCCATGGAGCGGGAGCCCTTGAGGAGCACGACGTCGCCCGGCGCGAGGTGGGCCGCGACGCCCTCGGCGGCCTCCTCGACCGTGGCGAAGCGGACCGTCGGGAGGTCGCCGGCGCCCTCGGCGTAGCCGGCCGCGCGCTCGCCGACGGCCACCAGCAGGTCGATGCCGAGCGCCGCCGCGCGCTCGCCCACCTCGCGGTGGAAGCGGGCCTCGTCGGAGCCGAGCTCCATCATGTCCGCGAGCACCGCCACCCGGCGGCCCGGGCGCCCGGCCAGGTCCGAGAGCGCGGCCTCCATCGCGAGCGGGTTGGCGTTGTAGCAGTCCTCGATCAGCGTTCCGCCGCCCGGCAGCTCGCGCTCCTGGCCGCGCATGGCCGAGCGCTCGAAGACGATCGGAACGCCGCTCGGCACCTCGATGCCGAGCGCCCGGCAGCAGGCCAGCGCGGAGGCCGCGTTCCTCCGCTCCCACGCCTTGCTCAGGCTCAGGTCGAGGCCGAGTGCGCCGTCCGCATCGACCCGGACGACCTTCACCCCGGAGTCGAGGCTCGCCAGGTGCGGCTCCAACAGCGGCTCGTCGGCCGGCACGACGGCCGTGCCGCCGCGCGGGAGCGCGGCGATGATCTCGGCCTTGGCGGCGGCGACCGCCTCCATGGAGCCCAGCACCTCGAGGTGCACCGGCCCGATCGCGGTGATGCAGGCCACCTGCGGCGGCGCGAGCCCGGTGAGCTCGGTGATCTGCCCGGGGCCGCGCATGCCCATCTCGATGACGGCGACCTCGGTGTCCTCGGCCAGCCCGAGCAGCGTCATGGGCACGCCGACGTCGGTGTTCAGGTTGCCCGGGGTGCCCTCGGCGCGGACGCCGGCGGCCCGGAGCATGGCCAGCAGGAGGTCCTTGGTGGTGGTCTTTCCGGTCGACCCGGTGATTCCGACCACCCTGGCGCCGGAGCGCTCGAGCGCCAGGCGGCCGGCGATCTGCAGCACGGCCAGCGGGTCGTCGGCGACGATCACCGGCCGGCGCAGCGCCTGCGCCTCGCCCTCGATCCAGCGCCAGGCCGCCTCGCGGACCACCGCGGCGGCCGCGCCGTCGCGCAGCGCGTCGACCGCGTACTGGCCGCCGTCGTTGAACTCGCCCCGGATGCCCACGAAGAGGCTTCCCGGCGTCACGTTTCGCGAGTCGACGCTCGCGCCGACCACCTCGATGTTCGGCGTGCCCACCGGAAGGCGAGCCCCGGAAGCCTTCAGGATCTCGTTGACCGTCAGGTTCATGCCGGCGCGCCCGCGAGCGCGGCCCGCGCCACCTCGCGGTCGTCGAACGGCGTCACCACCCCATCGCGCTCCTGGCCCACCTCGTGCCCCTTTCCCGCGATCACCACGACGTCGCCCGCACGGGCGCCCTCCACCGCCAGCTCGATGGCCCGGCGGCGGTCCGGCTCGACCGTCAGCACGGCCTCCCCCACGCCCGCTCCGGCCACGATCTCGCCGATGATGGCCTCCGGATCCTCGGTGCGGGGATTGTCGGAGGTCACCACCGCCACGTCGGCCAGGGCCCGGGCGATGGCGCCCATCAGCGGCCGCTTCCCCCGGTCCCGGTCGCCGCCGCAGCCGAAGACCACCCAGAGCCGTCCCTCGCCGGCCAGGTCCCGCGCCGCGCGCAGGATGTTCTCGAGCGAGTCCGGCGTGTGGGCGTAGTCGACCAGCACCTGGAAGGGCCGGTCCGACTCGACCGGCTCGAAGCGCCCCGGCACGCCGGGCACGCCGGCGATCCCGGCCGCGACGGCGGCGTGATCCAGGCCGAGCAGCTCACCGACCGCGACGACCCCGGCGAGGTTGGCGACGTTGAAGCGCCCGCGCAGCCGGCTCTCGAGCTCGAGCGGGCCGCGGGGGGTCCGAAGCCGCATGGCGACCCCGCGCGGCAGCGGCCGCACCCACTCGGGCGCGACGTCGGCCGGGCGCTCCAGCGCGTACCCGAGCGCGCCGGTCTCCTGGGCGAGCCGGCGCCCGAAGGCGTCGTCGAGGTTGACCGCGGCGGGCGGGTCGGCCCCGTGGTGCGGCGGGCGGGCGAACAGGAGGCGCTTGGCCGCGAAGTACTCCTCGACGTCGGCGTGGTAGTCGAGGTGGTCGCGGGTGAGGTTGGTGAAGAGCGCCGCCGCGAACCGGACCCCCGCCACCCGGCGCTGGGCGAGCGCGTGCGAGGAGACCTCCATCGCGCAGGCCGCGTCGCCGGCGGCGAGCATGCGCCGGAAGAGGTCCTGCAGCTCGGGGGGGTCGGGCGTGGTGTGGATCGCCGGCACCGGGACCCCGCCGACGATGGTCTCGACCGTCCCGACCAGGCCGGACCGCAGGCCGGCCGCCTCGAGGATCGCGCGGAGCAGGAAGGCCGAGGTGGTCTTTCCGTTCGTGCCGGTCACGCCGACCACCGTGAGCCGCTCGGACGGGTGGCCCGCGAGCGCCGCCGCGGCCAGCGCCATGCCGAGCCGGGTGTCCGGCACCAGCGCCTGCGGCAGGGGCAGATCGAGCGGGCGCTCGACCATGAGCGCCGCCGCGCCGCGGGCCGCCGCCTGGGGCGCGAAATCGTGGCCGTCGCGGGCGCCGCCGGTGAGGCAGCAGAAGAGCGCCCCGGGCCCGGCCAGATCGGCGCGGTGCACCACCTCGGCGATGGCCGTCGCGGGGGCGCCGGACGGGAGGACGCGCCCTCCGGGGATGGCCCCGGTGAGCTCCTGGAGGGTCATGCGAGGCGGGATGCTACCAGAGCCCCCGGACGCTCCGGCTAGGGAGCGATCTCCAGCATTTGCAGGGAGTATTCGGCGATCTTCTCGAACGCCGGGGCCGCGACCTCGCCGCCGTAGTACGGGTAGCCGGGCTCGTCCACGACGACCGCGATGAGCAGCTCGGGCCGATCCGCCGGGAGGTAGCCGACGAACGAGGCGATGTAGCGGCTCTCGTACTCGCCGGTCTCCTGGTTGATCTTCTGGGCGGTGCCGGTCTTGCCCGCCACGGCGTACCCGCGGACGGCCGCCCGGACGCCGGTGCCCTCCACGTCGACCACGTCGCGCAGCATGCGGTCGACCTTGCGCGCCGTGGAGGTGCTGATCACGCGCGGGCCGCGCTTGACCGCCACCGGGCTGTCGCCGACGCGGGCGGTGAGGTGCGGGGTCACCTCGTAGCCGCCGTTGGCGATCGTGGCGTACGCCTTGAGGAGCTGCATCAGCGTGACGGTGATGCCCTGGCCGAGCGGGATGTTGGTGATCGACACGCCGGACCAGTCGGAGGCCTTGCGCACGATGCCCTGGCTCTCGCCGCCGAAGTCGACGCCGGTCGGGTGGCCGAAGCCGAACTTGTCGATCCAGTTGATCAGCCGCGTCTGGCCCAGCTGCTGGGCAATCCTCACCGTCCCGATGTTGCTCGACTGCTGGAGGATCTGGGTGACCGAGGCGGTGATCGCCGGGCGGTCGTGCGCGTCCTTGAGCTCCCGGTCGTAGGTCTTCAGCACCGGCGGCAGGTAGAAGCGCGTGTTGGGCTTCACCACCCCGTCCTCGAGGGCGCCGGCGACGGTCACGATCTTGAAGGTCGAGCCGGGCTCGAAGGAGTCGGTCACGACCCGGTTGCGCGCCAGGTCCGGGTTCACCGAGCGGCGGTTGGTCGGGTCGAAGCGCGGCACGTTGGCCATCGCGAGGATCGCCCCGTCCTTCGGGCGCATCACCACGGCCATCGCGCTCTTGGCGCCGGACGCCCGGCGGGTGTCGATCAGGACCTGCTCGACCTTGGCCTGGATGACGCTGTTGAGCGTGAGCTGGACCGTGTGGCCGGGCTGGGCCTCGTCGCTGTCCAGCACCTGCAGCGTCCGCTTGAAGGGGTCGCGCGCCTCCAGGCGGTGGCCGGGTGTGCCGGTGAGCGGCCCGTCATAGCGCTGCTCGATGCCGCTGATGCCGACCCGGTCGGAGTTGGTCAGCCCCACCA
>JAWVEV010000170.1:0-2527 GCA_033856535.1 Miltoncostaeaceae bacterium | reverse complement strand
GCACGCCTGGACGGTCCTCGGCGCCGCCGCGCAGGCCACCAGCCGCATCCCGCTGATGACCTACGTGACCTGCCCGAGCTTCCGGTACCACCCGGCGGTCGTGGCGCAGAAGGCCGCGACCCTGCAGTTGCTCTCCGACGGCCGGTTCACCCTCGGACTGGGGTCGGGGGAGAACCTCAACGAGCACGTCGTCGGCGGGGGGTGGCCGCCGGCCGACATCCGCCAGGAGATGCTGGTCGAGGCGCTGCACATCATTCGCGACCTCTTCGACGGTGGGTACACCAACGTCCGCGGCGACCACTTCGACGTCGAGTCCGCCAAGCTCTGGGACCTCCCGGAGAAGCGCGTGCCGATCGGCGTCGCCGTCTCCGGGCAGCAGTCCTGCCGGATCGCCGGGGAACTCGCCGACGCGATGATCGCCGTCGAGCCGACGGCCGAGCTCGGGGAGTGGTTCGACGCCGCCGGCGGGGCGGGCAAGCCGCGGGTGGGGCAGATGCCGATCTGCTTCGACACCGACCGGGCCGCCGCCGTCACCCGGGCGCACCGGCTCTTCCGCTGGTTCGGCCTGGGCTGGAAGGTCAACGCCGAGCTGCCCGGCCCGCCGGCCTTCGACTCGGCCAGCCAGTTCGTCCGCGAAGAGGACGTCGCCGGCAGCATCCCCTGTGGGGACGACGTCGACGCCGTCCTCGAGGCCGCGAAGAAGTACGCCGACGCGGGCTTCACCCAGCTCGCGCTGGTGCAGATCGGCGGCGACCAGCAGCGGCCGTTCCTGGAGTGGAGCGAGAAGACACTGCTGCCCGCGTGGCGGGAGGCGTTCGGCAGCTGACCCGACCCGGGGGGCCACGTTGGGGTGAGGCCGTCCGCCAACCCGTCGCCGTGCGGGTGCCGCGCCGGTGATCATCGACGGGTGACCGAGGACCTCGACGACCGCATGCGGCGGCTGGCGGCCTCGGACGACGTCGACGAACTGATCGACCTCGGCTGCGACCTCGCCGACGTGAACCGCCAGCAGGACGCCGAGCGGTGCTTCCGGCGCGCCGCCGACCTCGGCGACCGGGTCGGCGCCTTCAACCTCGCGACGGCCCTGGCGGCCCAGCACCGCTGGGAGGAGGCGGCGGCCGCCTACGAGCTGGCGATCGCCCGCGGGGAGCCCGACGCGTGGCGGTTCCTCGGCCACGCCCTCGAGCACCTCGGCGATCTGGCCGGCGCCATGCATGCCTTCCGCGGTGCCCGCGCGGCAGGCGACCTGCGCGGCGGCCTCGAGCTGGCCTTCCTCCTGCGCGATCAGGGCGAGCTGGATCAGGCGATGGAGATCGCCGTGCAGCTGGCGGACGCGGGCGATCCGAAGGCCGCGGCCTTCGTCGCCTGCTGGCGGTGGTGCACGACCCTCGACACGGGGCTGGAGGCCGACCTCCGGGCCGGCGCCGACCACTACCCCGCGGCCCGCGCCGACCTCGGCGACCTGCTGCGCGAGACCGGCCGACTGGCCGAGGCCCGCGCTGTCCTGGAGCGCGGTGCCAAGCTCGGTGAGTCCGAGGCATGGCTGCCCCTGGGCAACTTCTACGCCGACGAGATGGGCGACGAGGAAGCCGCCGAGGAGGCCTACCGGGGCGGGATCGCCGCCGGTGAGGTGCACTGCCACCACAATCTCGCCTACCTGCTGGCCGAGCGCGGCGACCTGGAAGGAGCGGTCGAGCAGTTCCGCCTGGGCGCCGCGGGCGGCGACCCGCTCGCGGCCGAGGCACTGCGGGAGCTCGAACGGGGCTGACCGCCCGCCCCACGACGCTCCGACATGAGACAGACACGCGGTGGCCGGATACTGCCCCCGTGTCCGAAGCCACGGTCGACGTCGCGGATCTCCGCCGCGCGGGTGGGAACGACAGCCCGGACGACCGCGCCGGCGACGCACCGCTGCGCGACGACATCCGGCTGCTGGGTCGAGTCCTCGGTGAGGTGATCGGCGAGCAGGCCGGGCCCGACGTCCTGGAGCTGGTCGAGTCCACCCGCGTCGAGGCGTTCAAGATCCGCCGTTCCGAGGTCGACCGCGCCGAGCTGGCCGAGCGCCTCGACGGCCTCGACGTCCGCTCGGCCAACCACGTGATCCGCGCGTTCAGCCACTTCTCGTTGCTGGCCAACCTGGCGGAGGACATCCACCACGAGCGCCGCCGGCGCTTCCACCGGCGCGAGGGGTCGCCGCCGCAGAAGGGCAGCCTGGCCGCCAGCCTCGAGCTGCTCGACCACGCCGAGCTGGCGGCCGACGACGTCGCCCGGGAGCTGGCCGGCGCCCTGGTCTGCCCGGTCGTCACAGCCCACCCGACGGAGGTCCGGCGCAAGACGATCTCCGACGTCCAGCGTCAGATCACCGAGCTCATCCGCCAGCGCGACCGGACGGCCACGGGGGAGGGTGACGACGAGCAGTGGTCGGCCACGCTGTGGCGCTCGGTGCTCACCCTCTGGCAGACGGCGCTGCTGCGGCTGTCCCGGCTCCGGCTGACCGACGAGATCGACGAGGCGCTGCGCTACTACG
>JAWVEV010000169.1:0-3696 GCA_033856535.1 Miltoncostaeaceae bacterium | reverse complement strand
TGCTGACCTTCCTGCGGGCCGCGCGGGCCTGATCCGGGCCCGGTGCGGGCCCCGCGGGGTCCGGATCCCTATAACCCGCCGATGCCCCGCGGCCTCTTCGCCCTGCTGCTCGCCGGCGCCTTCCTGGTCTACGCCTCCGCGAACTCGCTGGTGCCGGTGGCCGCCGAGGCGCGGGCCGAGCTCGGTCTCCACGGCAGCAGCGCGGCGATCTTCCTGCTGCCGTTCGCCGCCGGCTTCGGCGTGGGGAGCGTGCTGTGGCTGGCGCTGGCGCGCCGGCGCTCGCCGCGGCTCCTGCTCCCGATGTCGCTCGCGGCCGCCGCGCTGGCGAGCCTGGTCCTGCCGTTCACCAGCTCGCCCGAGGTCGCGGTGGTCGCCCGGACCCTGGTCGGGGTCGCGTCGGCCGGCTACCCGTCGGTGGCCCAGGCGGTGATCTCGCGCGCCGCCGCGCCGGAGACCCGTGGGCGCCTGATCGGCGTCTTCGTGGTGGCGGTGGTCACCGGGAGCTTCGTCGGCCAGGCGGTGGCCGGCGCGCTGGCCGACTGGCTCTCGGTCGACGCCGCGATCCTCGCCGTCTGCGTGGTGGCGCCCCTGGTGGTGGCGGGGGCGCTCTGGCTTCGCCTGCCGGACGAGCGCCCGGCGAAGGCCGGACCGCGCCCCGGCGCCCCGGGAGGCCGCCTGATGCTGGCGCTCTGGCCGGTGCTCGCCGTCGCCGCGCTCAGCTTCGGCGCCTACTGGCTGCTGTTGTCCGAGCTGCCCGAGGTGCTGCGCGACGAGCGCTACGCGCTCACGGCGGCGGAGGCCGGCGCGCTGCCGATGCTCGGCCTGGCGGGGGCGCTCACCGCGAGCGTCACGGGGCGCCTCTCGGACCGGATCGGCCAGCGCGCGCCGATGGTCGGGACGCTCGCGGTCGGCCTCGTCGGGCTGGTTCCCACGCTCGCCGTCGACGCGCCGCTGTGGCTCTTCGCCGCCGGCTACTCGGCCTTCCTGGCCGCCTACTGGGGCTACCTGCCGGCCGCCAGCCAGGAGGTGACCGCGCGCTCGGGCCCCGAGGACCGCCAGGCCGCGCTGATGGCGTTCTATGCGGCGATGTGGATCGGGGCGGCCGTGGCGCCGGCGGCGGGGGTGCTGCTGGACGGCTGGAACGCGGCGGCCCTGGTGGCCCTCGCGGCGTGGGCGCTCGCCGTCGCGATCGCCGCCGCGACCTTCACCTCCACCGCCTCGGGGCCGTCGCCCCGGCCGGCCGTCCGGCCGGAGGGCCTCTAGGCGGCGGCCGACTCGGACCCGGTCGGCGGCGGGCCGTCGCCCGACGCGACCTGCGCGTAGTTCAGGAGCGCGACGATCCCGACGCCGCCGACGATGTTCCCCAGCGTCGCGGCGGCAAGCCAGGTGAGGAACGTGCCGACGCCCATCTCGCCCGCGACGACCGCGGCGAGCGCCTCGCCGGCCGAGGCGATGCAGTGGTCGAAGCGGCCGATCCCGACCAGGAACGTGAGCGCGTAGATCACGAAGAACTGGCCGATGGTCCAATGGCTGGCGGCGACGAGCCACGCCACCAGCGCGATGATCCAGCCGCCGAAGACGCCGCTCCAGAAGTTCGTCGAGAAGTCCGCCTCGACGAGCCCCTTTCCCAAGTGCGCGATCTCGCCGGCGAAGTTGGCGTCGAGCGCCCCGCTCTTCACGGCGAGCACGGCGAACAGCAGCGCCCCCAGCACGTTGCCCGTGAACACGATGATCCACAGCCGCGCGGTCGCCAGCAGGTGGCGCCGCTCGGCGAGGATGAGCGCGACCGGATAGAGCGTGTTCTCCGTGAAGAGCTGGGCACGGCCGAGGATCACCGCGAGAAAGCCGATCGGGTAGAGCATCGACGCGACGAACTCGGCGCCGGGGCCGCTCCCGAGCACGGTGAGGGCGGCGGCCACGCCGAGTCCGCTGAGGCCCATCGCGAGCCCCGCGAAGAGCGCCGAGAACGCGAGGGCGCTCGGGGGGCGCCCGAGCTCGTCGCGCGCGTCGGAGCTCACGCGCTCGAAGATCTCGCGCGCGGAGAGTCGGGAGGTGTCCGGCGGCGCCATCGCGGCACCTGTCCCCGCCTGGGCGCGCGGCGACACCTCGACCGCCCCCGTCCGGCCTCGCGGCGGCCCGCGGGCTAGCGTGCGAGGCATGGAGGTCGACGGAGCCCGGGTCCTCGCCTTTCGGCTCGCGAGCCACGGCCTGGCCGCGCCCGATCCGGACCCGGACGCCGCCCTCGCGCGCTGGTCCGTGCAGGACTCGCCGCCCGGCGCCGGCGCCGCGGCGCTGGCCGCACGGGTGGAGGACCTCGCGCCGGGGTGGCTCGACGCGGCGCTCGCCGACCGGCGCGTCGTGGCGCTCTACAACGCGCGGACGGCGACGGCGGTGGTGCCGGCGGCCGACGCCGCGGCCTACGGGACGGCGCAGCTCCCGGGCGACGACGCCGGCCTGAAGGCGATCGTCGGCCCGGCATTGCGGGACCGCAGGACGGGGTTCGCGGAGCCGGTGGAGCTGGCCGTGGCGGCCGTGTCAGAGGCCCTCGACGGCCGGATCCTGAGCCGCGACGACCTGCACGAGGAGCTGCGCGGCCGGCTCCCGATGGAGCTGCTGCCCTGGTGCCCCGGGTGCAAGAGCCACCACGCGAAGCGGAACCTGCTGGTGATGGCGTCGCTGCGCGGACGGCTCTGCATCGCGGGCCGGGCCGGCCGCCAGCCGGCGTTCGCGCGCACCGACCAGTGGGTCGGGTGGGACGCCCCGGACGAGGTCTCGGCCGCCCGCGCCGAGCTGGTGCGCCGGTACCTGTCGGCCTACGGGCCCTCGACGCCGGCGCACCTCGCCGCCTGGGTCGGGATCGCGCCGGCGCACGCGCGGTCGCTCTGGGCCAGCGTCGACGGGGAGCTGGCCGAGGTGGCGGTCGACGGCGCCCGCGCTTGGCTGCTCGCCGCCGACCTGTCGCGGCTGGAGGACCCGCCGCCGGCGCCGGGCGTGCGGCTGCTCGCGCCGGGCGATCCGCTGCTGCTGGGGCGGGACCGCGAGGCGTTCCTGCCGGACCCGGACCTGCGCGCCCGGGTCTGGAGGGCGATCGGCGGCGCCGGGCTCGTCCTGGTCGACGGCGCCCCCGTCGCCCTCTGGAGCGCCCGGAAGGCGGGCTCGGTCCTGCGGGCGACGGTCGAGCCGTTCGCGCCGCTGCCCGGCGACGAGGTCGCGGCCACCTTCGAGCGGCTCGCCCCGCACCGAGGTTGCGCCGGCGCCGAGATGGCGGCCGGCTCGCCCGGTTAGGCCTTCGGGACCACCACCACGCGCGTCGTGCGGCTCGCCGGCGCCCAGTTCTCCGCGCGCACCGTGATCCGCACCTGGTACGCGCCCGGATGGAGCGGCCGGCGGAGCAGGACGATCCGGTTGAGGCCGCGGACCGTGCGGACCTTGGCCCCGCGCAGGACGGGACCGCGACCCCTGCGGCGGAGCGTCACCGTGACCTGTGCCGCGGCGCGGGTGCGAAAGCTGAGCGCGGTGGGGCCGGTCCGGAGCCGCTTGCGGGAGAGTCGGACCTCGGAGATCAGCGGCGGGGGGTCCTCGGCGATCGGCGAGAGCTCGACCGGCGCGGTCCACTCGCCGCCGGACGCGCGGGTCGCGGCGAGGATCCGGCGATCCGCCGCCCAGACGGCGAGCGCACGACCGGAGGCGTCGAAG
>JAWVEV010000168.1:0-28753 GCA_033856535.1 Miltoncostaeaceae bacterium | reverse complement strand
TGGCACCTCGATGTCGGCTCGTCGCATCCTGGGGCTGGAGTAGGTCCCAAGGGTTGGGCTGTTCGCCCATTAAAGCGGTACGCGAGCTGGGTTCAGAACGTCGTGAGACAGTTCGGTCCCTATCTGCGGTGGGCGCTGGAGATTTGCGAGGAGTCGTCCCTAGTACGAGAGGACCGGGATGAACAGACCTCTGGTGTATCAGTTGTCGTGCCAACGGCACTGCTGGCTAGCTACGTCTGGACGGGATAACCGCTGAAAGCATCTAAGCGGGAAGCCCACCTCAAGATGAGATCTCCCACCCCTTCGAGGGGGTAAGGCTCCAGGAAGACCACCTGGTTGATAGGCTGGATGTGTAAGCACAGCAATGTGTTCAGCAGACCAGTACTAATCCGCCGAGGGCTTGACTTATGAGCACACAAATTGCCGCTATGCAGTCTTGAGGGTCTGGTCCCTCATAAGTTTCCGGTGGCAATAGCGAGGGGGAAACACCTCTTCCCATTCCGAACAGAGTCGTTAAGCCCCTCAGCGCCGATGGTACTCCGGGCTCAAGCCCGCGGGAGAGTAGGTCGCCGCCGGGATTATTCGCGAAAGGCCGTGAGCATTTGCTCGCGGCCTTTCGTCGTTCCGGGGGCCGATCGGGGCCGCTGGTAGCATCGCCGCGATGCCGAGGCCGGGAGCGAGCGGGGAGGTGCTCGACTGCGCGATCGTCGGCGGGGGGCTCGCCGGACTGTCGGCCGGCCTCGAGCTCGCGCGGGCGGGACGCTCCGTGCACCTCGTCGAGGCGGAGGACGGGCTCGGGGGGCGCGCCCGGACGGTGTGGTACCGGGGCCGGCCGGTGGACGTGGGGTTCCAGGCGCTGTTCTCGGCGTATCCGGCGACGCGGGCCTTCGTGAGGGCGTCGGGGCTGCCGAGGCGGGATCTGCGCCCGGTGGCGGGCGGCGCGGCGTTCCACGACGGATCGGCGTGGACGCGCTTCCGGCCGGGCGTGGCGGGGCTCGCGCGGTTCGCCGGGGTCCCCGGGGGCGACCGAGTGCGGCTGGGGCTTCTCGCGGCCGACGTGGCGGTGCAGCGGCCGGCGGCCCTGCTCGGGGGCGGGGAGCTGGGGACGAGCACCGAGGCGTACCTGCGCGCCCGAGGCTTCAGCGAGCGGGCGATGGAGGGGTTCTTCCGGCCGTTCTTCGGGAGCATCCTGTCGGACCGGAGCCTGTCGGCGGACGCCGCGTACTTCCGGTTCCTGATGGGGATGCTGGCGCGGGGGCCGGCGGTGATCCCGAGCGACGGCCACGGGATGCTGGCCGAGTGGGCGGCCGCGGCGATCCGGCAGCGGGGCGGGGTGGTGGAGGCCGGGGCGCGGGCCGCGGCGCTCGAGCCCGCGGGCGACGGGCGGCGGCTGGCGGGGGTGCGGATGGAGGACGGGCGGGTGCTGCGCGCGCGCCAGGTGGTGCTGGCCGTCGCGGCGCCGGCGGCGCGCGGGCTCCTCGAGGGGGTCGACCCCGAGGCCGCCGGGGCGCTGCCGAGCGACTCGGCCTCGTCGGCGACCGCCGCCTTCGCGCTCGACCGGCCGCTCTACTCCGGCCGCACGATCTTGGTGAACGCCGCGCGCGAGGACGGGGAGGGCCCCCGGGTCGACCTCGTGTGCCAGACCACGAACATCACGCGCCCGGGGGCGCCGGATGGGCCGCACATCGTGCTGGCGTCGTCGGTGACCACCGGCGGCGGTCGCGCCGACGGCCTGGTGGAGGCGGTCGGTCGTCTGGTCAGCCGCTGGTCGCCGAGGTTTCCGTGGGCGAGCGCGGCCGAGCCGATCGGCGTCTACGAGCACCGGTTCGCGCAGTTCCGGCCGCTCCCGGGCGTGCGCGGGGCGCTGCCGGGGCACCGCACCGTGCTGGACAACCTGATCCTGGCCGGCGACCTGACGGCGCACCCCTCGATCGAGGGCGCGGTGTCGAGCGGGGCGCGCGCCGCCGGCATCGTCGACGCGCTGATCCCGTGAAGACCGTCGGATCGCGGACCGTCTGGTCGCTCGAGGACGTCACCGGGGCGATCTGGCGGCGCTTCGAGGACATCCCGCCGGTCTGGGTCGAGGCCGAGGTGCAGAACCTGCGCTCGACCGGCGGGCAGACCTACTTCACGCTGGCCGGCGGCGACCTGATGGACGCCTCGATGAACCGGATCGTGTTCGAGCGGCTGCCCGTGAAGCCCGGCGAGGGCACGCTGGTCCAGGCCTATGGCCGGGTCGAGTTCTGGAAGCAGCGGAGCCAGGTCCGGATGCGCGTGGAGCGCATGGAGCTCGCGGGCGAGGGTCTGCTGCGGGCGCAGGTGGAGGAGCTCCGCCGCCGCCTCGGCGCCGAGGGCCTGCTGGCGGCGTCCCGCAAGCGCCCGCCGCCGCTGCTGCCGCGCCGGATCGGACTTGTGACCAGCGGGCAGGGGGCGGCCAAGGAGGACTTCCTGCGGGCCCTCTGGGCCCGCTTCCCGGCCGACGTACTGCTGATCGACGTGCCGGTGCAGGGCGATGCGGCGCCGGCGGCGGTCGTCCGCGCGATCCGGCACCTCGACGCGCGACCCGACATCGACGTGATCGTGGTGGCGCGCGGCGGCGGGTCGCTCGAGGACCTGATGGCCTTCAACAGCGAGGCCGTCTGCCGGGCGGTCGCCGACGCGGCCACGCCGGTCGTGAGCGCGGTTGGCCACGAGCGGGACGTCACGCTGTGCGACGAGGTGGCCGACGTGCGGGTCTCGACGCCGACCGCGGCGGCGCAGGCGGTGGTCGAGGACGCGGCGGCGCTCGAGCGCGGGCTCCGGGCCGCGGAGGAGATCATGGCGCGCGAGCTGGCGCGGGCGCGGCGGGTCGCCGCCGAGCGGCTGGCGCTGCGGACGACGGCGCTGGGAAGGGCGCTGCGGGCGCGGGGCGCGCGGGCGGCGGACCGGGTCGACGCGGCGGGGCGCCGGTTGGCGCCGGCGCTGGCCCGGGCCGCCGGGCGGGCGCCGGAGCGGCTCGCGGCCGCGGAGGCGGCGCTGACGCGGGTGGCGCGGACGCGGGCCGGCGAGGCGGGCCGGCGGCTCGAGCGCTCGGAGGCGCTGCTCGGGCTGCTCTCCCCGGAGCGCACGGTGGCGCGCGGCTACGCGATCGTCCGCGACGCCGCGACGGACGGCGTGATCGGCGTCGCGGCGGCGGCGGAGCCCGGTCAGGCCCTGTCGATCCAGCTGCGCGACGGGCGGCTGCCGGCGGTGGTGGGCTCGTGAGCGAGCCCGCGGTCCCGCCGCGCGCCGGCGACGCCCCGACCTTCGAGCGCGCGCTGGCGGCGCTCGACGAGGTGGTGCGCCGGCTCGAGGAGGGCGACGTGGGCCTGGAGGAGGCCGTCGTCCTCTTCGAGGAGGGCCAGCGCCACCTGGCGGTCTGCCGCGAGCGCCTCGCCGCCGCCGAGCGCCGCATCGAGCAGCTGACGGCCGACGAGCTCCCCCGCGACCCCGGTGCGCCGGCGGAGGGCCCGCCCCCCTTCTGAGCCGGCGCCGGCCCGCTCAGCTCGGCGAGCGGGTGGTCTCCCGGATGGGCGTGGTCAGGGCGTCCGCCAGGCTGCTTCCGCCGGTCCGGCGGGCGCGGCGGGCCTGCCAGCGGCCCAGGCGCTCCAGGTCGCGCTCGATCTGGCTCAGGGGGATCTGGCAGCCGGCGTTGCAGACGTTGGCGTAGGCCAGCAGGCGGTCCTCGTCGGCGCGAAGGGTCATCCACTTGGCGAGCACGTCGTCGCCGCGCGGGAGGACCGGCTCCTGGCCGTCGCCGGTGCGGTCCGGGAACTGCACGCAGTACTCGCGCACGGGCGCCATCGAGCGGGGGAGCAGGGCGACCACCGGCAGGTGGGGGTAGACCAGGTAGCGGTAGCGTGGCAGCGCCCCGGCCCCGGGGTGGCCGGGGTCGCCGGGGCGCCGTCGGGCGCGGCGGCCCGTGACGCAGATGAAGCCGAGGTCCTGGAACATCTCCCACTCGTCGGGGTTGATCACCGACCGCAGGAGCTCGAGCGAGCGCCGCTCGGCCTCGGCGGCGCCGACCGGCGCCTCGCGCACCCAGTCCGGCAACGGCGCGCGCCGTCGGCGTCGGGCGCGGCCGCCGACCCCCGCGCGGGCGCGCGGCGCCCGGCCGGCGGGGTCGCGCATCAGCAGGGCCGCGAGCGCTCCCAGGGCGACGACGAGGACGACGACGCCGAGCCCTGCCACGGCGGCGGGCTAGACGGCGCGGGTCGGTGCGAGGGCCGCGGAGGCGCCGCCGGCGGCCCGCGGCCAGAAGAGCACCCTCTCGGCGTCGCGGGGGACCTCGGAGAAGTCCGTGACCAGGAGCGCCTCGCGGCGGCCGCTGCCCGCGTCGGACACCGGGACGGCCGCCCACATGCCCTCGTCCAGCTGGCGGCGGAAGGCCCGCACCAGGAGCTCGCGCTCCTTCTCGACCGCCGGATCGCCCTCGGCGATCAGGGTCTCGCCGTACTCCGGCATCATCCGCATGAGCCGCATCAGGGGCCGGTTATACCGCCTGAGCAGGGGGTCCGCAACGCGATTGGCGGGCGATCGGGTCCGCTCCCGGGGCGCCTCGGTAGCATGTGGGCTCGTGCCGCCCGACCTCTCATCCGTGCGGGCCGAGTTGCCCTGCCTGGCGGACGAGACCTACCTCAACACGGGCGGCGCCGGCCCCTTCCCGGCGATCGCCGCGGCCGCCGTCGGCGGGGCCGTCGCGGGCAACCTCGCCCGCGGCCGGCTCTCGATCGCGACGGCCCAGGAGGCCGACGAGCGGCAGATCCGGCTGCGCGCGGAGCTCGGGACGCTGCTCGGCGCGGGCCCCGAGGACGTGGCCATCACGGGCAACACCACGGTCGGCCTGGACGTCGTCATCTGGGGCATCGACTGGCGCCCCGGGGACGAGATCATCAGCACCGCGCTGGAGCACCCCGGCCTCTCGGTCCCGCTGCGGGTCGCCGCCCGGCGGATGGGCGCGACGCTCCACCTGATCCCGGCCGAGGAGGCCCACGGCGACCTCGAGGGCGCCGTGGCGCGACGCGCCGGCCCGCGCACCCGCCTGGTCGCGCTCTCGCACGTCGCGTGGACCACCGGCGCCCGCCTGGACGTCGCCGGCGCCGCCCGGGCGGCCCGCGCGGCCGGCGCCCTCAGCGCGGTCGACGGCGCCCAGTCGGTCGGCGCGATCCCGGTCGACCCGGCGGCCCTCGGCGTCGACGCCTACGCCTTCCCGGCCCACAAGTGGCTGCTCGGGCCCGAGGGCCTCGGCGGCCTCTGGGTCGCCCCCGAGGCGCGCGAGCGCATCGACCTCTCGTTCGCCGGCTACGACAGCGGCCAGGACCACCGCTCCGACGGCACGCTCACGCTCCACGCCGGCTCCCGCCGGTACGAGATCTCGACCCCGCCGGCGCCGCTCCTGCCGGGGTGGTCGGCGACGCTCGCCTGGCTCGAGGGGCTCGGCTGGGACTGGATCTTCGAGCGCGTCCGCGCCGGCCAGGCGGCCGCCCGCGTGCGCCTGGAGGACATCCCCGGCGTCCGCGTGCTGACGCCGCCCGGCGACCAGGGCGGGCTCGTCACGTTCACGCTCGACGGCGTCGACGCCGAGGCCGCCTGCCGCGCCCTCCACGAGCGCGGCGTGGTCATCCGATGGCTGACCGAGCCCGCGGCGATGCGGGCCTCGATCGGCTTCTACACCGACTCCGCCGACATCGAGCGGCTGGCGCTGGAGGTCGCATCCCTGAGTGGCTGATACCGTCCGCGCGGTGAGTCAGGAGAGGCTCGTGATCGAGGGCGGGCGTCCCCTGTCCGGCACCGTGGTGCCCAGCGGGAACAAGAACGCCGCCCTCCCGATCCTCGCCGCCTGCCTCCTCACCGACGAGGAGGTCGTGCTCGAGAACGTGCCCGACATCCTCGACGTGCACGTCATGCTCGCGCTGCTCGACGACATCGGCGTGAGCATCCGCGACGTCGGCCCGAACGTGCTCGCGATCCGCGCCGACAAGGTGCGCACGACCGAGCTCGACGCGGAGCTCTGCCGGCGCCTCCGCGCCTCGCTGCTGCTCGCCGGCCCGCTGCTCGCCCGCTGCGGCCGGGTCGACCTTCCGCTCTCGGGCGGCGACTTCATCGGCCGCCGGCGCGTCGACACCCACCTGCTGGCGTTCCGCCGCCTCGGGGCGACGGCCGAGGTCAACCGCGGCTACCAGCTGCGCCACGACGGCCTGCGCGGCGCGGAGATCTTTCTGGACGAGGCCTCGGTGACCGCCACCGAGAACGCGCTCATGGCGGCCGTGCTGGCGCCGGGGGAGACCGTCGTGCTGAACGCGGCCAGCGAGCCGCACGTGCAGGACCTGGCGCGCTTCCTGGTCGGCCTCGGCGCGACGATCGAGGGCATCGGGACCAATCGCCTGCGGGTGGAGGGCGTCGACCGCCTCGGCGGCGGCCGCTTCCGCATCGGCCCCGACCACATCGAGATCGCATCGTTCATCGGCCTCGGCGCGATCACCGGCTCGGACCTGACGATCGTCGACGTCCGCCCCGAGGACCTGCACATGACCGTGCTGACCTTCGCGCGGCTCGGCATCCGGGTGGAGATCTCCGGCGACACCCTCCGCGTGCCGCCGGACCAGGACCTGCGCATCGAGCCCGACGAGGGCGACGCGATCCCGAAGATCGACGACGGCATCTGGCCGGCCTTCCCGGCCGACCTGACGAGCATCGCGGTGGCGGTCGCCACCCAGACGCACGGCACCGTGATGATCTTCGAGAAGATGTTCGAGAACCGGCTCTTCTTCGTGGACAAGCTGGTGGCGATGGGCGCGCGCATCGTGCTCTGCGACCCGCACCGGGCGGTCATCAGCGGCCCGGCGCGGCTCTACGGCGAGCGGTTGGAGAGCCCGGACATCCGCGCCGGCATGGCGATGCTGATCGCCAGCCTCGCGGCCGAGGGCCGCAGCGTCATCGGCAACGTGCGCCAGATCGACCGTGGCTACGAGCGCATCGACGAGCGCCTGCGCGAGCTCGGCGCGGCGATCGAGCGCGTCGATGACTGAGCCGGCGGCCGCCCCGCCGCGCCCCGAGGCCCCGCCGCCCGCCGCCCTTCCCGAGGGCTCGCGCGACGTGCTGGCCGTCGAGGCCGGCGAGCTCACGGTCATCGAGCGGGCGCTCTCGGGCGTGTTCGACCGTTTCGGCTACCGCGAGGTCCGCACCCCGGTGCTCGAGCTCGCGGCGGTGCTCGACCGGGCGCAGGAGGGCGGCCTCGGCCAGGTCTTCCGCCTCTTCGACGATCGCGGCCGGGTGCTGGTCATGCGGCCTGACCTCACCATCCCCGCCAGCCGGCTGATCGCCACGCGCATGGCCGATCACCCCGGCCCGGTCCGGGTCTCGTACCTCTCGCGCGCGTTCCGGCCGCCGCCGGCGGGCCGCGCCGCGGCCGCCGAGCAGCTGCAGGCCGGCCTCGAGCTGGTCGGCCCGGGCGGGCCGGCCGCCGACGCCGAGGCGCTCGCCGCGCTGGTCGAGGGCCTGCGCGCCAGCGGCCTGGGCGACTTCGGGGTCGCGATCGCGGACGTGTCGCTCACGCAGGCCGTGCTCGACGGCGCGCGCGTGCCGGGCGAGGCCCAGGCCGAGCTGCGCCGGGCGCTGGCCGAGCGCGACTTCGTCGCCTGGCGCCGGATCGCGGAGGTGCTTCGGCCGCCCGGCCCGGCCGGGGAGCTGCTGGCGGACCTGCCGGCCCTGCGCGGGCCCGGGGCGCTGGAGCGCGTCGCGGCGGCGGTCCCGGCCGCCGAGGCCGCCTGCGCGCGCCTGGGGCGGGTGCTCGAGCTGCTCGCGGTCCACGGGGCGATCGACCCCGTCATGGTCGACCTCGGGGTCCTGCGCGACTGGCCGTACTACTCCGGCGTGGTGTTCGAGGCGTACGCGCCCGGCGCCGGCGCCCCGATCGCGATGGGGGGGCGCTACGACGGCCTGGCCGCCCGCTTCGGCCGGCCGCGGCCGGCGGTGGGCTTCGCGATCGCGCTCGACCTGCTGCACCGGGCTGTGGTCGCGGCCGGCGCGTCGGACCGGGGCGCGCGGCCGGGCGTCGTGCTCGTCGGCGGGCTGGAGGAGGAGGTCGCGGCCGCGGCGGCCGCCCGGGTGGCCGGGCTGGCGGTGATCGCGGTCCCCGACGAGCCCGGGTGGGGCGAGGCGCTCGCGGCCGCCGACGGGTGGCGCTACGTCGCCCGCCGCGACGGCGCGGGCTACTTGGTGCACGACCGGTTGCGCGGGGTCACGGTCGCCTGCGACCGGCTCGAGGAGGCGCTGACATCGGCGACCTGAGGATCTGCGTGCCGCTGGGCGCCCTCTTCGAGGGCTCCGTCGACGCGCTCGAGCGAGCCGGCCTGGACGTCGCCCCGCTGCGCGAGGCGGGCCGCCGGCTGGTGGTCGGCGGCGGCAACGGCACCACCTTCATCACGACCCGGCCGAGCGACGTCCCGACCTACGTCGAGAGCGGCGCCGCGGACCTCGGCATCGTCGGCAAGGACGTGCTGCGCGAGCGCACGCCCGACGTCTACGAGCTGCTCGACCTGGAGTTCGGCGAGTGCCGCATGGTCTACGCGACCCCGGAGGGCGAGGACCCCACCCCGGCGGCGATCGAGCACCTGGGCGCCGTCCGGGTGGCCACGAAGTACCCGGTCTCGGCGATCGAGCACTTCACCGCCACCGGCCGTCAGGTCGAGGTGGTCAAGGTGAACGGGTCGGTGGAGCTCGCCCCGCTGGTCGGGCTGTCACACGGGATCGTGGACCTCGTGGCCACCGGACGTACGCTGCGCGAGAATGGCTTGGTCGAGCGCGAGCGGATCTTCGACTCCTCGGCGCGCCTGGTGGCGAACCGGGTGAGCCACAAGCTGAAGGCGGCGCAGGTGGACAGGTTGGTCGACTCCCTCCGGAGCCCTCGCCCGTGAGCGAGGTGCGCCGAGCACGGCTGCGGGCCGGTGGCGCCCAGGCGATCGCGCACACGCTGCGTCCGGTCGCCGAGCAGGCCGACCTCGCCGAGCAGGTGGCGGCGATCATCGAGGCCGTCCGGACCCGGGGCGACGACGCGCTGGTCGACGACGCGCGCCGGTTCGGCGCTCCCGAGTTCACCCACGACCGCCTGCGCGTGTCGCGGGTGGCGCTGGAGCGCGCCGCGGACGGGATCGCGCCGGAGCTGCGTGCGGCGATCGTGGCGGCGGCCTCCCAGGTGCGCCAGGTGGCCGAGGCGCTGGCGCCGAGCGACCAGCTCGTGACCCTGCCGTTCGGGCAGCGCATCGGCGTGCGCGCGGTGCCCGTCGACGCGGTGGGCTGCTACGTGCCGGGCGGCCGCGCCGCGTATCCCTCGAGCCTGATCATGGCCGCGGTGCCGGCCCAGGTCGCCGGCGTCCGGCGCATCGTGGCGGTCAGCCCGCCCGGCCCGGACGGCAAGGTCAGCAAGCCCATCCTCGCGGCCGCCGCGCTGCTCGGGGTCGACGAGGTCTACGCCGCCGGCGGTGCCGGCGCGGTGGCCGCGCTCGCCTACGGCACCGCGACGATCGCGCCCGTGGCGGTCGTGGTGGGCCCCGGGAGCCCCTGGGTCCAGGAGGCAAAGCGCCAGGTGGTGGGGGAGGTCGGGATCGAGGGGATCGCCGGGCCCAGCGAGGTCATGATCATCGCCGACGACTCCGCCGACCCGGTGGTCGTGGCGGTCGACCTGCTCGCGCAAGCCGAGCACGGGGCCGACTCGCCCGCCGTGCTGGCCAGCGACGACCCGGCGCTGATCGACGCCGTGGCCGCCGTCCTGGCCGAGGAGGCGGCGCCGATCGGACCCGTGACGCTGGTCGAGTGCGCGAGCATGCCGCTCGCCGTCGAGCTGGCGGAGGCCTTCGCGCCCGAGCACCTGCAGGTGATGACCCGCGATCCGGCCGCCGTGGCCGGGGAGATCACGCGCTCCGGCGCGGTCTTCCTCGGGCACGTCTCGGCGACCGCCTTCGGCGACTACGTGGCCGGATCGAACCACGTGCTGCCGACCGGCGGCGCGGCGCGCTATGCGTCCGCGCTCGGGCCGTCCACCTACACGCGCCGCATGTCCGTGATCGAGATGACCGCCGAGGCGGCGGAGGCCCTCACCCCGCACCTGGCCGCGCTGGCCGACGCGGAGGGCTTCCCGCTGCACAAGCGCTCGGCCGAGCTGAGGGTCCCGTGAGCCGCCTCGGCGACGTCCGCCGCACCACCGGCGAGACCGATGTGCGCGTGCGCCTGGAGCTGGACGGGACCGGCACCGCCGACATCGCGACCGGGGTCGGGTTCTTCGACCACATGCTCACGCTCTTCGCCCGGCACGGCCTCTTCGACCTGACCGTCGAGGCGACCGGCGACCTCGCGACCGGCAGCCACCACACCGTGGAGGACGTCGGGATCACGCTCGGGCAGGCCCTCTCCGCCGCGCTGGGCGACCGCGCGGGCGTGGAGCGCTACGGCACGGCGCTGATCCCGATGGACGAGGTGCTGGCGCAGGCGGCGATCGACCTCTCGGGGCGGCCGTTCCTCGCGCTCGATGCGCCGCTGCCCGTGACCGTGATCGGCGGCTTCGAGACCGACCTGCTGGGCGAGTTCCTGCGCGGGCTGTCCAACCACGCCATGCTGACCCTCCACCTGCGGATCCTGGCGGACGGGGGCGCGCACCACGTGATCGAGGCGTCGTTCAAGGCGCTGGCGCGGGCGCTCGCCGCCGCGGTGGCCCGCAACCCCCGCGTGACCGGGGTGCCGTCGACGAAGGGAAGCCTGTGAGCGCGCCGCGCGTCGCGGTCCTCGACTATGAGATGAGCAACCTCCGCAGCGCCGTGAAGGCGCTGGAGCGGCTCGGCGCCCGCGTGGAGGTCGTCCACGAGCCGGGCGGCGCCGCGGGCGCCGACGCCGTCGTGCTGCCGGGGGTGGGCCACTTCGGCGAGGCGATGCGCCGCATCCGCGACCAAGGGCTCGATCGGGCGGTGGCCGGCGCGGTGGAGGGCGGCGTGCCGCTGCTCGGGATCTGCCTGGGGATGCAGCTGCTCTTCGAGGAGAGCGAGGAGGCGCCCGGCGTCCGCGGGCTCGGCGTGCTGGCGGGGCGGGTCGAGCGGATGCGGACGGCCGAGAAGCTGCCGAACATCGGGTGGCGCGAGGTGCGCTGGGCGGAGGGGGCCGAGCTGGCGCCGCCGGCCGACGGTCCGGCCTCCATCTACTACTTCGTGCACACGTTCGTCTGCGTGCCGGACGACCCGGAGGCGGTGCTCGGCACCGCCCGGCACGGGGTCGACTACACGGCGATCGCCGGCCGCCCGGGCGTGCTCGGCGTCCAGTGCCACCCGGAGAAGTCGAGCGCGGCGGGGCTGGGACTGCTGGGGCGCTGGCTGGCCCGGGTCGCGGCCGGCCGCGGCGCGGCGGCGGCGGCCTGAGCCCGGCGATGCGCGCGATCACGCTCTATCCGGCGATCGACCTGAAGGACGGCGAGGCCGTCCGGCTGGTGCAGGGCGACTTCGCCCAGTCGATGGTCTTCAACACCGACCCGGTGTCGCAGGCGCGCCTGTTCGCCGAGGCCGGGGCGACCTCGCTGCACGTGGTCGACCTGGACGGCGCCCTGACCGGCGAGCCGGTGCACGCGCCGGTGGTGGCGAGCATCGCCGCCGCGTTCTCGGGCACGGTCCACTTCGGCGGCGGGCTGCGCTCGCGGCCGGCGATCGAGACCGCGCTCGCGGCCGGCGCGGACCGTCTGGTGGTCGGCACCGCCGCCCTCGGCGACACGGACCTGCTGCGCTGGGCGATCGACC
Source organism: Miltoncostaeaceae bacterium (assembly GCA_033856535.1). Classification (GTDB taxonomy): domain Bacteria; phylum Actinomycetota; class Thermoleophilia; order Miltoncostaeales; family Miltoncostaeaceae; genus JAWVEV01. Next base: position 16,964 of record JAWVEV010000168.1, on the reverse strand, counting down.
GCCTGGGCGACGGCCTGGTGGTGGCGCTGGACGCGCGGCGCGGGAAGGTGGCCACCCACGGCTGGACCCAGGTCTCGGACCGCGACGCGGTCGAGGTCGCCCGCGAGCTGGTGAACACCGGGGTGCGGCACCTGCTCTACACCGACATCTCGCGCGACGGGATGCTCGGCGGGCCGAACCTGGCCGCGCTGAAGCGGCTGGCCGAGGCCGCGCCGCCGCTGCGGATCATCGCCTCGGGCGGGGTCTCCTCGCTCGACGACCTGCGCGCGCTGCGGGACCTGAACCTTCCCAACCTGGGCGGCGTGGTGGTCGGGCGGGCCCTCTACGAGGGGCGCTTCACCGTCCCGGAGGCCATCCGGGCGCTCGAGCCGCGGGCGGTGCCGCACTGATCCGCGTCATCCCCTGCCTGGACGTGAACGACGGGCGGGTGGTGAAGGGCGTGAACTTCGTGGGGCTGCGCGACGCCGGCGACCCGGTCGAGCTGGCCGCGCGGTACGACGAGGAGGGCGCCGACGAGCTGGTCTTCCTCGACATCACCGCCAGCCACGAGGGGCGCGCGACGATCGTGGAGCTGGCCCGGCGCACCGCCGAGGAGGTCTTCATTCCGTTCACGATCGGCGGCGGGCTGCGCAGCGAGGAGGACATCCGCGCGGTGCTGGCCGCCGGCGCGGACAAGGTGTCCCTGAACTCGGCCGCCGTGCGCGACCCGACCCTGATCGAGCGGACCTCGGCGCGGTTCGGCGCGCAGTGCATCGTGGTCGCGATCGACGCCAAGCGGCGCGAGGACGGGTCGGGCTGGGAGGTCTACCTCAACGGGGGCCGGCTCCCGACCGGCCGGGAGGCCGTCGCCTGGGCCGCCGAGGCCGCCGCCCGCGGCGCCGGCGAGCTGCTCCTGACCTCGATGGACCGCGACGGCACCCAGCACGGCTTCGACACCGAGCTGCTGTCGGCGGTGGCCGCGGCGGCGCCGGTGCCGGTGATCGCCTCCGGCGGCGCCGGCCGGCTGGAGCACTTCGCGGAGGCCGTGACCGCCGGCTCCGCGGATGCCGTGCTGGCCGCCTCGGTGTTCCACGACGGGATCTACTCCATCGCCCAGGTGAAGGACGCGATGGCCGCCGCGGGGGTTCCGGTCCGCCGCTGAGGCCGCGGTCATTCGACCGCGGGCGCGGCCGCTCGAACCGCGGCCGAACGGTTAGCCCAGGCTCTCCTCGATCAGGGCCAGGAGCTCCCGGGTGGTCCGGGGGTCCTGCGGCAGGTCGACGTCCAGGCCGCAGGTCGGGCCGCCGGCGCGGGGGCGGAGCAGGAGCTCGAAGCTCTCCTCCTCGTCCAGGTCGGCGCCGAGGGCCCAGGCGGCGGCCCACCAGTTGACGAGCTCGCACTCGCGCGGCTCGCGCTCGAGCGCGCGGGCGACGGCCGGGTGGGCCCCGCGGGCGGCGCGGCGCATCGCGTTCAGCACGAGGGTGCGATCGAAGGCCGGGACGACGACGGGCGCGTCCTCGACCGGCACCTGCGCGTCGCACACGACCGGGTAGCCCTGAGCGTCGGGCGTGAATAGCATCAGGCCGTTGCTCCAGAGCCCGGTGTCCCAGTTCTCGCGAATCGCGGCGGTCCAGCTGAGCAGGTGGAGCCACTGGGCGCGGCGGTGGCGGTGGTCGCCGATGCGGCGCAGGTGGGGCGGCATGGCGCGGACGCCGCGCCGCTGCGGGTTCAGGATCGGCTCGTGCTCGACGATCAGGGAGACCTCGAGCATCGTGAGCACCTCGGGCCGCTCGACGCTCCAGCCCCAGACCAGGTGCTCGCGCTGCCAGGCGAGGGTCTGGTCGATGGCGAGCTGGCCCAGGCCGCTCGGGACGCTCCAGAGCCCGTCCGGGCCGCGGTCGAAGGAGCGCGCCCACCAGTTCCAGAGGGCGAAGCCGCCGGTCGCCAGCAGCTCGCCGAGGTCGCTGAAGGGCAGCCGGAGCCGGGTCTCGGGACCGGGGACGTGCCGGCCGATCCGCTGGCGCAGGCTGCGCGCCTTGCCCACGTAGGCGAGGACCGGGGCGGGGCCCTCGATGCCGGCCTGGTGCAGGGCGGCGTCGTCGACGATCCACGCGGTGTAGACGCCCGGGGCGTCCGGGATCGACTCCACGCCGCGGTGGTCGAGCATCCGCTCAGGCGGCGGCAGCATGGCGGCGAGCGCTCGCGTCGTCATGAACGGATGGTGAGCGAACGCGCCCCCCCGGACACCGTCCGTTCGGACAGTCCCTCCGAGGGGTTTCGCGGGCCCCGCCGGGTCCGCGACCCGCCGGATCCTCGAGATCCTGAAGCCCCCCGGCGCCCGCCGATTGGGTCCGTTCAAATGACGGGCGGAATGCCTGATCGACCGGGGTGCTCGCGGCTCACCCCACGACCCTCCGGACGCAGCGGAGCTCCGAGGCGTCGCGGTCCACCCCGCGCGCGGCGAGCGCGCGGCGGCGGGCGCGTTCCCCGGCGACGGCCGGCCGGCGGAGGGCCCCGCGGCACACCCGCCCTTTGGCATCGGTGGATTGGATGCTTGGGTACGCCCCCGTGAGCCGGCGCCTTCTCCGACCCGCGGCCGTCGCCGTGCTCCTCCTCTCCGCCGCGGCCGTCCCCGCCGGCGCCCGGACCGAGGTCACGGCGCTTCCGCCGCCCTCGCCGTCCACGAAGACCGTGCTGGTTCCGGGGATCACCTACGAGCGGCAGGTGCGCGACGGCGGACAGGTCGTGCACATCCTGCGCGTCCGGCCGGGCGCGCGGCAGTCGGTCCGCCCGATCCTCGCCGGCGGGTCGCCCAGCCAGCGCGGCTCCGTGACCGGCGCCGTGGCCTCCCGCCGCGCCGAGGGCGCCGTCGCGGCGATGAACGGGGACTTCTTCAACTTCGAGCACGCCAATCCGAGCGGGCTGCTGCTGTCGGGCGGCGAGCTGGTGAGCGAGCCCGAGGCGGGCCGCTCGAGCCTGGTCTTCCAGCCGGACCGGCTGCTCGCCGCGGCCCGGCTGGCGTTCGCCGGCACATACGAGACCGTCGACCCCGCGGGCATCGTGCCGCCGCGGTCGCGGCGCATCGACGCGATGAACCGGCCCGCGATCCTCGGCAGCGAGACGATCCTCTTCACGCCGGCCTACGGGCAGGTCGACACCCCCACGGGCGACTCGCTCTTCGAGGCGCGCATCCGGCTGGACGAGGACCGGCCGTTCCTGGCGAACGAGGTCCGCGGCGGCACCGTGATCGCGACCGGCGCCGGCGGCGGCATGACGATCGGCGCCGGCCACGCGGTGGTCACCGGGGTCGGCTCGGCGGGGAGGAACCTCGCGCGCGAGCTCGCGCCGGGGCAGCGCGTGAACCTCGCCACCGGGGTCACCGGCCTCCCGCCGGGCGCGGCCGACGCGATCGGCGGCGGCCCGCTGCTGGTGAGCAACGGCCAGGCGGTCCACGCCGCGGGCGAGGGGTTCTCGGGCTCCCAGCTCTACGGGCGCACCTCGCGCTCGGCCGTCGCCCAGACCGTCGACGGCACGATCCTCCTCGTCACCGCCGAGGGCCCGCAGCAGGGCTCCCCCGGCCTGACCGTCGCCGAGCAGGCCGATCTCATGGCCGCGCTCGGCGCGCGGGTCGCCATCGGGATGGACGGCGGGGGCAGCGCCCAGCTGGCCGTCGGCGACGACCTGGTCATCCCCTGGGACTCGCCGCGGCGGGTCTCCACGGCGCTGCTCGTCGCCTACCAGGGCCTCCAGCTCTCCACGCTGCCGTTCCGCATCTCGCCGAACGGCGACGGCGTCGACGACCGCGCCGGCGTCGTGGTGGCCGCCACCGCGCCGGGCCGCACCAAGGTCGCCCTGGTCGCGAGGCCGGGCAACGAGGCCACGGTCCTCTTCGACGGCCCGCTCGGTCCCGGCGAGCAGCCGATCCGCATCGATCCGCTCCGCCTGGAGGCCGCCGACGGCGTCTACGAGGTGGTCGCGCGCCAGGTTCCCGACGACGGCTCGCCGCCCACCACCCAGCGCCGGCGCGTGATCGTCGACCGGACGCTCGCGAGCCTCACCGCGCGCCCCACGAAGGCGCGCGTGGGCAAGAAGCGTCGTCCGGTGCTCGACGTCGGGTTCCGCCTGGTGCACCAGGCGCGGGTGACCGTCGAGGTCCGCACCCCGTCCGGGACGGTCCTGAAGCGGCTGTCGAACGGGAGGGTGACCGCCGCCGGGCGCCACTCGCTCCGCTGGGGCCGGCGCGCCGGCGGCGAGCGCGTGGACGGCGCCGTGGAGGTCGTCGTCATCGCGCGCACCAAGCTCGGGCAGTCCGGCCTGCAGCGCTCTGTGGGGCTCGCCAAGCCGTAGCCGCGACGCTCGGCCGGGTCGGCTACGGTACGCGGCCTCCAGGGAGGCCCCCGTGACCACCGACGGCCCGGCGCGCGTCAGCGCCATCCTCTCGCGCTTCTACGACCGCAGGGCGGACGAGGAGCCGGAGCGGGACCCCGAGGCGCAGCTGCGCTTCCGCAAGGCCCTGGCCCTCGCCGGCCTGCGCGCCGGCGAGCGGGTGCTGGACCTCGGGTCGAAGTGGGGCGGGCTCGGCGCCGCGATCCAGGAGACGGGGCCGCAGGTCGACTACCTGGGCCTCGACCTCGGCGCGCTCAACGTCCGGCGCGCCGGCGAGCTCGGGCTCGAGGTGCGCGAGGCCGACATCTCCTCGGGCCGGCTGCCGGTGGAGGACGGCTCGCGCGACTGCGTCTTCTGCCTGGAGCTGCTCGAGCACCTCGACTCGCAGCTCGGCCTGCTCCACGAGATCCGGCGGGTCCTCGCGCCCGGCGGCCGTGCCGTGATCTCGGTGCCGAGCCCCTACAACTGGATCGAGGTCTACCGCGAGCTGCGGGGGCGGGCCGACCCGGAGGGCCACCTGGCCTCGCTCCCCACGCCCGTGATGATCAACCTGCTCGCGCTGGCCGGCCTGCGCATCGAGCGCCGCCGGGGCACGTTCATCCGCCTGCCGCGCACGCTGCGGCTGATCCCGGCGGACGGCATGGCCGCCCGGTCGCGGCTCTACCTCGTCCGCATCGACGACCGGGCGTCCTTCGCCGGGCGGCCGGTCGACGGCATCTAGGCCGGGCGGCCGCCTCCATCGGAGGCCGGCGCCTCGGCCAGCAGCGCCCGCAGGTCGAGCGGCTCGGTGAACACGATCAGGGTTCCCTCCGGCGTCCTCGGCCACTCATCCTCGGGCCGGTCGCGGTAGAGCTCGATCCCGTTCTCGTCCGGGTCGCGCAGGTAGATCGCCTCCGAGACGCCGTGGTCCGCGGCGCCGTCGAGCCGGATGCCGGCGTCGATCACCCGCCGCACCGCGGCGGCGAGCGTCGCGCGGTCGGGGTAGAGGATCGCGACGTGGAACAGCCCGGTCGAGCGCGGCGGCGGCGGAGAGCCGTCCTTGCTCAGCCAGGTGTTGAGGCCGATGTGGTGGTGGTAGCCGCCGGCCGAGACGAAGGCGGCGCTGTCGCCGTAATAGGTCTGCAGCTCCAGGCCCAGCACCCCGACGTAGAAGTCGAGGGCGCGCGGGAGATCGGCGACCTTCAGATGGACGTGCCCGATCCGCACCCGCGGGTCGAGAGGTGGCTGTCCCGGGGTATCGCTCACGGACGGAGCGTAACGCGGGCGATCCTCGCCGCATCCGCCGGCTGTGCGAGCATCCCGCCGACCGGCCCCGCCAGGAGGAGGCGCACGACGTGAGGACCATCCGCACCGACGCCGCTCCGGCGCCCGTCGCCGGCGCGCCCTACAGCCAGGCCGTCGCCGCGACCCCGGGCGAGATGGTCTTCGTCTCGGGCCAGGTGCCGGTCGACCCGGCCACGGGCGAGCGCGCCGAGGACGACATCGCCCTCCAGACGGCCCTCGTGCTGCGGAACGTCGCGGCCATCCTCGAGGCCGCCGGCGCCGGGTTGGAGCACGTCGTGCGCACGACGATCTACCTCACGCACCTCGGCGAGGACTTCCCGACGGTGAACGAGGTCTACCGGGAGGCCTTCGCCGGGGCGGCGCCCGCCCGCGCCACGGTCGGGGTGGCGGCGCTTCCGCTGGGGTCGCGCGTCGAGATCGACGCGATCGCGATCATCCCGGGGGCATGAGCCCGCGGGGCCCGGTCACTCGGTCCAGGTCCGCCGCTCCAGCAGGCTGTCCAGCGCGATGCGGTCGAGGTAGTCGGGCGCCTCGCGGATGGGCCGGCCGGCGTTCTCCGGCGCACCGACCCAGGCCCGGAAGCGCGCCTCGCAGGCGTCGAACGCCTCCTGCAGCTCCATGAGGGTCAGGTGCTCGAAGCGGGCGAAGGCCTCGAGCAGCTCCGGCTGGGCGATCGGCGCGGAGGCGGGCAGCTTGCGGGAGACGGGGTCGTAGGCCACGCGGAGGATCCTAGGGTGCTGGCCGCGGCGGTCCGCGCCCACCCCGCGATCGAGCGCGCACTCTCCCTGCTCCACGGGGACGTGAGCGCCGTCGGCGGCGTGGTCCGCGACGCCGCGCTCGGCCGTCCGCCCGGCGACGAGGCCGACCTGGTGGTCGAGGGCGACGCGCTCGCCCTCGCCGAGGAGCTCGCCCGGGGGCTCGGCGTCCGCGCCACGGTCCACGAGCGCTTCGGCACCGCCTCGATCGAGCTGCCCCACGGCGGGCGGATCGACCTGGCCGGCGCGCGCCGCGAGCGCTACCCGGCCCCCGGCGCCCTGCCGATCGTCGAGCCCGGCCCGCTCGCGGAGGACCTCGCCCGCCGCGACTTCACCGTCAACGCGATGGCCCTGCGCCTCGCGGGACGGGCCGCCGGCGAGCTGGTGGACCCGCTCGGCGGCCTCGAGGACCTCGACGCGCGGCTGCTGCGCGCCCTGCGCCAGGACGCGTTCACCGAGGACCCCAGCCGCATCGTGCGCGCCGCCCGCTACGCGGCGCGCCTCGGACTCGCGCTCGCGCCGGAGACCGAGCTCGCCGTCCGCCGCGCCGCGCCGGCGCTCGACCCGGGCAGCGCCCGGGTGGGGGAGGAGCTGCGCCGGCTGCTCGAGGAGCCCGACGCCGCCGCCGCCGCCGGGCTGCTGCGCGCCTGGGGCGTGCCCTGGATCGCCGACGAGCCGGTCGCCGAGCGCCTCGTCGCGCTGGACGCCGCGCTGGCCCGCGAGGGCGCGCCGGCCCTGCCGGGCTGGCCCCTGCGCCTGGGCGCCGTGGTGGCGCCGGCCCGGCTCGGCGACGTCGCCCTGCCGGGCTGGGCCGTCGCGCTGGCCCGCGAGCTCGCCGCCGGTCCCGACCTGGCCGCCCGCGCGGAGCGCCTGTCCCGGCCGTCGGAGATCGACGGCCTGGCGCGGATCGCCCCGCCGGCCACGGCGGTCGGCGCGGTCACCGCCGGGTCCGAGGCCGTCGCGCGCTGGTGGGAGCGCTGGCGCGACGTGCAGCCGGCCGTGCGCGGCGCCGACCTGGTGGCCGCCGGCGTCCGGCCCGGCCCCGCCGTCGGGCGCGCGCTGGCGGCGGTGCGCGCCGCGCTGTTGGACGGCGAGGTCGGCGGACGCCTGGAGCAGCTCGCGCTCGCGCTCGAGACGGCCGGGGAGCGCACCTGAGCGGCCTCGCGCTGGTGGAGGCCGCCGCCGACGGGCCCGTCCGGGCCGTCTTCACCACCCGCGCCGGCGGGGTGAGCGAGGGACCCTTCGCCGGTCTCAACCTGGGCGCCGCCACGGGGGACCGCGCCGAGCACGTCCGCGAGAACCGCGCGCGCGTCTGCGCCGACCTCGGACTCGACCCCGAGCGGGTGACCATGGGCCTCCAGGTGCACGGCGCGACGATCCGGCCCGTCGACGCCCCGACGCGGCCCGGCCGCTTCACCGGCGGCCTGCGCGGCTGGCCAGACGGCGACGGCCTGGTCACCGACCGCCCGGGCCTCGCCCTGGTGGTGCTCGCCGCCGACTGCCTCCCGGTGCTGCTCTGGCGCCGCGACGCGCCGGCCGTGGCCGCGGCCCACGCCGGCTGGCGCGGACTGGTGGACGGCGTGCTGCCGGCCGCGGCCGCGGCGCTGGGCCAGCCCGAGCGGATCGGCGCGGCCATCGGCACGGGCGTCGGCCCCTGCTGCTACCCGGTCTCCCGGGAGCTGCGCGACCGCTTCGCGGCGGCCTTCGGCGAGGACGTCGTGCACGGCGACGCGGTGGCGCTGGCGCGCTCGGCGCGGCGCGCGCTGGAGGCCGCCGGCGTGCCCGCCTCGGCCATCACCGAGGTCGAGGGCTGCACCTCCTGCGAGCCCGATCGGCTCTACTCCCACCGCCGGGATGGCCGACGCTCGGGCCGCCAGGCTGGCATCGTCTGGGTCCCGTGAGCTCCGCGACCCCACACGACACCGCCGCCCCGCCGGGCGCCCTCGACGCCGAGCGGCTGGCCGCGGCGGCCGCCGAGGTGCGCGAGGAGCTCGACGCCGGCGCGGCCGTCTCGGGCCGTCCCGCCGGCGCCGTGACGCTGGTCTTCGCGGGCAAGTACCTGGCCCCGGCGGACACGCCGGCGCTGCTCGTCGCCGGCCTCACGCTGGTCGGCGAGAATCGCTTGCAGGATCTGGAGGCCCGGCAGGAGGTCGCGGAGGGCCGTCTAACCTTCGACTTCATCGGACACCTGCAGCGGCGGAAGGTGCGCGACGTGCTGCCCGCGATCCGGCTGCTGCACTCGCTCGACTCGGAGGGTCTCGCGGAGGAGATCGCGAAGCGGGCGGGGGGCGAGACGCGGGTGTTGGTGCAGGTGAACGTTGGTGAGGAGGGATCCAAAGGTGGTATTTTTCCGTCCCGACTCCGGGACTTCGTCCGGCTCGTGTCCGCTCATCCCCAGCTCGTGATCGGCGGCTTGATGGCGATGCCCCCAGCCCAATCCGTCGCCGAGCGCAGCCGGCGGCATTTCGCGATCGTCCGCGAGCTTCGCGACGAGATGGCCCGCGAATGGGCGGGGCGCCACGACTTCCGGGATCTCTCGATGGGGACAAGCCAGGACTACGCCGTCGCGGCGGAGGAGGGGGCCACGATGGTGCGCGTGGGTCGGACGCTGATCGCCCGGGCAGCGGTGGCGTGATGGCGGTCGGGGACCTCTGGCACAAGGCGCTCGTCTACTTCGGCATGGCCGACGAGCCGTACGACGACGAGGACGACTTCGACGACGAGCCCGATCGCCGGGACCGTCGGGGCGCGACCGACGACCTCGAGCGCTCGTACCGCGAGCGGCCGAACGTGCGCCGGCACGGCCCGCGGCCCCGCGAGGCCGAGTTCGACGACATCTTCGCCGACGAGCCCCGCACGATCAGCCGTCCGCCGGTCATGCGTCCGGTGGAGAACCGCCCGCAGCCGGCCGAGGTGCATCTGGTGGTGCCGAAGAGCTTCAACGACGCCCAGCAGATCGCGGACAAGTTCAAGGGCACCGTGCCGGTCATCCTCAACCTGCAGAGCGCCGAGACCGATCTCGCCAAGCGCCTGATCGACTTCTCCAGCGGCCTCACCTACGCCCTGGACGGCGGCATGCAGCGTGTGGCCGACAAGGTCTTCATGCTCACGCCGCGCAACGTCGAGGTGTCGGCCGAGGAGCGCGCGCGCCTGCTGGAGAAGGGCTTCTTCAACCAGTATTGAGTAGCTGGCCCGGCAGCGTCGGCCTCATCGGCGCGGGTGCGATGGGGCGAGCCCTCGCCGTCGGGCTGCTGCGCGGCCGGCCCGAGCTGGCCGAGCGCCTGGTGCTCGCCGACAGCGCGCCGCGCGCGCTCGAGGCGGCCCTCGCCGACGTCGGCGGGCGGGTGGGGGACTCCGCCGAGGCGGCCGCCTGCGACCTGGTCTGCATCGCGGTCAAGCCCGTGGACGCCGACGCCGCGCTGGCCGCGGCGCGCTCCGCGCTCCGGCCCGGCGCGGTCCTGCTCTCGGTGATGGCCGGGTGGACCCTCGACCGCCTCGAGGCCGCCCTGCCCGACGTCGCCCTCGCCCGCACGATGCCGAACCTGGCGGTGCGCCACGGCGCCGGCCTGGTCGCGATCGCGACGCGCGGCGTGGCCCCGGAGCGCGAGCGGGACCTGCTCGGCGCGCTGGGATCGCTCGGCGCGGTGGTGCCGCTGCCGGAACGGCTCTTCCATGCCGCGACCGCGCTCGCGGGCAGCGGGCCCGGGCTGGTCGCGCTGATCGCCGAGGCCCTCGAGGAGGGGGCCGTGGGCGCGGGGCTCCCGCGCCCGCAGGCGCGCGAGATGGTGGTCGCCGTGCTCGCCGGCACGGCGGCGCTGCTCGGTGACGGCGGCGATCCGGCCATCCTGCGCCAGCGGGTCAGCTCGCCGGGCGGGACCACCGTGGCGGGCATCGCGGTCCTCGAGCGCGGGGCCGTGCGGGCCCACCTCGCCGATGCGGTCCGCGCCGCCGCGGAGCGATCTGCTGAACTGTAGGCGCCCCGGGGCCCCTCGCGATCCGCGGGGCCGGCGCCGGTGCCCGAGCGCGCGGGGCGGGGCGAGCCCGCCGAGGAGCCGGTGGACTACGTAGTCGATTACGTGAATGCCCTGACCACGGTGTTCTTCCTCGTGATCCTGGGCCGCATCGTCATGTCGTTCCTGCCCATGGCGCCGATCTCGCGCCGGGCGCGGGCCTTCTATGACTTCTTCCACTCGAGCACCGAGTGGTTCCTGGGGTTCTTCCGCCGGATCATCCCGCCGCTCGGCATGTTCGACCTCTCGCCGGTCGCGGCCCTGTTCGTCCTCTTCATCAGCAACTGGGTCGTCGTCAACCTGCTGCAATCGCTCTGACGCCCCTCCCCACATGGCTGACGGTCCATGACGCCGGCGTGGTGGTGGCGGTGAAGGCGGTGCCGCGCTCGCGGTCGACGCGGGCGGTGGGGGTGCACCAGGGGGCGCTGCGGGTGCAGATCGCGGCGCCGCCGTACGAGGGGCAGTCGAACGCGGCGCTCTGCGCCTACCTGGCCGAGGCGGCGGGGGTGCGGCCCCGGGCGGCGCGGATTCGCCGCGGCTCCGGCGGGGCGCGCAAGCTGGTGGAGCTCGACGGCGAGCCGGGCGAGCTGGCGGAGCGGCTGGTGGCGGCGATGGAGTCGGCGGTCGCCGGCGAGGCCGGGGCGCGGTGAGCCAGAGCGCCCGCGAGGCCGTCGTGAAGGCGGCGGCGCGCCGGGAGCGGCGCGAGGCCAAGGCGCGCTGGCGCAGCTTCGGGATCCTCGCCGTCGTGGTCCTCGCCGTGGACCAGATCACCAAGGAGCTCATCCGCGCCGGGTTCGATCCGCGCGAGAGCCACCAGCTGTTCCCCGGCTTCTCGCTCACCCGGGTGCGCAACGAGGGCATCGCCTTCGGTCTGTTCCCGGGGCGCCAGTCGGCCGTCGCCATCCTGACCGTGGTGGCCCTGTGCGCCATCGCGATCGCGCTGGCCGGCCTGGTGAACCGGAACGCCACGGTCGCCGCCGGCGCCGGCCTGCTGGTGGGCGGCAGCCTCGGGAACCTAATCGACCGGCTCATGCACGGGGCGGTCACCGACTTCCTCGACCCGGCCCGCTGGCCGGCCTTCAACCTCGCGGACTGCGGGATCGTCACCGGCGCGGCGCTGATCGTCCTCGGCCTGATGCAGGACGGCGAGTCGCGCGAGCCGACGACCTAGGAGGCTGAGGGTGGGAGACACCCTCCGCCTGACCGTCGGAGCCGCCGAGGCCGGCCGGCGCGTGGACGCCGTGGTGGGCGAGCTCGAGGCCGTGGGCAGCCGGGCGGAGGCCCAGCGGCTGATCGCGGCCGGCCGGGTCCTGGTCGACGGCACGGAGGTCCCCAAGCGCCACAAGCTGGCCGCCGGCGAGGTGCTGGAGGCGCGCCCGCACGACGCGGCGCCCGAGTCGGAGCTCGTGCCCGAGGCCGTGCCCCTCACCGTCCGCTACGAGGACGAGCACCTGCTCGTCGTCGACAAGCCGGCGGGGGTCGTGACCCACCCGAGCAAGGGCCACGCGGGCGGCACCCTGGTGCACGGCCTGCTGGAGCGCGCCATCCGCGGCGGCGCCGATCCCACCCGGCCGGGGATCGTGCACCGCCTCGACCGCGACACCAGCGGGCTGCTGGTGGTGGCGCGCTCCGAGCGGGCCCACCGGCGCCTGCAGCGGTTGATGCGCGACCGCCGCATCGACCGCCGCTACCTGGCGCTGGTCCACGGGCGCACCCCGCCCGCGCTGACCATCGACAAGCCGGTGGGGCGCGATCCGCGCGTCCGCACGCGCATGTCCACCCGGGCCGTCGACGGCCGCGAGGCGGTCACGCACCTGCGCCTCCTAGAGGATCTGGTGGCCTTCACGCTGATCGAGGTGCGCCTCGAGACCGGTCGCACCCACCAGATTCGGGTGCACCTCGAGGCCGTGGGGCACCCCGTGGTCGGCGACCCGGTCTACGGCCGGCGTCCCGAGAGCCTCGGCCTGGAGCGCCAGTTCCTCCACTCGGCCCGCCTGTCGTTCCCGCATCCGGAGACCGACGAGCCGATCGAGGTCGAGAGCCCGCTCCCCGCCGATCTGGCGCGCGCGCTGGCGCTCGCCCGACGTCGGGCCGGAGGACGGTAAGATGCCTCTCTGGCAGCACCCCCATAGCAACCCCTCCCCGGCGCGCCCCGCCAGATGGCGGTGCCCGGGCGTTCGCGCGCCCTGGTTCCATCGGCCCGCGTCGGCGCACTGCGTCGCACCAACCTGATCCTGAGGAGCAGCGTGTCCGTCGTCACCATGAAGCAACTGCTGGAGTCCGGAGTCCACTTCGGGCACCAGACCCGCCGCTGGAACCCGAAGATGAAGCGCTACATCTTCGGTGAGCGCGGCGGCATCTACATCATCGACCTGCAGCAGACGATCGTCCTGCTGGACCAGGCGGCCGACGTGGTGCGGGACATCGCCCGTCGCGGCGGCACCGTGATGTTCGTCGGGACCAAGAAGCAGTGTCAGGACTCGGTGCGCGACCACGCCGCGCGCAGCGGCATGCCGAGCGTGTCGCACCGCTGGCTGGGCGGCCTGCTGACCAACTGGGACACGATCTCCCAGCGGATCCGCCGCCTGCACGAGCTGCGCCGCCAGAAGACCGAGGGGCAGCTGGACCTGCTGCCGACGCGCGAGCGGCTCGCCCGCGAGGCCGAGCTGGGCAAGCTCGAGACGAACCTCGGCGGCGTCGCCGACATGCAGCGCCTGCCGAACGCCGTGGTCATCGTCGACCTGAAGAAGGAGGCGATCGGGGTCCGCGAGGCCAACCGCCTCGGCATCCCGGTCATCGGCCTGGTCGACACCAACTGCGACCCCGACGACGCCACCTACGTGATCCCCGGCAACGACGACGCGATCCGCTCGTGCAACCTCGTGCTCGGCGCGCTCGCCGACGCGGTGCTGGAGGGCAAGGGCGTCGCCGCGAGCCCCGAGGTCGTCGCGGCGCCGACCGAGGCCGCGCCGGAGGCCGTCGCGGCCCCCGAGCCGCCCGCCGCCCCCGCCGCCCCCGCCGAGGCTGCGCCGGAGGCCGTCGGGGCCCCCGAGCCGCCCGCCGCCCCCGCCGAGGCTGCGCCGGAGGCCGTTGCGGCCCCCGAGCCGGTCGCCGTCCCCACCGAGGCTGCGCCGGTCGCCGTCGAAGCCGCTCCGCCGGCGCCGCCGGCCGAGCAGCCGGCGGAGCCGGTCGAGGACCCCCAGGCCGAGCAGCCCATCCCGCCCCGAGACGAGGAGCCCTCTGCATGACGAACCCGATCTCCGCGAAGACGGTCAAGGAGCTTCGGGACCGGACCGGTGCCGGGATGATGGACTGCAAGCGGGCGCTCCAGGAGGCGAACGGTGACCTCGAGGAGGCCGTCAAGTCGCTGCGCACCAAGGGCCTGGCCGACGCGGCCAAGCGCGCCGGGCGCGTGGCCAACGAGGGCCTGGTCGACAGCTACATCCACGGCGGCGGCCGCATCGGCGTGCTGGTCGAGGTCAACTGCGAGACCGACTTCGTCGCGCGGACGGATACCTTCAAGAACTTCGTGCACGAGCTGGCGCTGCACATCGCCGCCGCCCGGCCGCAGTACGTCTCGGCCGACGACGTGCCCGATGAGTACAAGGCGTCCGAGCGCGAGATCTACGCCGAGCAGAGCAAGGACGTGCCCGAGCACGCGCGCGAGCGCGCGGTCGAGGGGCGCCTCGCCAAGCAGCTGAAGTCCATCTGCCTGCTCGACCAGGACTACATCCGCGACCAGGGCGAGAAGAACCCGCGCACGATCGAGCAGCTCCGCGCCGAGACCGTGGCGGAGCTGAAGGAGAACATCACGATCCGACGCTTCGCGGTGTTCGAGCTTGGACAGTAGGGCCGAGGAAGAGGAGCGCCACCCCGAGCTCGCGCCGGGCACCGCCTTCCGGCGGATCGTCCTGAAGCTCTCGGGCGAGGCCCTGATGGGGGACGAGCCCTACGGGATCGACCCGGAGCGGATCGCCGCCGTCGGCCGCCAGGTCAACCAGGCGGCAAGCCGCGGCGTCGAGGTGGCGATCGTGGTGGGCGCCGGGAACATCTTCCGGGGCGTGAGGGGCACGGCGCTCGGGATGGACCGGGCGACGGCGGACTACATGGGGATGATCGCCACGGTGCTCAACGCGCTGGCGATCCAGGACGCGCTCGAGAAGCTCGGCCTGGCGACCCGGGTGCAGTCCGCCATCGCCATGCAGGAGGTGGCCGAGCCGTACATCCGCCGGCGCGCGATCCGCCACCTCGAGCGCGGGCGGGTGGTGATCTTCGCCGGCGGCACCGGCAACCCGTTCTTCACCACCGACACCACGGCGGCGCTGCGGGCGCTCGAGATCGGCGCCGAGTGCATCCTGATGGCGAAGAACCACGTCGAGGGCGTGCTCGACGCGGACCCGCGCACCCACGCCGGCGCGCGCCTGATCCCGCGCATCAGCCACATGCAGGCCATCGAGCGCGGGCTGAAGGTGATGGACACGACCGCGCTCACGCTCTGCATGGACAACGACTTGCCAATCTTCGTCTTCAACATGGACGATGAGCGCAATATCGGGCGCATCCTGGGCGGCGAGCGGGTTGGGACGGTCGTCAGCACCGATGGGGGGGAGGCGGCGTGAAGGAGCGCTTGAACGACGCCAAGCGGCGGATGGAGGGGGCGCTCACCGCCTTCTCGAACGAGCTCAACTCGGTGCGGACCGGCCGCGCCTCCACCGCGCTGCTGGACCGGGTGCATGTCGACGCCTACGGGTCGAAGATGCCGCTGACCCAGCTGGCGACGGTGAGCGCCCCCGAGCCGCGGATGCTCACCGTGCAACCGTTCGACCGGTCGCTCTTCCCGGCGATCGAGCGCGGCATCCTCGAGTCCGACCTGGGCCTGACGCCGAGCAACGACGGCCAGATCATCCGGCTCTCGATCCCGCAGCTCACCGAGGAGCGGCGGAAGGAATTGGCCCGGCTGATCCACAAGATGGCCGAGGAGGCCCGCGTGGCGGTGCGCAACGTGCGCCGCGACGTGCTCAACGATCTGAAGAAGGCCGAGAAGGCCGGCGAGGTCACCCGGGACGACCTCAGCCGCGCCGGCGACGATGTCCAGAAGCTCACCGACGCCGAGGTCGGGAAGATCGACGAGATGATGGCCCGCAAGGAGGCCGAGATCCGTGAGGTGTAGGCGCGCGGCCCGGTCCGCGGGCCGCCGCCGATGACGCTCCGCACGCGCTGGCGCAGCGCGCGGTCCGCGCTTCGCATCGGCCGGCTGTCCGAGCCCCAGCCGCCGCCGCGGCTGACGGCCGTGCCCCAGTCGGTCGGGATCATCATGGACGGCAACGGGCGGTGGGCGCGCGACCGCCACCTGCCGGTCGGCGCCGGGCACCGCGCCGGCGCGCGGGCCCTGAAGCGGGTCGTGCGCGCGGCGAGCGACGCCGGCGTGAAGGACCTGACGGTCTTCTCGTTCTCGACCGAGAACTGGACCCGGCCCGATGACGAGGTCGACGACCTCATGGGCCTCTTCTGCGAGCTGATCGACCGCGAGGTGCCCGAGCTCAACGCCGAGCGGGTCGAGATGCGGTTCATCGGCCGGCGCGAGGAGCTCGATCCGCAGCTGCGCGCCCGGATCGAGGACGCCGAGGCGGCCACCGCCGGCAACGAGGGGCTGCGCCTGTTCGTGGCGATGAACTACGGCGGGCGGCAGGAGATCCTGGATGCCGCGCGCCGCTTCGCGGCCGAGTGCGGGCCGGACGCCGGCGAGGCCGAGTTCGCCCAGTTCCTCTACGGCCCGGACCTGCGCGACCCCGAGCTGGTCATCCGCACCAGCGGCGAGCAGCGGCTGTCGAACTTCCTGCTCTGGCAGTCGGCCTACGCCGAGCTCTACTTCTCGCCCCTGCTCTGGCCGGACTTCGGGCCGGACGAGCTCCACGCCGCGCTCGAGTACTACGCGGGCCGCCAGCGACGGTTTGGAGGACGCTGACCGAAGGCGCCGGCCGCGATCGGCGGGCGGCCTGGCGAGCCGGCTGGCCGTCGCCATCCCCGGCGTCGTCCTGGCGATCGTGGTCGTCGCGATCGGCGGGCCCGCGTTCGCGCTGCTGGTCGCCATCGTCGCGATCCTCGGCCTGGCCGAGCTCTACAGCCTCACCGCCGCGGCCCGGCCGCTGCGCTGGGCGGGCTACCTCGGGACCCTGGTGCTGCTGGCGCTCGCCTGGCTCCACGAGCCGTCCGAGCAGGCGATCCTGCTGGGGCTCGGCGCCAGCCTGGGCCTGGCCGCGATCGGCGGGCTCATCCTTCCGCGCCGGGACGAGGTCACGCAGCGGATGGCGACCACCCTGCTCGGCGTGGTCTACATCGGGCTGCCGCTCGGCATCCTGCTGATCACCCGCGACCTGCCGCACGGCGCGGCGGCCGTCGCGAACGTGCTGGTCGGCACCTGGGTCTTCGACACCGCCTCCTACGTCGGCGGGCGGGCCTTCGGGCGGGTGAAGATCGCGCCGAAGACCTCGCCGGGGAAGACCGTCGAGGGCTTCGTGATCGGGCTGCTCATCGGGACCGCGTCGGTCTG
>JAWVEV010000167.1:0-3825 GCA_033856535.1 Miltoncostaeaceae bacterium | reverse complement strand
GCCGATGCGGTGGACGGCTTCCTCGGCCGGCCGCCGCGCGCCCGCCCCGCCCCCGACCCGGTGCCGGCGCCGTGACGACGTCGATCACGCGCGGACCGGCCGGCGCCGAGGAGGCCCGCGTCGCCCTGGAGCGGGGCGCCGCCCACCTGGCCGGCCTCCAGCACGGCGACGGCTACTGGTGGGGCGAGCTCGAGTCGAACGCCGCCATCACCGCCGAGCACCTCTTCCTGATCACGCTGCTCGGCGTCGCGAGCGACGCGGACCGCCGCGGGATCGCCGCCGAGCTCCTCGCCACCCAGGGCGACGACGGCGCGTGGCGGATCTGGCACAGCGGGCCGCCCGACCTCTCGATCACGACCGAGGCCTACTACGCGCTGAAGCTGGCCGGCCTCTCGGTCGACGACCCGCGGATGCGCCGCGCCCGCGAGGCGGTGCTGGCCCTGGGCGGCGCGAACCGGACGCGCTTCTTCACCAAGCTCTGGCTGGCGGTGCTCGGGCAGTACCCCTGGTCCAAGCTGCCCGTGCTGGCCCCGGAGATGATCTTCCTGCCGCCGCGGGCGCCGCTCTCGCCGTACCGCTTCGCCTGCTGGGCGCGCGGCACCTTCGTGGCGCTGATGGTGGTGCTCTCGCTCCACCCCACCTACCGCCAGCGGCTCGACGCGCGCGAGCTCTTCCTGGAGGAGCCGGGCGCCGGCCCGCGCCCCGCCCCGCGCACGCCCGGCCGGCTCACGCCCTGGCTGGAGCGGATCGACGTGCTCGCCCGGGTCTACAGCCGCCGGCCCGTCCCGGCGGTGCGCCGGCGCGCCTACGCGCGCATCGCGCGCTGGATCTGCGAGCGCCAGGAGGACGACGGCTCCTGGGGCGGGATCCAGCCGCCGTGGGTCTACTCCCTCATCGCGCTCCACGCGCTCGGCTACCCCCTCGACCACCCGGTGATGACCAAGGGGCTGCACGGCTTCGAGGAGAACTTCCGCGTGGAGGACGGCGAGCGGCTGCGGATCCAGGCCTGCCTCTCGCCGGTCTGGGACACGGCGCTGGCCGCGATCGCGCTTGCCGACGCCGGACACGCCCCGGACGAGCCCGCGATGCGGACGAGCGCCGAGTGGCTGCTCTCGCGGGAGGTGCGCCACCTGGGCGACTGGTACGCGATCCCGCGGCGGGGCGTGCCCGGCGGGTGGTCGTTCGAGTTCGCGAACCGCTGGTACCCGGACACCGACGACAGCGCGGCGGTGCTCATCGCGCTGCGCAAGTCGGGCGTCGCCGAGGACCACCCGGCGGTGCGCCGCGGCGTCGAGTGGCTGCTCGCCATGCAGAGCAGGAACGGCGGCTGGGGCGCCTTCGACGTCGACAACCAGATGCGGATCATGACCCAGCTGCCGGTGTGCGACTTCGGCGAGGTGATCGACCCGCCCACCGAGGACGTCACCGCCCACGTGATCGAGGCGCTGGCCGAGTGCGGCCTGCCCCGGAGCCACCCGGCGATCGCGCGCGGCATCGACTACCTCATCCGCACCCAGCGGGCCGACGGCTCGTGGTGGGGCCGCTGGGGCGTGAACCACGTCTACGGCACCGGCGCGGTGCTGCCGGCGCTGGCGGCCGCCGGCGAGGACATGCGGCTGCCCTACGTCCGGCGGGCGGTGCGCTGGCTGGCCGAGCACCAGAACCCCGACGGCGGCTGGGGCGAGAGCGTCGCCAGCTACCGCGACCCGGCCTGGGTCGGCCGCGGCGACTCCACCCCCTCCCAGACCGCCTGGGCGCTGCTCGCCCTCCACGCCGCCGCCCCGGATCACGCGGCGGTGGGCGCCGGGGTCCGCCACCTCGCCCGCACCCAGCGCGAGGACGGCTCCTGGGACGAGGAGCACTACACCGGCACCGGGTTCCCCGGCGACTTCATGATCAACTACCACCTCTACCGCCAGTACTTCCCCGTGATGGCCCTGGCGCGGTGCCTCGGCTGAGGTCGCCCGAGGGGGACCGGCGCGCCGACCCCGGCCCCCGGGCCGCCGCGCGCGCCGCCCGGCGCGCCCACGACGAGAACTTCCCGGTCGCCTTCCGCCTCGCGCCGCGCGGCGTGCGCGACGACCTGGTCGCGATCTACGCCTTCTGCCGGGCCACGGACGACATCGGTGACGAGGGCGACCGCTCCCGGGACGAGCGCCTGGAGGCGCTCGACGACTGGGAGACGGACCTGCTGCTCGCGTTCGGCGGCGAGCCGCGCGACCCGCGCCTGCGGGCGCTGGCGGTGGCGACGAGCCGGCGCCGGCTCGAGCCCGAGCCGTTCCTGCGCCTGATCGAGGCCAACCGGATGGATCAGCGGCGGAACCGCTGGGGCACCTACGAGGAGCTGCTCGAGTACTGCCGCCACTCCGCGGCGCC
Source organism: Miltoncostaeaceae bacterium (assembly GCA_033856535.1). GTDB lineage: Bacteria > Actinomycetota > Thermoleophilia > Miltoncostaeales > Miltoncostaeaceae > JAWVEV01. Next base: position 1,449 of record JAWVEV010000167.1, on the reverse strand, counting down.
GGTCGGGCGCATGGTGCTGGACGTCATCGGCCACCGCGACGCCTGGCGGCGCGAGATGAGCGAGGCGACCTGCATCGGCCTCCAGCTGATCAACTTCTGGCAGGACGTGCGCCGCGACCTCGACGACCGGGACCGGGTCTACCTTCCACGCGAGGACATGGACCGCTTCGGGGTCGATGAGGAGCACCTGCGCCTGCCGGCGGCGACACGGGCGGTGCGCGGGCTGATCGCCTTCGAGGTCGCCCGGGCGCGCGAGTGGCTCGCGGAGGGCGCGGCGCTGCACCGGTTCGTCGGGCGCCGCTACGCGCTCGACATCCGCATGTTCACCGCCGGCGGGCTGGCGCTCTGCGACGCCATCGAGCGGAGCGGATACGACACGCTGTCCCGGCGGCCGGCGCCCGGAAGGCTGGGCCGCGCGCGGATCGCCGCCGGCGCGATGGCGCGGCTGATGCGGCCCGCCCCCGGCGGGCTTGAGGGGGATGGGTGACGGCCGAGCAGGCCTACGCGGTCTGCCGGGACATCGCGCGCTCCGAGGCGCGCAACTTCTACTACGGGTTCGTGCTGCTGCCGCCCGAGCGGCGCGCGGGCATCTACGCCGCCTACGCGTTCAGCCGCCGCTGCGACGACAGCGTCGACGGCACCGAGGCGCTGCCCGACAAGCTGCGCGCGATCGCCGACCGGCGGCGGGAGCTCGACGCCTGCTACGCCGGTGCGCCGCCGCCCGGGGACCCGGTCCTGGTGGCGCTGGCCGACGCGGTCGAGCGCTTCGCGATCCCGCGCCGGCACCTCGACGATCTGCTCGACGGGGTCGAGATGGACCTCGAGGTGAGCCGCTACGCCGACTTCCCCGCCCTGAAGCGCTACTGCGACAGGGTGGCCGGCGCGGTCGGCGTGGTGAGCCTGCACGTCTTCGGCTTCGACGACCCGGAGGCCCCGTCCCACGCCGAGGACCTCGGCGTGGCGCTCCAGATCGTCAACATCATGCGCGACGTGGCCGAGGACGCCGCGCGCGACCGCATCTACCTGCCCCAGGACGAGATGGCCTCGCACGGGGTGGGCGAGGCCGAGATCCTGGGCGGGGTCGCGACGGCCGCCTTCCGCGACCTGATGAGCGACCAGGCGGCGCGGGCACGGACCTTCTTCGCGCGCGGCGAGCGCCTGCTGCCGCTGCTCGACCGGCGCGCCCGGATGTGCGTGGCCACGCTCGCCGACCTCTACCGGGAGATCCTGACCGAGATCGAGGCGCGCGACTACGACGTCTTCCGCGAGCGGGTCGCGCTCTCGCGCTCGCGCAAGCTGGCCCTGATGGGCCGGCGCACCGCCGCCGCGCTCGCCCCGCGGTGAGCCGGCGCAGGGTCGTCGTCTGCGGGGGCGGCCTCGCGGGCGTCTCGGCCGCCTGCGAGGCCGCGGGCCTGGGCGCCGAGGTCACGCTGGTCGAGCGCCGGCCCT
>JAWVEV010000166.1:0-16332 GCA_033856535.1 Miltoncostaeaceae bacterium | reverse complement strand
GGGCGGTCCGGGGGGTCGCGTCACTCGCCGCCGAAGCGTCGCGACGAATGTCGTGCGGCGCCCGCGGCGCCGGCGGCGAGGGCGGCCGGCCGGCGCGGCGATCTCACCCATCCGCGACCGGCCGGGGGGTCCCTGCCCTTCAGGGGGCGCACGGCCGGCCGCGCCTCATCCCGCGGAAAGTCCCGGTACGCGAAACGCGGTTCTTTGACACGCTTCTCCGGGAAAGTCACCCTCCCCTGCGCGCCGTACGGCGCACCGTCCACGTCCGGGAGGCCGGCGATCAGCGATCCCGTCTCCGCGCAGCAGACCACCGCCGCAGCGCGCTCGGCGCGACGCGGGCGCCGGCTCGCGCGTCGGCTGACCCTCGGAACGGCGCTCGCCGCGGCCCTGGCCGCCGGCGTCGCGGCGCCCTCCGCGCTCGCGAACCACACGGACGCGCCGCCCTTCAGCCTGAACCCCTTCATCAGCGCGACGAGGACGTCGACCGGGACCGAGGTGACGGTCCGGGTCTACGCCGGCATCAGCGGCTTCAGCCTGATCTGCGGGGAGTGCACCGGGAACGGCGAGGAGGAGCGGGCGAGCAACCTCGACGGCCGGCTCCACACGGTGCTGGTGAAGGCCGAGGAGTGCCCGACCCGCCCGCCCGCGGTGGGCGGCCCCGGCAAGGTGCTGCGCCTCTTCATGGCCTCCAACGGCCACCCCTGGCGGCCGCTGGTGCACGGCTACCACGAGCTCCAGACCACGCTCCGCCCGGGCGCGGGGTGGGAGGGCGACTGGATCGTCTGCGCCTGGTTCGAGTACATGGGCCTGGACGACTCGACGACGACCACCGACCCCTTCACCGAGCTCCGGGCCGACGGGCGGCCGGACCGGATCACCATCGAGGCCGGTCAGCGCTCCACGGTGAGCGGCCTGGCCGTCACGGCGTCCCAGCTCCAGGTGAACGACCGGATCTCGCGCGCCGCGCTGCTCCGGGCCGAGCGGATCCTGGCCCGCCTGGACGGGAAGCCGGAGCCCGAGGCGACCGCCGGCACGCGGGTCACGCTCAGCGCCTCCCAGCTGCAGGCCACGCAGCGCATCGCCCAGGCCGCGATCCGACGCGCCGCCGCGATCGAGGCCCGGCTCGACGGCCGCGCGCCGGAGCCCTCGGCGGGCTCTTCCGGCTCCGGCCAGGTGACGCTCACCGCGCGCCAGATCCTGATCAACCAGCGGATCTCGCAGGCCGCCATCCGGCGGCTGAACCTCATCGAGGGCCGGCTGGCCCCCTGGGAGCCGGCGACGACCACGAGCGCCCGCTCGCGCTAGACGGCGCGCTGCCGGCCCGCGGCTCACCCGCGGCCGTGCGGCTCGGTCCAGTCGATCGCGGGGCCCTTCGGGATGATCCGCTTCGGGTCGATGCTCTCGTGCGTGCAGTAGTAGTGCCGCTTGATGTGGTCGAGGTTCACCGTCTCGGCCACGCCCGGCCACTGGTAGAGCTCGCGCGCGTACGGCCAGAGGATCGGGGAGTCGGCGATCCGGCGCAGGTTGCACTTGAAGTGCAGGTAGTAGACGGCGTCGAAGCGCAGCAGGGTGGTGAAGAGCCGCCAGTCGGCCTCGGTGATCCGGTCGCCGGCGAGGTAGCGCCGCTCGCCGAGCAGCCCCTCGACCCGGTCCAGGGTCGCGAAGATCGCGTCGAAGGCCTCCTCGTAGGCCTCCTGGGTCGTCGCGAACCCGGCCCGGTACACGCCGTTGTTCACGTGCGCGTAGACGTCCTCGTTGATCGCGTCGATCTCGTCGCGCAGGTCGGCCGGGTAGAGGTCGACCGACCGGTCGCCCCACTCGTCGAACGCCGAGTTGAGCATCCGGATGATGTCGGCGGAGTCGTTGTTGACCGCCCGCCGCTCCCGCGTGTCCCACAGCACCGGGACCGTGATCCGGCCCTCGTACCCGGGGTCGGTGGCGCGGTAGGCCTCCGACAGGAAGCCGAAGCCGTTGACCGGGTCGGGAAACGCCCCCGGGCCCTCGTCGAACGCCCAGCCGCGGTCGTCGCGCACCGGGTCGACCACGGACATCGAGATGACGTCCTGCAGCCCCTTGAGCATGCGCACGATGATCGCGCGGTGGGCCCAGGGGCAGGCGAGCGACACGTAGAGGTGGTAGCGCCCGGGCTCCGCCCTGAACCCGGATGAGCCGTCCGCCGTGACCCACTCGCGGAAGGCGCTGGTGGACCGGACGTAGCGGCCCTTCGGGTCGATCCGCGAGCGGAACTCCGCCTGGCTGGGACTGCTCACCGCGACTCCCCCGCCGGGCCGGTCAGGATGCGAGCGCGGCGAGCCGGAGCCCGCCCCGCGCGCCGTGCAGGATCGGCCGCAGGTGCTCGCCGGTGGCCGAGCGCGGCTCGGCCGCCACGGTCTCGGGCGTCCCGGCCACGAGCAGGTCCCCGCCGGCCGAGCCCCCCTCGGGGCCGAGGTCCACGATCCAGTCGGCGCTCTTGATCACGTCGAGGTTGTGCTCGATCACGATGACCGTGTTGCCCTGGTCCACCAGCCGCTGAACCACCTCGAGCAGCTTCTCGATGTCCGCGAAGTGCAGGCCCGTCGTGGGCTCGTCGAGCACGTAGAGCGTGCGGCCGGTCGCGACCCGCGACAGCTCGCTGGCGAGCTTCACGCGCTGGGCCTCGCCGCCCGACAGCGTCGTCGCCGGCTGGCCGAGGCGCATGTAGTCGAGCCCCACGTCGTGCAGCGTCTGCAGCCGGCGGTGGATCCGGGGCACGGCCGAGAAGGCCTGGACGGCCTCCTCGATGCTCATCTCGAGCACCTCGTGGATGTTCCGCCCGCCGTACCGGACGCTCAGCGTCTCGCGGTTGTAGCGCTTCCCGCCGCACACCTCGCACGGCACGTAGACGTCCGGCAGGAAGTGCATCTCGATCGTGATCGTGCCCTCGCCCTTGCACGCCTCGCAGCGGCCGCCCTTGACGTTGAAGCTGAAGCGGCCGGGCGAGTAGCCGCGCGCCCGGGCGTCCTGGGTCTTCGAGAAGAGCTGGCGGATGTGGTCGAACAGCCCGGTGTAGGTGGCAGGGTTCGAGCGCGGCGTGCGGCCGATCGGCGACTGGTCGATCGCGATGACCTTGTCGAGGTGCTCCAGGCCCTCGATCGAGTCGTGCTTGCCCGGCCGTCGCGGTCGCCGGTTGAGCCGGCCCGCCAGCGCCTTGAGCACCACGTCGTTCACCAGGGTGCTCTTGCCCGACCCCGACACGCCGGTGACGCAGGTGAGCGCCCCGATCGGGAAGGCCACGTCGATGCCGCGCAGGTTGTGCTCGCGCGCCCCGCGGACCGTGAGCCAGGCGTCGTCGCGCGCCGCCCTGCGGACCGTCGGCACCGGGATCGCGCGCCGCCCGGACAGGAAGGCCCCGGTCACCGAGGCCGGAGCGGCCTCGATGTCGGCGAGCGAGCCCTCGGCCACCACCCGCCCGCCGTGCTCGCCCGCGCCCGGGCCCATGTCGAGGATGTGGTCCGCCGCCCGGACCATCTCCTCATCGTGCTCGACGACCAGCACCGTGTTGCCCTGGTCGCGCAGCCGCACCAGCGTCCCGATCAGCTTCTTGTTGTCGCGCTGGTGCAGCCCGATCGAGGGCTCGTCCAGGATGTAGAGCACCCCCACCAGGCCCGAGCCGATCTGGGTCGCCAGCCGGATCCGCTGGGCCTCGCCGCCGGACAGCGTCCCCGCCGCGCGCGCCAGGTTCAGGTACCCCACGCCGACGTCCTCGAGGAAGCGCAGCCGCTCGGTGACCTCCTGGATCACCCGCGCGCCGATCAATCGGCCGGTGGTCGAGAGCTCGAGCGCGCGGAAGAACTCGAGCCCGTCGGACACCGACAGCTCACAGAGCTGATGGATGTTGATCCCGCCCACCGTGACCGCGAGCGCCTCCGGCTTCAGGCGGGCCCCGCCGCACTCCGGGCACGGGCTGAGCGACATGAACTGCTCGACGCTCTCGCGCACGGCGCTCGACATCGACGTCGTGTGCTGGCGGCGCAGCTGCGGCACCACCCCCTCGAACCAGCCCCAGCTGCCGCCCTTGCCGCGGCGCCGGCCCAGGAAGAGCCGTTGGCGGCGCGCCCCGGGCCCCTCCAGCAGCATCTTCCGGTGGCGTTCGGAGAGCTTCTTCCACGGGCGGTCGAGCGGGATGTCGTGCTCTTGGGAAACCGCCTGCATGAGCAGCTCGTAGTAGTCCGTGGTCCGGTCGGTCCAGGGAAGGATCGCTCCCTCCGCGAGGGTGCGCTCCGGATCGATGACCAGCTCGGGGTCCACCTCGAGCATGTATCCCAGGCCGGTGCAGCGGGAGCAGGCGCCATGCGGCGAGTTGAACGAGAAGGTGCGCGGGGCGAGCTCGGCGAGCGACGCGCCGTGCTCGGGGCACGCGAAGCGCTCGGAGTAGGTCCACGAGCCCCCCGACGACCCGTCGCGCTTGACCTCCTCGATGCGGATCAGCCCATCCGAGAGGCGGCCGGCGGTCTCCAGGCTGTCGGTGAGCCGCCGGCGCAGGTCCGGCTTCATCACCAGGCGGTCGACCACCACCTCGATGGTGTGGTTGAAGTTCCGGTCGAGCGGGGGGACCTCGTCCACGGTGTACAGGGCGCCGTCCACCGCCAGCCGGGTGAAGCCCTCCGCCCGCACCTGCTCGATCACGTCGCGGTGCTCGCCCTTGCGCCCGCGCACCAGCGGCGCCAGCACCTGGAAGCGGGTGCCCTCGGGCAGCTCCAGCACCCGGTCGGCGATCTGCTCCATGCTCTGCGCGCCGATCTCCCGGCCGCAGACCGGGCAGTGCGGCTCGCCGACCCGCGCGTACAGCAGGCGGAGGTAGTCATAGACCTCGGTGACCGTGCCGACCGTCGACCGCGGGTTGCGGCTGGTGGTCTTCTGATCGATCGAGATCGCCGGCGAGAGCCCCTCGATGTGGTCCACGTCGGGCTTGTCCATCTGCCCGAGGAACTGGCGCGCGTAGGCGGACAGGCTCTCGACGTAGCGCCGCTGGCCCTCGGCGTAGAGCGTGTCGAAGGCGAGGCTCGACTTTCCGCTGCCGGACAGCCCGGTGATCACGACGAGGGCGTCCCGCGGAATCTCGACGGACACGTCGCGCAAGTTGTGCTCGCGCGCGCCGACAACCTTGATGGGAGTGGCGCGCGAGCGGCTCGAAGCGGTCACCACCTCAGTCTAGAAGGGTCGTCCAAGGGCCTCCTGTCGTCCGCGTACAGGACCCATGTCCCGGGTAGGGGGAGCCGGTGACTGCTATCACCTTGACAAGCCACGGTCAGGTTCGCCCGGATTCGGAGCCCCCGACGGGCCGATGGCAGCCCGGAACCGAAGCTCGAGGAGAGCGCATCTCACAGCACGCCCGCGGCGGCCCTGATGCCGTCATGTCGGAGCGCCGCCGCCGCACGGCCGCGCCGCGAGCCCTGCTCGCCGCGCTGCTGTCCGTCGTCGCCCTGCTCCTCCCCGCGACCGCAATGGCCGTCGACAAGGCGGCCGCCAACGCGGTCGCCGTCCCCCCCTCGGTCACCGCGCCGCTCGGCGTGGACAAGCAGCCGGCGGTCGTTCCCTACGCGGAGCTGATCGCCGCCGCCGAGACTGGCCGCATCAACGCGGCCGTGGTGGACACGGCCAACTACTGGGTGGCCGCGGTGGACGACAAGGGCGCGCTGGTGGCCGCGGTGGTCCCGCGGCCGGACCCCGGCGAGTTCGCCGACGACGCGAAGACCACCCTGCCGGGCCCGTTCGGCCTGGCCGACGCCCTGCGCGAGGACGGCGTCGCCGTGCTGCGCCCGGCCGGCCTGATCGCCAACGCCCCGTCGACCTCGGCGCGTCTCATCAGCGCGTTCGCCTTCCCGGTCGGCATCCTGGTCATCTTCGGGACGATCCTGATCGTGATGCGGCTGGTCCGCGGCCCGGGCTCGACCTCCCTGCGCGGGCGCAAGGGCGGCAACCCCCACGGCAAGATCCGCAAGAACGCCAAGGTCGAGCCGCCGCCGGTCCGGTTCGGCGACGTCGCCGGCTGCGACGAGGCCGTCGAGGAGCTCCAGGAGGTCGTGGTCTTCCTGCGCGACCCCGAGCGCTTCCGCCGGGTCGGCGCCAAGATGCCGAAGGGCGTGATCCTCCACGGCCCGCCCGGCACCGGCAAGACGCTGCTCGCCAAGGCCGTCGCCGGCGAGGCCGGCGTGCCCTTCTACGCCCTCTCCGGCTCCGACTTCGTCGACACCTACGTCGGCGTGGGCGCCTCCCGGGTGCGCGACCTCTTCAGCGAGGCGCGTGCCGAGGAGGACGGGGCGATCATCTTCTTCGACGAGATCGACGCCATCGGCCGCGCCCGCGGCGGCGGCGGCACCGGCGCCGAGTCCGAGCGCGAGGCCACCCTGAACCAGCTGCTGGTCGAGCTGGACGGCTTCGGCGCCCGCGACCGGGTCGTGATCATCGCGGCGACCAACCGTGTCGACATGCTCGACCAGGCCCTGACGCGCCCGGGCCGCTTCGACCGGCGCGTCCAGGTGGGCGTGCCCGCCGAGGCCGGCCGGCTCTCGATCCTGAAGCTGCACTCCGCGCACATGCCGATCGCCGACCCGGCCTCGCTCGAGGGCCTGGCCCGGGTCACCGCCGGCTTCGCCGGGGCCGACCTCGCCAACATCCTGAACGAGGCCGCGATCATGGCCGCCCGCGACGACCGCGAGCTGATCACCTCGGACGACCTCGACGAGGGGATGCTCCGGGCGGTGGCCGGGCCCCGCAAGAAGGACCGGCGGATCGCCGAGGGCGAGATCGACGTCATCGCCTGGCACGAGGCCGGCCACGTGCTGGCGGCCGAGCTCTGCCCCACCCACGTGAAGGCCCACCGCGTGACCATCCACGCGCGCAGCGACGCCGGCGGCCTGGCGCTCTACGGCAACCAGGACCGCGCCCTGACCTCCCAGCAGCACCTGCACGAGCGGATGGTCGTGGCCCTCGCCGGCCGCGCCGCCGAGCAGATCGGCTTCGGCCACATCTCCTCCGGCGCCGCCAACGACCTCCAGGTCGTGAACGGGATGGCCCGCGAGGCCGTCGAGCGGCTCGGCTTCTCGCCGCGCGTCGGCCAGATCATGATCGCCAACGGCCCGATGGGCTCCACCCAGGTCTCCGACGAGGTTCGCCGGATGATCGACGAGGAGATGGGCCGAATGGTCGACGCGGCCTACGCGGACGCCGTCGCCCTGCTCGAGGACCACCGCGAGGAGCTCGCCGGGCTGGCCAACGCGCTGCTGCGCCGCGAGCAGCTCGACCGGCCCGAGATCGAGGCGGTCATCGCCGGCTTCCCGGCCGCCGTCGGCCGCCGCGGTCCCACCCGGGTCGACGCGCTGCCGGTTTCCCGCCCGGCCCCGGCCCCCGCGCCGCAGCCCGAGCCGGCGGTGCTCGCGCACCCGCCGGTGCACGTCGAGCCGCCCGCGCCGGCTTTGCCGGTTCCCGTGGCGGCCCAGGCGCCCGCGTTCGACGACGACGAGGACGACGAGCCGGTCCGGGGCCGGCGGCGCTCGCTGCCGCGCTTCCCCGCGATCCGCGCCGGCGTCAGCGCCGCCGTCGAGGCGATGGCCGCGCACGAGCGCACCCGGCGGCGCCGGCGCAGCGTGATGGCCATGCGCACCGGCGCGACCCGCCGCCCCTCGAAGATCTGACCCGCCGGCGGACTCAGTCCGCGGGCGGGGTGAGGGCCGGGGCCACCCGGCCCTCGAGCAGGGCCTCGGCGAGCAGCTCGCCGAGCAGCGGGGCGAACTTGAAGAGGTTCCCGCCGGCGAAGACGGCCGCGCCGAGCGGCTCGGCCGCGAAGAGCCCGAAGTTCTCCGGATCGCCGGCCAGGATCGTCGAGGCGCAGCGGACCACGCCCCGGCGCTCGGCGCCGAGGCCCGGGAACGCCGCCGCCGCGTGGGCCGCGGTGGCCGCGACGCCCTCGTCCTGGGTCCGATCGTCGAACGCGCCGACGCCGATCGCGTAGGCGTCCTCGGAGACCGGGACCCCGTAGCAGCGCGGCCCGGCGCGGTCCGACCGCTCCAGCAGGCAGGGGCGCCCCGCGGCGCCCGCGACCGGCCCGAAGGCCACCCGGTGGTGCACGGCGACCCGGATCGGAAGGTGCAGGCCGAGTCCCGGCGCGAGGTCGAGGACGCCCGCGCCGGCGGCCACGAGCACCCGCGCCGCGCGGACGTTGGCCCCGTCCAGCGCGATTCCCTCCCCCTCGTGGCGCAGGCCGGTGACGGTGCCGGGACGGATGGCGTCGCCGAGTGCTCCGGCGAGGGTCGCGACGTAGCCCGCGGCGTCGATCGCGCCGCCGTCGCGGTCGAGCAGCCCCTCCACCGCCCACGGCCCGAGGAACGGCAGCGCCTCGCGGATGCCCGCGCCGTCGAGCGTCTCGTGGGGCAGGCCCGCGGCGGCCAACCGGGCGGCGTGGTCCCCGGGGTCGCCCACCAGCAGCGCGCCCTGACTCCCGAGCAGGGGGACGCCGAAGCGCTCCTCGGCCGCGCGCCACGCGAGCCGTGCCCGCCGGGCGAGCGCGACCCGCTCGGGCGAGTCGGTGATGTGGCGGAAGATCCGGCCCGGGCCCAGCGACTGGCCGGCGCCGGGCCGCTCCCGCTCGACCACCACGACGCGGGCGCCCCGATCCGCCGCCGCGAGGGCGGTCGCGAGGCCGATGACGCCGGCTCCGACGACCGCGAGGTCGACACTCAAGGCCGCGGCGGCTCCGGCTCCGGGGGCCACCTCTCGAGCAGGGCCTCGTGCCGGCGGCGGCGCTCGTCGTCGGCGCCTCGGAGACCGTCGGGCCCGAGGGCCGGCGGCCGGCCGTCGCCCCAGAGCACGCCGGAGCCCGGCGGGCCGTAGATCGCCGCGAGCAGGTCGTCCTCGTCCAGCCCGGGGGCGGCCAGCGACCGGAACCCGAGGTCCTCGGGCGGAAGCCGGCGGCCCGGGTCGGCGCTCACCGCCGGCGCCGTCCGCCCGCGCCCGGCCGCGACTTGCGCGGCACGGGGGCCGGCCCCCGTCCGGGGCGGTGCGCCGGCGCCGCGTCGCCGTCCGCGGCGGCCTCGGCCATCGGCCCCATCCCCTCCTGCTCGGCCAGCTCGCGACGGAGCGAGGCGAGCTCGTCGCGCAGCTCGGCGGCCGCCTCGAAGCGCAGCTCCTCGGCCGCCTCGAGCATCTGGCCCTCGATCTCCACGATCAGGCGCTCCAGCTCCTCGGGCGAGACATCCGGCGCCGCCGCGGGGCGCGAGCGCCGGCCGCGCCTCGATCCGCCCGGCTCGGCGTCCTTGAGCCCGAGCAGCTCGACGATGTCCGAGATGCCCTTGCGGATCGAGGTGGGCGTGATGCCGTGCTCGGCGTTGTAGGCCATCTGGATCTCGCGCCGCCGGTCGGTCTCGGCGATCGCGGTCTCCATGGCGTCGGTGCGCTTGTCGGCGTACATCAGCACCCGGCCCTCGACGTTGCGGGCCGCCCGCCCGATCGTCTGGATGAGCGAGGTCGTGCCGCGGAGGAAGCCCTCCTTGTCGGCGTCGAGGATCGCCACCAGGCTCACCTCGGGCAGGTCGAGGCCCTCCCGCAGCAGGTTGACGCCGACCAGCACGTCGAACTTGCCCAGGCGCAGCTCGCGCACGATGCGGATCCGCTCGAGCGTGTCGATCTCCGAGTGCAGGTACCGGGCCTTCACGCCGGCCTCGAAGAGGTACTCGGTGAGGTCCTCGGCCATCTTCTTGGTCAGGGTGGTGACCAGGGTGCGCGCGTTGCGCTCCACCCGCCCCTGGATCTCGTTGAGCAGGTCGTCGATCTGGTGGTGCGTCGGCCGCACCTCGACCGGCGGGTCGACCAAGCCGGTCGGCCGGATGATCTGCTCGACGATGTGCCCGGAGACGCGGCGCTCGAACTCGCCCGGCGTGGCCGAGACGAACACCGTCTGGCCGACCCGCTCGAGGAACTCCGGGAACTGGAGCGGCCGGTTGTCGAGCGCCGAGGGCAGCCGGAAGCCGGCGTCGATCAGCGCCAGCTTGCGCGACCGGTCGCCCTCGTACATCCCGCGCAGCTGCCCCATCGTGTTGTGCGACTCGTCGATGAAGCAGAGGAAGTCGTCGGGGAAGTAGTTGATGAGCGTGTGCGGCGGCTCTCCCGGCGCGCGACCGTCGAGGATCCGCGAGTAGTTCTCGATCCCCGAGCAGAACCCGAGCTCGCGCATCATCTCCATGTCGTACTCGGTGCGCTGGCGCAGCCGGTGCGACTCGACGAGCTTGCCGGCCGCGTCGAACAGCGCGCACTGCTCCTCGAGCTCGGCCCGGATCTCCTTGAGGGCCCGGTCGATCGTCGCCCGCGGCGTGACGTAGTGGGTCGCCGGATAGATCGCCAGGTGACCGCGGTCGCCGAGGACCTCGCCCGTGAGCGGGTCGTACTCGGTGATCGACTCCACGTCGTCGCCGAACATCGAGATGCGGAAGGCGGTCTCGGCATACGCCGGCTGGACCTCCAGCGTGTCGCCGCGGACCCGGAAGCGCCCGCGCTCGAGAACGGTGTCGTTCCGCTGGTGCTGGGTCTCGATCAGCCGCTGGAAGATGTCCTCGCGCGGATACTCCTCACCGGCGCGCAGCAGCACGACCCGGTCGCGGTAGAGCTCGGGCGAGCCCACGCCGTAGATGCAGCTGACCGAGGCGACGATGACCACGTCGCGGCGGGCGAGCAGCGCGGCCGTGGCCGCGTGCCGGAGGCGGTCGATCTCGTCGTTGATCGACGCGTCCTTCTCGATGTAGGTATCGCTGGAGGCGATGTACGCCTCCGGTTGGTAGTAGTCGTAGTAGCTGACGAAGTACTCGACGGCGGCCTCCGGGAGGAACTCCCGGAACTCGTTGCAGAGCTGCGCGGCCAGGGTCTTGTTGTGGGCGATCACCAGCGCCGGCCGGCCGGTGCGGGCGATGATGTTCGCCATCGTGAAGGTCTTGCCCGAGCCGGTGACGCCGAGCAGCGTCTGGAAGCGCTCCGCGCGCGCCAACCCGGCGCCGATCTCCGCGATGGCCTGGGGCTGGTCCCCGGTGGGCCGATAGGCCTGCGAGATGGCGAACTCGGCGAGCTCCATGGACGGAGGGTAGCGCCCCTCGCGGCGCGGCCCGGGGGCCGGATCCGAGCCGGTTGCCATTCCCCGCGGGGGCGACGACAATCCCCGCGCGACGTCCGCCGTGACCCCCGTGGACGAGCCGCACACGATGCCGGGGGAGGGAACGTGGGTGGACCGCATGGCGGGATGCTCGATGCTGCCGGTCGCCCGGTGTGAGAGAGGCCGGCGAGGGCCCGCCCCCGGACGCCCGCGTCCCCGGAATGGCGATCGACCCGGACGATCTGGCGCGCGCGCTCAGCGGGCTGGCGGCCTCGGCCGATCCGGCTCCCGACGTCGTCTCCTCGCTGCAGCGCGCCGTCGCGGCGACGCGGGACCGTTCCGCGTGACCGGCGCCGGCCTGATGCTGGTCGACGAGGAGAACGTCCTGCGCTACGCGGTGGCCAGCGACGCGTCGGCGCGGTTGCTCGAGATCGCGCAGGAGAACCTCGCCGAGGGCCCGTCCGTCGACGCGTTCCTGATCGGCCGCATGGTCGAGACCGCCGACATGGTGAGCGACGGGCGATGGCCCGGCCCGCGCCCGGTCGCCGCCGAGCAGGGCGCCGCCGCGGCGCTCGGCATCCCCACCCGGCTCAACGGTGAGCTGATCGGCTCCCTCGACGTGTTCGTCGACGAGCCGCACGACTGGGACGAGCGCGAGCGGCGCGCGCTGGAGGCCGTCAACGAGGTGATCGAGGGGATCCTCCGCGACGCGGTCGCGGCCCAACGCCAGGCCCAGCTCGTCGCCCAGCTCCAGTACGCGCTCGACAACAAGCTGGTGATCGAGCGGGCGGTCGGGCTCCTGATGGGCCGGCACGACCTCGATCAGCCCGAGGCCTTCAGTCGCCTGCGCCAGAGCGCCCGCAGCGCCGGTCGCAAGGTCGGTGAGGTGGCGCGCGAGCTCCTCGCCGGCGAGGGCGCCCCCGAGCCCGGCGGCCAGCGGTGAGGGCGCCCCGCTACACGAACCTCACCGCGAAGGTCGGAGACGCCGACGGCGGCGGCGCGACCGAGGTCGTGCTGAGCGGCGAGCTGGACCTCGAGGACGCCGACGCCCTCGACGCGGCCCTCGTGGAGCTCCAGCGCGGCACGGCGACCCTCGTCCTGGACCTCCGCGAGGTGACCTTCATCGACTCGAGCGGGGCCCGGGCCCTCTGGGCGGCCCACGTGCGGGCCGGCGAGGCCGGCGGCGCGCTCAGGGTGATCGTGGGCCCCGGCGCCGTGCGCCGCGCCCTGGCGGTCACCGGCCTGGACCACGAGCTGAACCTGGTCGAGGACGCTGCGCCGGAGAACGCCACGGGCTGAGCCGCCGGGCGGGCGGCCGGCGGCGGTTGGCCGGCGCTCCTCCGCTGACGCGACATTCGTCGTTCGGATCGCGCGTCGAAGGTCGCTCGGAGCGGCGCGCGTCCCCGCCCCGTCATGTCGCGGCGGGACCGCGCCGGGCCCCGCCGTCGGAGCGGGCGCCCGGCGCCCCCGCCCGCCTACTCCCGGTTCAGACTCGGCCTCGGGCGGCCGGTCACCAGGGCAGCCCGCGCCGCGATGCGGCCGCGCCGGAGCGCGTCCGGGGTCCCCGGCGAGCCGAGTGCCAGCACGCCGGCGAGGGTCACCTCGCGGCTCTCGACCCGCCGGCCGCCGAGGGTCCCCACCAGGCGGCCGCTCTTGGTGAGCGCGAGCGTCCCGGTCATCCCGGGCGCCGCCACGTGCAGCACGTCGCCCAGGCTCCCGGAGACCCGCACGCCCGGCACGTGGACGACGCGGGTCAGGCGGACGTCGCCGTCGCGCATCGCGAAGCGCCCGCCGCGCAGGCCGGTGCCCCGAACGGTGTCCCCGTCCGTCGTGAAGATCCTGACCGCGATCGTCGTGAAGACGTCGTCGAGGGTGAGGAGCACGGACTTCATGACCTTCCCCCGCCGGCCGGCGAGACCGTCGGCGACCGGGACGTCCTTGAGCCGCGGCGGCGGCCGGTCCTCCGGCGGCACCAGCGGCTCGCCGTCGAGGCACGAGGGGAGCTCGCGATCGAGGAAGAACCGCACCAGGGCGCGGCGGGCGCAGCCGGTGCCGTCGTTCAGGAGCACGCCGTGGCCGCTGCCCCCCACCTCGAGCAGCTTCGCCCCGGGGTGGCTCGCGGTCAGCGTCTGCGCGTCGGGCAGCGGGGTGCGCACGTCGCCGCGGCCGGACATCACCAGGATCGGGACCGCGCTCGGCGGCGACGGGGCGGCCCGGACGGCCGGGCCCGGCCAGCCGGAGCAGAAGTCGTACTGGGGCGAGACGACCCGCGCCGCCGTCGTCCCGAAGGGGCCGAAGCTGCCCGGCGGCAGCGCACGCGCCACGGCGAGCCACTGCGCCCGGCGCGCCTTCGGCAGGGCGGCCGGGTCCCAGGGCACCGGCTCCTCCTCGCAGATCTCGGCCACGAAGAGCGCCTCGTTCACGCCCCCGCCCTCCTCCTCGGTCGCGCCCTGGGCCAGGCGCAGGATCGGCGCCGTGTCGCCGGCAAGGGCGGCCCGGATCGCACCCGGCGTGCGGGCGCGCATGAGCGGGTCGAGATCGCCGGCCAGGAGGATCCCGACCAGGTCGGCCTGGCGCAGGCGCACGCGGCTGAGGCTCCCGTCGGGGCGGACCACCGATCCCCGCAGCGGCCCGCGCCGCAGCCGGTCCGCGAGCCTGGCGAGGTCGCCGGCCGGGTCCGCGGTGATGCCGCGGCAGCGGTCGTCGGCGCAGAGGTCGGTCAGCATCCCGGGCAGGGCGGCGAACGACGCCCGGGCGAAGGGGTCGATGCCCTCGGGCAGCACGGACGAGTCAGCGACCACCCGCTCCACGTGGTCCGGGTACCGGTCGGCGTAGGCGACGGCGAGCTTGGTGCCGTAGGAGACGCCGTACAGGGAGATCTTGTCGGCGCCCACCAGCTGGCGGACGGCCTCGAGGTCCTCGACCGAGTCGGCGGTGGTGTACTGAGCCCGGCGCGGGCCGAGCTGGGCCGCGCAGGCGCGCACCTCGCGGTCGACCTCGGCCTCGGTGCGCGCCTCGTCCAGCCGCCCCAGCGACCGGCAGGTGAGCTGTCCGGAGCGGCCGGTGCCGCGCGCGTCGAACAGGACGAGCTCCCGGTCCCGCAGGACCGGAGCGAGCGCCTCGGCGAAGAGCTGGGCGTCGGCCACGGCCGCCTGTCCTGGCCCGCCGCTGAGCGCCACCACCACGCCGCGGCTGGGCTTCTCGGGGGCGATGCGCGCCACGCGGAGCCCGACCGAGCCGGGGATCGCCCCGGAGCGGTCGAGCGGGACCCTGAGGGTCGCGCAGCGGACGCCCGGCATCTTCGGGCACGGCGTGAATTGCGGGGCCGCGTGGCCCGGCGAGGGCGCCCAGATCAGCGCGGCGAGGACCACCGCGAGGGGGCCCGCGAGGCGCTGCATCCACCGTCCTGGTCCGCCCACGCGGCTCCTCTCCTGGCCGGCGTCCCTCCGGCCGGGCTCGCCTCAGCCTAGATCAGCGGCCCGACCGCGACCGGGCGAGCCGGTGGGCCGCCGGCGCGGACGCCCCCTACGATGGGCCCGACCCCGGACCTGAGGAGCCCGCATGGCCAACGAGCTGATCCACACCTCGATCCGCGTCCTGGACCCCGAGAAGTCGCTCGCCTTCTACGCGCTGCTCGGGTTCGAGGAGCGGTCCCGCAAGCGGGTCGGCGGCGACACCGCCACGGTGATCTTCCTGGGCCTGCCCGGCGACGGCGACCGCCTGGAGCTGACGGTCAACGACGGCCGCGACGAGCCCTACGCGATGGGCGAGGCGTACAACCACATCGCCCTCACCGTGGACGACATCGACGCCGAGCTGGCCGCCCTCGCCAAGCATGGGATCGAGCCGGAGCGGCCGCCCTATGAGGCCTATCCCGGCGGCTCGCGGATCTGCTTCGTGCGCGACCCGGACGACTTCCGGATCGAGCTGATCGAGCACGGGCTGAGCTAGCCGCTCGGCGCCAGCCGGTCGGCGTAGGTGCGGCGGTAGATGCCGCGCAGGTCGAGCACCTTGCCGACGAAGGCGCGCGTCTCCGGGAAGGGCACGTCCTCGGGCACGCGCAGGGTCCTGCCCACCGCCGCCGCCTCGGCCCCCCAGCGCTCCACGTTGGCCTCCCCGCCGTTGTCGGCGGCGAGCGCCAGCGTGAGGGTGCCGTGGCGATCGATCAGGTAGCGGAGGTAGCGCGTCCCGTAGGCGATGTTGACCTCGGGGTCCTCCAGCCGGGCCGGCCCGGGGCTGGGTCGGTCCGGGCCCTCGGCGACGAAGCGGGCCGTCGCCGGCAGGAGCTGCATCAGGCCGACGGCCCCCTGGCTGGAGCGGGAGTCCGGAACGAACCCGCTCTCGGTCTCGATGACCGCCGCGACGAGGGCGGGGTCGAGCCCGTTGCGGCCGGCGTTGTCGACGATCGCCCGCTCGTAGTGCAGCGGGTACCAGAGGCGCGCGTACCAGCCGGGCATGGCCTGGTGCACCAGCAGCCAGGCGATCGCGAGCCCGACGACGACCACGAGCGCGGTGGCCAGCCGCGTCGAGACGGCGGACCGGCGGACGAGCGTGATCTCCCTCGCCATGCTCCTAGCCACCGCAGGGCCGGCCGGCGAGCTCGGCGAAGCGATCGGCCACCCACGACTCGAGGTCCGCGAGCGCCCCGTCGTTGACGAAGGCCCCGTCGGCCCGGGCGACCTTCTCCTCCTCGGGGAGCTGCCGGGCCCGGCGCTCGTCGAAGCGCTGGCCGCGCTCCTCGACCCGCGCGCGGCGGACGGCCTCGCCGGCGGTGATGGTGAGCACCGCGTCGAACGCCCCCTCGGCGCCGACCTCGAAGAGCAGGGGCACCTCGCAGACCAGCAGCGGGGGCGGCGGGTCGAGGGCGCGCTGCCCGGCCACCCAGCGCTCGCGACCCGCCCCGACGCGCGGGTGGATCAGGCCCTCCAGGAAGCGCATCGCCTCGTGGTCGCCGAAGACCCGGGCCCCCAGCGCGGGACGGTCCACGGCGCCGGCGGCGCTCAGCACCTCGGACCCGAAGCGGTCGACCACCGCCCGGACCACCTCGGGGTCGGCGTAGAGGCCGTGGACGGCCTCGTCGCTCGAGAGCACGGCGGCGCCGCAGCGAGCGAAGGCCGCCAGGGCGGCCGACTTCCCCGAGCCGATCCCGCCCGTCAACGCGATGCAGGCCGGGCCCCCGCGCGGGGGCCCGGCCTGCATCGCGTTGACGGGCGGGATCG
>JAWVEV010000165.1:0-5606 GCA_033856535.1 Miltoncostaeaceae bacterium | reverse complement strand
GCTGGCCGTGCTTCTACGGCATCGACATGGCCAGCCGGGACGAGCTGGTCGCGGCGAACCACTCGGTCGAGGAGATCGCCGCCATCACGGGCGCGACCAGCCTCGCCTACCTGTCGCTGGACGGCCTCGAGCGCGCGGTCGGGCGCCCCTCGAGCACCTACTGCCGGGCGTGCTTCACCGGCGAGTACCCGATCGCGCTCCCGGACCGCACGACCAAGCTGCGCTTCGAGGCGCCGGCCCGCGAGCCGGCGCCCGTCAGCTAAGCCACTTCCTGAGCTTCTTGTCGTCGGCCGCCAGCCAGGCGTCCGGCCAGGCCGCGCGCAGGGCGGCGCGCTCGGCCCGCTGGGCCGCGACGAGCTCCCCGGCGACGAGCGCCGCGCCCCGGCTGTGGGCGCGCAGCCACGCCTCGGCCACGGCGGCGTCCTGGTGGTCGCCGAGCACCCCCTGCACGTCGGCGATCCGCTGCGCCAGGCGGGCCGCGCGGCTCCCCGCGACCGGCCGGGCGGCCTCGGCCGCGTAGCGCGCCCGCTTGGCGCGGATGCGCACCCGGTGGAGCGCCTCGTCCGGCGGGTCCGCGGCCAGCGCGCGCACCTCGCGGCGCAGCTGGCGCCAGGGCTTGCGCACCAGCCCGGGGAGGACCTTGGCGGCCGGCAGGTCGGCCTCGGGCAGCGTGTGCGGGGCCCGCGCCGCCCCGACCAGGCGGTCCAGCAGCTCCAGGTAGCGCTCGCTCCGCATGGCCTCGAGCAGGCGGAGCCGGCCGATCTCGCGGTCGCGCTCGAGCCGCTGGAGGAGGTTCCTGACGCCGATCGCGTCCTCGACGGGCAGCTCCGCGCCCTGGCGCGCCAGGCGCTCGCCCAGGACGTCGGCGTCGCGCACGGCGCCGAGCACCTCGCCCAGCCAGCGAAGCTCGCCGGTGAGCTCCTCGAGCCAGGCCGGGTCGAGCAGGGCGCGGAAGGTGCGCAGGTCCGAGCGGAGGCGGCGCGCGCCGACCCGGGCCTGGTGGACGTCCTCGGGGTCGTCGCCCAGCCGGACGCCGGCGTCGTGGCGCAGCACCCGCCCCACCGAGCCGGCGATCGCGGCCCGGAGCACCTCGGCCGCGGTCGGCGCCGTGCCGAGCGCGTCGACGGCGCCGTCGGGGGCCGCCTCGGCGCGCGCGCCGAGGGCCTGCACCAGCTTCGGCCGGCGCTCGCCGGGGTGGCAGCCGGCCCTGCGGAGCCGTTTGACCAGGGCGTCCAGCAGCCCGTCGGGCGCGCCGTCCAGCACCTCGACCTCGACCTCGCGGATCCGCGACGACCCGCGCGGGCCGCCCTCCACCTCCACGTCGTCCTCGACCACCTCGGCCACCGGCACCCCCTCGGCGTCCACGAGCTGCACCCCGGCCCGGGTGGTGCGCAGCCGCGCCACCTGGTCGAGCGACGCGCGCCGGACCTGGGCGGTGACCAGCGCGGCGAGGTCGTCCGGCACGTCGCCGGGCTCGCCGGGCACGCTCAGCTCGCGCCGGCGCAGCGGCCCGGAGCCGTCGTCCTCCGGCAGCTTGAGCGTCCACGGCACGACGTCGCCGTCGCGGTGGCGCAGCGTGATCCCGCGGCGCGCCAGCCGCAGGTCGGGCGTGTCGTAGTACCGCGCGTCGAGCTCCTTCACCGGCAGCGGCCGCGCGCGCAGCCCCGCGACGCCATCGAGGTCCGGCATCGCGAAGCGGTCCGGCACGGCCAGCTTGGCCTCGGTCTCCCGGTTCGAGCTCAGCTTGGCGCCCATTCAGCCCTCCACGGTTCCGCGCCGACGCGCGGACCCTACGACGACTCGTCCGCCTCGGCCACTACGCCGGCAGCAGGGCCTCCGCCAGGCGGCGCAGCTCGTCCGGCACGTCGCCGCCCGGCTGCAGCAACAGCTCGCCGGCGCCCATCTCCGCCAGCTCGGCCGCCCGCCCGCGCAGCTCCTCCGCCGTCCCGCAGAAGGAGAAGCGCCGGATGTTCTCGGGGGTGACGAGCTCCCGGTCGCGCTCGTGGACCAGCTCGATCAGGTGGCCGCGGTGCAGCTCCAGGTGGCGCCGGCCGGCGGGCAGCTCCGCCGCCCACGCCATGTAGTCCTCCGCGGCGGCGCGCGCCTCGGCGTCCAGGCCCTCCACCCGCCAGGGCTGCTCGGCGAAGGCGTGGAAGGCCACCCCGATCACCGGCCCCACCGCCGCCCGCAGGCGCGGCGAGTCGAGCGGCTCGCCCTCCTCCGCCACCGCCGCGATCGCGTGCACGGCGAGCGGCATGTCCGGGCCGACGCCGGCCCGGATGGCCCCCAGGCCTCCCGGAGAGAAGATCCCCGTCAGCGCCCCGTCGCCCAGCCGCCCGGCCAGCGCCTGCGCCTTCGGCCCGCGGCAGGACACGTAGATCGGCAGGTCCGCGCCGGCCGGGGCGCCGCGCACGGGGATGGGCGCGATGGTCGCGCCGCCCTCGGGGTGCTCGGCGGCCTCGCCGCGCACCAGCGCGCGCAGGTCGCGCACCTCGCGCTCGAGGCGCCTCAGCGAGACCGGCGGCAGGCCGAGGGTGAAGCGGCCGGTGAAGCCGGCGCCGACGGCGGCGCGCAGGCGGCCCGGCGCCAGCGCCGCCAGCGAGCGGAGCGCCGCGGCGGTCGCGACCGGGGTCCGCAGCCCGGGCACCAGGGCGCCCACGCCGAGCCCGATCGACGACGTCCGCTCGGCCGCGCGGGCCAGCGTGACGAACGGGTCGTCGTAGAGCAGCGGCGAGTCGTAGACCCACGCCGAGGCGAAGCCGAGCGACTCGGCCAGCGCGATGTGGTCCGGGGTGTCGTGGGTCGGCGCGAAGAAGGCGCCGACCTGCGGGATGCTCACCGCGCGGCGGCGTCCTGCTCGCGTCCGCCGGACAGGGCGGCGGCCAGCGCCTCCGCCAGAAAGAGCGTGTGCCCCTGCACCGAGGCCGCCTGGCCGATGCTGTTCACGGTCTCGGGGTCATCGACCGCGTGCGGGCCGCCGCGGGCGATGGCGGCCTGCTTGGCGCGCTTGTCGATCGCGAAGATCGCGCTGGCGAGCGCGTCCTGGCGGGCGGCCATCCAGTGGGCCACCGCGTCCTCCAGGCGGGGGGCGACCTCGGCCAGCGGGCCGTCCTCGTCCAGGTGGTCCGCCAGGCAGGCCACGAACACCTCGCCCCATGCGGCCAGCCGCGCGCGGCGCGCCAGCGTGGCGCGGAACTCCGGGTCCTGGGGCACCGAGGGGCCGAACTGGCGCGTGGCCTCCTCGACGCTCAGCTCGTCCTGCCGCTTGAGCGCGTCCTCGAGGTGGTCTGCGCGGGCCGGGAGGCTCGCCGGAAGGTTGGCCGCGAAGCGGCCGAGCACCTCGGCGAGCGGCCCGTCGGCGGCCTGCGCCAGGCCCTCGGCCAGGAAGCGCAGGTTGGCGGCGATGGCCGCGTCGCCCGCGGGGGAGGACGCGTCGGCGCCCTGCTCGTGCAGGAGCTCCTCGCGGCGCCCGGGGTTGCCCCGCATCCAGGCCGCCGCCGCGCGAGCGTCGATCGCGGCCGGGGCGCTCACCCCGGCGCGTCCCGGTCGGGGTAGCGCCGGCGCAGGCCCGAGACGGTCTCGGCGATCGCGGCCAGCTGGAAGTCGTAGGTGCCGAACTCGATCCGGCCCGCGCCGTGCGCGGTGGCGACCTTGTAGGCGATGAAGTTGCGCTCGTCGTCGTCGAAGAAGCGCATCTCGGGCGGCAGCACGATGTACTCCGCGCCGTAGGTGCCGGCGGAGCTCATCTCCTCGGCGGTCCGGATCGCGACCTCGCGACCCGAGAGCGCGGTGGCGTAGAGCTTCAGCACGCGCGCGACCTGGCGCAGCGGGACGCCCTCGCGCAGCTCGTCGAGGGTCTGGAGCGCCTGCTTGGTGGCCAGGCGGAAGAAGCCGCGGCCGACCTCGGCGTTGCGCTCGAGGATCTCCATGCCGCGGGCCACCCACTCGGCCGCGCCGGGCGGCGACAGGCGCTTGCCCAGCAGCTCCCGAAGCGTGATCGCCGCGGCGACGGCCGCCTCGGGGTCGGCCTGGGCGACCAGGCGCACCTGCTCGGCCATCGCGCTCCGCATCGACGGCGCCACGGCGGCGAGCGCCACGGGCAGCGTCTCGGCCAGCCGCACCGCGTGCTCCTGGCGGCGGTCCTGGCGGCCGCGCCGGCGCCCGAGCTCCACCCGAAGGGCCTCGGCCCGCTGGAAGTGGCCCTGCGCGTCGGCCAGCTCGCGCTCGAGCCGGGCCAGCTCGGCCTCGGCGCCGTCCGCGTCGCTCGCCTCGGGGGCCAGCGTGACGGCCTCGATCACGATGCGCCGGTAGCCCTGGGCCACCTCGGCGTCGTCGGCCGACTGCAGGTGCTGAAGGAACTTCGCCGCCTGGACCCCGGCGCGCCAGTCGGCGTCGGCGATCGCGCGGACCTCGGCGAGGTAGCGCTCGGCGATCTCCGGGTCCGGGTCGGTCAGGATCGCCGGCAGCTGGCGCGCCACCTCGACGCCCAGCTGGTACTTGCGCGCCGCGAACTCCTCCACCGCGCGCGTGTACTCCGCGCGGCGCCCCGCGGGCACGGACTCGAGCCGCTCGCGCGTGACGTACAGGCCCAGGTTCGCCGACGCGCGCAGCGGGTCGTCAGGGCCCTCGGTGAGTCCGGCCTTGGCGGCGGTCCGCTCGCTCACGTCACAAGTGTAGGCGCGCGAGGCCCTCCGGGCCGCCGAAACGGGCCGCCCCGACGGTCAAGCCCACCCGCATCGGATGCCGAACCGGGGAGCATGGGCCACGGCGAGGGGACCTTCCGATGACGCGGGCCGTGCTGGTCGCCCTGCTGAGCCTGGCGCTGGGGGCCGCCGCCGCGCCGGCCGATTCCGCCCCGCCGGCGCCGCCGGCCCCGCCGGCGCTCGCGCCGATCCGTCAGACGACGGACTTGTCGTCCGGGTCCTGGCCGTCCTCGTCGGGGGCCTGGTCGACCTTCAGGAACGAGATGGAGCCGTCCTCCTCGAGGGTGGCCAGGTAGACCTCCTGCATGTCTCCGATGCCCTGCTTGCGGGCCTCGGCGTGCAGCTCGTCCATGCGGATGCGCTCCAGGCGCAGGGTGCGCTCGACCGGCTTCCCGTTGCGCCA
The DNA here is from genome assembly GCA_033856535.1 of Miltoncostaeaceae bacterium. Lineage (GTDB taxonomy): Bacteria > Actinomycetota > Thermoleophilia > Miltoncostaeales > Miltoncostaeaceae > JAWVEV01. The sequence goes on along the minus strand of JAWVEV010000165.1, from coordinate 500 downwards.
GACCGGCGTCGGCACGCCCTCGAAGAGACGGGCGAACCAGTTCCACCGGAACGAGAGCCAGGACGTGAAGACGGTCAGGAGCGCCAGCGTCGACACGACCAGGCCGGCGCCAATCAGCGAGTGGTCCTCCAGCGTGACCGCCTGCTGGACCATGTCGCCGAGCACGATCAGGAGCACCAGCTCGAACGGGTTGAGCTGGGCCAGCTCGCGCTTTCCCATCGCCCGCAGCATCAGCCACAGGAAGAGGAAGAGGACGGCGGCCCGGATGACCAGTTCCACGGGCGGTTCCTAGGGGAGGATCAGGGTCGAGATCTCGCGGTCGACCGGGGTGTCGGCCCCGAGGGCGGCGCGCAGGCGGCTGCGAACGCGGAAGCGCTCGGCCTGGTGGTCGATGTTGAAGTTGAGCCAGGCCTCGAGGGTGGCCCCGGGCTCGAGGGCTTCGAAGCGGTACTCGATCAGGCCGCCGGCGACGGGCACGACCTCGACCGGGTCGGGGGTCG
>JAWVEV010000164.1:0-11663 GCA_033856535.1 Miltoncostaeaceae bacterium | reverse complement strand
TCCACCGCATCGGCGACGGCCTCGCGCACGGGCGACTGCGGCAGGCCGAGCTCGCGGATCGCGCGCTCGGAGGTCACGAACATCCGCTTCCGGGCCATCCGCGCGCCATCGAGCGGCGCCCGCGGCTCGCGGCCGAGCAGCCAGCCCTCGAGGGCCTCGTCGGCGGCGCTGATCGCCACCGCCAGGCCGTGGGGGAGGCGCCGGGTCGGCGGGCGCCGGCCGCCCAGGCGGGCCGCGAGGCGAAGGATCTCCGCCAGCGTCAGGTTCTCGTTGCCGAGGATGTAGCGCCGCCCGGAGACGCCGCGCTCGAGCGCGAGCAGGTGGCCGGCGGCGACGTCGCGCACGTCGATCAGGTTCAGCCCGGTGTCGACGAAGGCGGGCATCGCGCCGCGCGCGCCGTCGCGGATCACGCGGCCGGTGGGGGTGGGGCGCCGGTCGCCGGGACCGATCGGCGCGGTGGGGTTCACGACGACGGCCCACTGGCCCGCCGCCGCGGCCTCGAGCACCAGCCGCTCGGAGTCGACCTTCGACCGCTTGTAGGCGCCGATCACGTCCGCGGGGAGGAGCGGCGTGTCCTCGTCGCCCGGGCGGCCGTCGGCGGGGAGGCCGATCGTGGCCACCGAGGAGGTGTGCACCAGCGGGACGTCGGCGGCGCGCGCCGCGGCGAGGACGTTGGCCGTGCCCTCGACGTTCGCCGCGTACACGCCGGCGCCGCGCCGACGCGACAGCGAGTACTCGGCGGCTACGTGGAACACCGCGTCGACGCCCGCCGCCGCCCGCGCGACGTCCTCGGCGTCGCGCAGGTCGGCGAGCGCGACCTCGCAGGGCTCGGGCCAGCGGGCGTCCGGGACGCTCCGCGGCCGCACCATGGCGCGCACGTTCCAGCCCGCGGCGAGCAGCGCCTCGGCGACGTGACCACCGACGAAGCCGGTGGCGCCGGTGACGAGGGCGGTCCTCACGCGGCGCGCCTCAACAGCTCGCCGACCCCGTCGGCCAGGGTCGCCGACGCCCGCCGGGCGCCCAGGCCCAGGCGGATCAGCGCGCGCAGCTCGCCGGGGTGAAGGAGGAAGTGGAGGAGGCCGGCGCCCGGGGTGAGCCGCCCCGCCGCGTCGGTGAGCCGGTCGAAGTCGGGGAGGACGTGGCCGGCTTCGTCGGTGACCGCGCGGAGCGCCAGGAACGGCACGCCGGCCTCGGCGCAGCGCCGCGCGATCGCCGCGCTCTCCAGATCGACGGCCATGCCGTCGAGCCGGGCCCGGTCGGCCGGCGTGCGCGCCAGCCGGCGCGCGCTCACCAGCACCCCGCGCCGGCCGGGCGCCGCCGCCAGCAGCGCCGGGTCGGCGGGGAAGCGGCCGCCGTCCTCGTCCGTCACGGCCTCGGCCGCCACGAGGTCGCCGACGCGCAGCGAGGGGTCGAGCGCGCCGCAGAAGCCCACCGCGACGATTGCGCGGGGCCCCGTCGCCACCAGGACGCCGGCCGCCCGGCCCGCGGCATCGGCGCCCATGCCGGAGGAGCCCAGGCTCACGCCGGGGCCCGTGAGGCCGGCCAGCGCCCGCCGCTCGGCCGGGACCGCGCACAGCAGGGCGACCTCGCCGGAGGCGGCCCGCGACCCGGCCCGCGCGTCGGGAACGGCCGGGACGGACATCAGGCGCGCGCGAGCGCCGCCAAGTCGCGGGGGCTCTTGAACGCCTCGAGAATGGTGCTGGCCTCGTAGCCGCAGTGCATCAGGCAGTTCGCGCAGCGCGGGTCGCGGCCGGTGCCGTACGACTCCCATTCGGTGTCGTCGTACAGCTCGCGCAGGCTGCCCACGTGCTTGTCGGCCAGCAGGTAGCACGGGCTGCGCCAGCCCTCGACCGTGTAGGTCGGCATCGCCCACGCCGTGCACTTGTAGTCGCGCTTCCCCTGCAGGAACTCGTGGAAGAGCGGGTTGTTGTAGAAGGGGATGCGCATCCCGGCGCAGAGCTCGTGCACCTGCCCGTACAGGGCCTGCGCCTCCTTGCGCGCGAGGAACTGCTCGCGGTCGTGGGTCACCGACTCGTAATCGAAGCCGGGCGAGGTGATGCACCCCTCGACGCCCATGTCCTTGAGGAAGCGGAAGAGCTCCACGTACTCCTCGGCCGGCGTGCCGCGGTAGATCGTGGTGTTCGTGCACACCCGGTAGCCGAGCTCGATCGCCTCGCGCATGTAGCCGACGGCCTTGTTGAACACGCCCTCGCGATCGACCGCCCGGTCGTGCACCTCGCGCATCCCGTCCAGGTGCACCACGAACGCGAAGCTGGTCCCGGGCGGAATGCGTCCGAACGCCCGGTTCATCAGCAGGCCGTTCGTGCACATGTAGACGAAGCGACCCTGGTCGCGGATGCCGTTGACGATCTCGTCGATCTGCTTGTGGATCATCGGCTCGCCGCCGGGGATGTTCACGATCGGCGCGCCGGCCTCGTCGGCCACCCGCAGGCACTCCTCCACCGACAAGCGCTTGTGGAAGACGTGCTCGTACTCGCGGATCCGGCCGCAGCCGTGGCAGGCGAGGTTGCAGATCTCGAGGGGCTCGAGCATCAGCGTCACCGGGAAGCGCGCCTCCCGCTTGATGAGCCGCTTCTTCACGAGATAGGCCGCCATGCCCAGCTCGAGTGATCGCGGACGATTCGACATGCGGCCCCTCCTCGATGCGAGGTCGTGCTGCCCCTCGGTAGGACCAATAGCACGCTAACCGATCCTCGCACCCCCGGGCCACCGCGCGCACCGCCCGTTTCGCTGACGGGGACGGGCCCGGGCCGCGCGGTCGCTAGCTCTGGCGGTCGTAGGTGAGGTCGGTGATGCTCACCAGGTCGTCCGCCGGGCCCGGCAGCGCGTCGAGCGCGGCCCGGGCGCGGGCATGCGCCTCGGCGGCCAGGCGGCGGGCCCCCTCGAGCCCGTGGAAGCTCACGTAGGTCACCTTCCCGCGGCGCGCGTCGGCCCCGACGGCCTTCCCGAGCGCCTCCTCCGAGCCGGCCACGTCCAGGATGTCGTCGACGATCTGGAAGAGCAGCCCGAGCTCGCGCGCGAAGGTCCGGTACACCCGCTCGACGTCCGGCTCGGGCCGCGCGAGCACCAGCGCGCAGTGCACCGCGCAGGCCATCAGGCGGCCGGTCTTGAGCGAGTGCACCCGCCGCAGGGCCGTCGCCGACGCCCGGCCGGCGTCCACCAGGTCGAGGAACTGGCCGCCGACCATCCCGTACACGCCGGTCGCGCCGCTGAGCTCGGCCAGGATGCCCACCTGCGCCTCTGCGCCGCCGGGCTGGCGCTCGCAGACCAGCCGGACCGCCTCGGCGAAGAGGGCGTCGCCCGCCAGGATCGCGGTGTCCTCGCCGAAGACCTTGTGGCAGGTCGGGCGGCCGCGGCGCAGGTCGTCGTCGTCCATCGCCGGCAGGTCGTCGTGGATCAGCGAGTAGGTGTGGACCAGCTCGAGGGCCGCCGCCGTGGGCAGGAGCCGTTCGGGGGGCTCGCCCAGGCTCTCGGCGGTGGCCAGCGCGAGCACCGGCCGGATGCGCTTGCCGCCGGCGAGCAGCGAGTACCTCATCGCCTCGACCAGGCCGTCCGCGTCGCCGCCGGCCTCCTCGACGTCGGTCGCCCGCGGGCCGAAGTCGAGCGTCTCGAGATACGCGTCGACGAGGGCGCGCAGATGGTCGGGATAGGGCGTGCGGGGCCTCGTGGGAGCGGGGGGCGCCGCCATGCTACCGGCCGGCCCCCGCCGCCCCCGGCCCCGCGGTGCTTACCGCACGTTCTTGCTCATCCACTTGCGCAGCTCGCGGAGCTGCTCGGCCCCCTCGCGCAGCGACGCCATCTCGGCCTCCTGCCGGCGGACCGCGCCGGCGAGCTCGTCGAGCGCCGACTGGACCTGGGCGAGCGCGGCCTCGATGTCGCCGCCGGCGAGGCGCGGCCGGCGCCCGCGGCGGGCCGGCACCCCGGTCGTCGCGCGCGGCGCCCGGCGGGCGCGCCCGCCGCCCCGCTGGCGGGCGATGCGGTAGTAGTTGGCCGCGACCGTGCCGGCGCGGCGCCCGGTCTCCTCCGAGAGCCGCTGAAAGGCCTCGGTGCGGGAGATGCCGTGCTCCTTCACGAGCTGCTCGACCTGCTCGTAGATCTGGACGCCGATCCGGCCGCGGCCGCCCGCGCCGTCCTCGCCCTGTTGCTCGTCGTCGCTCATGCGCTGCCCCAAGTCAATCGAGTGGTGTTGACCGGCGAGTTATCCATCACCCGACGACGTTGCACAAGGGCCGCACCGGGCGGGTGCGATATATGTAACTGCCCCCGGGGGCCGTCTACTGTGTAGCGCCGTCCGGCTCGACGGTGAACAACGCCATCGTGGCCGTGAAGCCATGCAGGAAGTTCTTGCCGCCCACCGGGCCCACCTCGCCGTTGCAGAAGAGGCCGGCGGCCGGGATGTCGCCGAGCTCCTCGGCGATCGCGATCGCGTCGTGGTCGGCCTCGGCGAACATGTGACGCCCACGCCCGTTGCACGTGAACACCAGCGCGCCGCCGGGGGTCCGGCCGCCGAGGTCGCCGCGCGCCTCGCGCAGCGCCAGGCGCAGGTCCTCGTCGGCCGAGTCGGCGTCGCGCACGTGGAAGCGCAGCGTCTGCCCGACCCGCACGTGGTCGCCCACCATCAGGGCGCCGCTGGCCCGGTCGCCGCCGTGCAGCCCGCGCACCAGGAAGTCGCCGCGCTCGTAGTCCGGCTGGTTCTCGTCGATCACCACGCCGGCGAGCAGCCCGTGGCTCGCCAGCTCGCGCTCCTCGGGGGTGAGCGCCTCGATGATCTCCTCGAGCTTCTGTACGGCCGGGACGCCGGCGAGCTCGCGGATCATCGGGCCGTCGGAGTCGGTGACCACCATCTCCGGGCCGATCGGCGCGCAGCCCTGCGAGACGATCGTGCGCACGCGCACCCCGCGCAGCGCCAGCCCGACGGCGCCCTCGCTCATGACCTCCCGGTCGGCGAAGAGGCGGTGCTCGCCGGGCCGCCGGCCGCCCGAGGCCATGCCGCCCACCACGACGTGGCGGCGTCCCTCGGCGTTGAGCTGGGTCAGGAGGCCGTCGGCCGGGAAGGTGAAGGGGTCCGCGAGCAGGATGATCGGCGCGCCGCCGCGCGCGTCGTCCTCGACCGTGTCGGGCCAGCCGAGCACGCCGAGCCCCTCGTCGACGGGGCGCGCCACCAGGCGGAAGGGGAACAGCTCGGCGCCCGGCAGGTGGGCCGCCCAGACCGCCAGCGCCGATCCGCCCTCGACCTCGCGGCCGCCGCCGACGATCGCCTCGCCCATGCACCCCAGCAGGTGCTCGGGCGCGAGGATCCGGTGGATCGCCTCGAGCAGGCCCTCGGCGTCGGCGCAGAGGTCCGGCGAGGCGAAGACGACGACCAGCGTCGCCGCCGCGCCGGCCAGGCCGCCGCGCGCCGCGCCCGCGGCCTCCTCGGCCGCCTTCACCGGGTCCTCGTCCAGGGAGAGCCCGATCCCGAAGCGTCCCTCGCTCACGGCGCCGATTCTGGCGCACTCGGGGGCGCGCCGCCTCCGGGGTCCGCCCCGAGCAGCTCGCGGGCCTCGCGCTCGCGGTCGGCCGGCACCAGCAGCTCGCGCGGGCCGCCGGCGAGCATGTCCGGCACGTCGAAGGTGGTGCGCCGGATCACGGCCGGGATGCCGTGGTCGCCGAGCAGGCCCGCGAGCATCTCGGCCTCGGGCTGGTGCAGGGCGATCGCCGCGCGGGTCCACCGCGTCGGCTCGGGCCGCGGCTCGCGCGTGCGTCGGCGGAGCGCCATCGCCGCTCCCGGGGATCGGCGGGACGGGACGCGCTCAATATACGGCCCGGTGCGCGAGGGCCGGCGGCGGCGGCTCGCGGCGCCCCAGGAGGAACGGCTTGATCAGCGCGATCCCGGCGATGAACCCGCCGATGTGGGCCCAGTAGGCCACCCCGCCGCCGCCGGCGGTGGCGTCGCCGCCCAGGTAGACGAACTGGAGGACGAAGTAGAGCGCGAGCCAGACGAAGGCCGGGATCTTGAACGGCAGGAAGAAGAACGGCGGCACGATCGTCCAGACCGGCGCGCGCGGGAACAGCAGGATGTACGCGCCCAGCACGCCCGAGATCGCGCCGGAGGCGCCGATCAGCGGGATGTCGCTGCCGGGGTCCGCGATCACCTGGGCGAGGCCCGCCGCGACCCCGACGAGCAGGTAGAACGGAAGGAACCTCAGCCGCCCGAGCCGGTCCTCGATGTTGTTGCCGAAGACCCAGAGGAACAGCATGTTCCCGCCCAGGTGGAGCCAGCCGCCGTGCAGGAACATGCTCGTGAGGACCCCCAGGAAGCGGTTGTGCTCCTGGTTGAGGCCCTGGCAGGTCACCGCGAAGGGGTCGTCCCGGCCGCCCTCGCGCGGGTCCTCCCCGTGGACCAGGTGGTCGGCCACCAGGCCGTACTCGCATGAGAAGGCCAGCTGCCCGTCGAGCGAGGCGTCGGCGGGCTTCTGCCACTGGAACAGGAAGACCAACGCGCACACGACGATCAGCCCGATCGTGAGGACGGGCTTGCGCCGCGTGGGGTTGTCGTCCTTGATCGGGATCACGGCATGCCGGGGTCCCCGAGCACCAGCGCCAGCAGCGCCGCCTGAGCGTGCATCCGGTTCTCGGCCTGGTCCCAGACGGCCGAGCGCGGGCCGTGGAGCACCTCGCGGGTGATCTCGTCGCCTTCGTGGGCCGGCAGGCAGTGCATCGCGACGGCGTCCGGAGCCGCCGCGTCGAGCAGGGCCGAGTCGAGCCGGTACGGGTCGAGCGCCCGGAGCCGGGCCGCCGCGCCCTCCTCGTCGCCCATCGAGACCCAGGTGTCGGTGTAGACCGCCCGGGCGCCGGCGACGGCCTCGCGCGCGTCGGTCGTCACGGCCGCCCCCCCGCCGCGCTCGCGGCCGACCGCGTCGGCCCAGGCGACGACCTCCGGGTCGGGCAGGTAGCCCTCGGGGCAGCCGGCGGTCACGCGCATGCCGGTCAGCGCCCCGACGATCATCAGCGAGACGCAGACGTTGTTCCCGTCTCCGACGTAGGCGATCGGGAGGCCGGCCAGGTCCCCGAACCGCTCGCGCACCGTCTGCGCGTCGGCCAGCGCCTGGCAGGGGTGGTGGGCGTGGGTGAGGCCGTTCACGACGGGCACCTCGGCGCCGCGGTCCATCTCCAGCAGGCGCTCGTGCGGCCCGGTGCGCAGCACGATCGCGTCGACGAAGCGCGAGAGCACCTTGGCCGTGTCCTCGACGGTCTCGCCGCGGCCCATCTGGGTCTCGGACGTCGAGAGCACGATGCTCGACCCGCCCAGGCGCGCGACGCCGGACTCGAACGAGACGCGGGTGCGGGTCGAGGGCCGCTCGAACATCAGCGCGACGACCTTGCCGGCCAGCAGCGCCGGCCAGGGGCCGCGGTGGGCCTTCAGCTCGGCGGCGAGGTCCAGGATCGCCTCGACCGCCTCGGGCGGGTGGTTGCGGAGGGTGAGCAGCGACCGCCCGGCGAGCGCGGGGTGGAAGACGGCGGCCACCCCGGCTCAGGCGGCGACGCCGGCGAGGGCGTCCTCGTGGAAGCGCCGGCCGGCGGCCGCGCGCTCGAGCAGGGCGGCCGGCGGCGCGAAGCGCTCGCCGGCGGCGCGCCGGAGGTTCTCCAGCCGCGCGACGAGCAGCCGCAATCCGGTCTGGTCCGCCCAGGCCAGCGGGCCGACCTTCCAGCCCGTGCCGAGCTGCATCGCGAGGTCGATGTCCGGCAGCGCCGCGATCGACTCGTCGAGGCACAGGCACGCCTCGGTCAGGGCGCCGAGGTAGTAGCGGCGGGCGACCTCGCGCCCCTCGTCGCTCGTGCTGCCCCGCGGGGCCCGGCCGACGAAGAAGCCCTGGCCCGACTTCAGCCCCAGCCTGCCCTCGGCGACCCGCGCCGCAAGCTGGCCGGCGTCGTCGAAGCGCTCGCCGTAGGCGGCCCGCAGGTCGCGCTGGATGTGGTCCATGGTGTCCAGGCCGATCAGGTCGCCCAGGGCGAACGGGCCCATCGGCGCCGGCCCGGTGACCGCCACCGAGGCGTCCACCGTGATCGGGCTCGCGCCGATCTCGGCGGCGTGCCGGTAGGCCTCCGCCATCGCGCGCACCAGGATCCGGTTCACCAGGAAGCCCGGGCACTCGACCACCGGCACCGGGATCTTGCGCAGCTCGCGCGCCAGCGCCTGCCCGGCCTGCATCGTGGCCTCGGAGGTGTCCTCGCCGCGGATCACCTCGACCAGCTTCATCACGCTGGCCGGGTTGAAGAAGTGGAGCCCGATCACCTGGTCCGGCCGGCCGGTCTCGCGGCCGATGGCCGTGATCGAGAGGCCGGAGGTGTTGGAGGCGAGGATGCCCTCCGGCTTGACCGCCGCGTCGAGGCGCTTGAACACGTCGCGCTTCACCTCGAGCCGCTCGGTGACCGCCTCGACCACCAGGTCGCACTCGGCCAGGGCGGCATCCTGGGTCACCGGGTCGATCCGCGCGAGCAGCGCGCTCGCCTCGGCCCTGCTCATCCGTCCCCCGCGCACCGCCCGCTCGCCGAGGGAGCGCACGTGCGCCAGCCCCCGCTCGAGCGCGTCCTCGTCCACGTCGCGCAGGACCACGCGCTTGCCGGCGCCGGCGACGACGTGGGCGATCTCGCTGCCCATGACTCCTGCGCCGACGACCCCGATCTGCTCGATGGGCATCGCGACCTCCCGGGTCGGGCCCCTGCCGGGCCTGTTCGGCGGTCCGCCTCCGCCGTCACGGGAGGGGCCGCTCCGGCAGCGCAGTGTACCGGCGGGCGGCGGCCCGCCCGCCCCGGGGAAGCGGCGGCCCGCCCGGGCGCCGTCCGACCGCGGAAGTACGCTCCGAGCCCATCATGAGTGGCGGCGGCGCGGTGATGGGGGGCAACGGATACGCGGGAGCCGCGGCGGCGCTGCGTGCCCTGCGGTCGGCGGACGCGTCCCAGCGTCGCGGGGCGCTCCTGGGGGCCGCGCTGGTGGTCCCCTCGCTGCTGATGCTCGCCGGGGTCTGGCAGGCCTGGGCGCTCTTCGTCGTGCCGCTCGCGCTGGCGTTCCCGTTGGCCGGCGGGCGCGGCCTGGTCACCGCCGCGTCGGTCACCGCGCTGGCGATGGCCCTGGTGTCCGGCCGTCCCGACGCCGACGGGCTCACGCTCGCGCTCGGGTTCATCGGCTTCATGGCGACCGGCGGGGGCATCGCCGCCGTCCAGGTCAGCCGCGGCCGGCCGCGGCGGGAGCCGTCGGCCGCCGACCGGCTCACCGGGCTGCTGCCCGCGTCGCAGCTCTCGGCGGCCCTGCGGCGCGAGGCCCAGCGGGCCCGCCGCTACGCGCAGCCGCTCACGCTGGCGGTGCTCGAGCCGGACAACCTCGAGGAGCTGACCGCCCGCCACGGACCGCGCGCCGCCGATCGGCTGCTGGGGCTGGTGGGCCAGTCCGTCTGCTCCTCGGCGCGCGGCTCGGACCTCGCCGCCCGTGCCGGCGGGGCGCGGCTGGTGCTGATCGTCCCCGGGCCGATGGCCGAGGCCTCGGCCGCGGTGGATCGCATCCGGGCCGGCGTGGCCGCCCGGGTGGTGGCGCCGCTCTCGATCGGCGGAGGGGTGACGGTCTCGGCGGGCCTGGCGTCCTACGCGCCGGCCGGCGACGCCGACGGCCTGGCCATGCTGGCGCGGGCCGAGGCCGCGCTGCTCGACGCCCGCGCGGAGGGCGGCGACCGGGTGGGCGTGGCCGACCTGCCGAGCCTGGCCCGGCTCCTCACCGCCTAGGCGGAGCTCGCTAGGCCGGGTCGCCCGTCTCCGGGGCGACGGTCGCCTCGGCGGCCTCCGCCTCGCGGATGCCTGACGGCGCCGGGATCTCCTCGACCGGGACGGTCGCGTCGGGCGGGGCGATGGGCGCGCTCGCGCGGTCCGGCAGCCAGACGGCCGCGCCGGCGACGATCGCCAGGCCCAGGTGCAGCAGCAGGACCGAGGCCGCGCCGCTGAACGCGTTGTCCGGGGTGCCGCGGAGGATCTGCCCGAGGACCGCGTAGAGCAGCATCACCCCGGCGATCCTCGCGAGGAACCGCTGGGAGCGCCGGGCGGTGGTGCCGGCGGCGACGCCGACGAGCCCGAGCGCGAGGTAGATGCCGCACGAGACCGGGTGGATCACCAGCTTGAAGAAGGTGATCGTGTCGTCCCCGGACACGTCGTTCGAGAGGGTTCGGAGCAGGCCGACCAGCCCGAGCGCCAGGAGGAACGAGGCGACGACCCGGGTCAAACGCACGACGGTGTACGCGCGCGGCTCCGTCATGGCGGGGAGCCCGATCATCGGCGCGTACGGTAACCGCAGGGGCGGGCCGAATGCACCAGCCGCTCGGCCGTCAGGCCCAGCAGCGCGCCGGCGAGGATGTCCGCGGGATCGTGCTCGGCGGTCGCCACCCGGCCGGCGAGGCCGAGCGCGGCCGCGGCGCCGAGGACCCGGCCCAGCCGCCGCTCGCGCCGGCTGGCGGCCCGGGCGATCGCCGCCGCCGCCGCCGCGTGCCGGCTCGGGAAGCCCCCGTCGGCCCGGTCGCCGGGGCGCGGGCGGCCGACCCGGTCGCGAAGGGCGCGGGCGGCCGTCGCGGCCGCGACGCCGGACGCCAGCGCGTGCAGGCCGGTCCGCCGCCGCCCGCCGCGCAGGATCAGGAGCGCGACGACGAGGCGAAAGCCGGGGCTCAGGGCGCGGGCGGCGATGCGCGCCGCGGCGGGGCCGCCCGGGACCCGCTCGACCGCGCGGCGGACGGCGGTTCCGGCACGGCGATCGAGGGTCGAAAGGTCCACCGCGGAGGGAGGTTAGTCCGCGAGACCGCGGGTCCCGCGGCCCGCTATCTTCGGCGCCATGGCCCGCAGGCTCCTCGCCGCCGCCCTGGCCGCGCTCGCGCTGGCGGTGGCCGGCTGCAGCGAGGCCGGCCTCGACGCGTCGAACGCCCCGACCCGCACCGCCGGGCAGGCGGTCGGGCCCGACGGGAAGCCCATCGTGGAGGCCGGTCAGAAGGGCGCCGACTTCTCGGTCCCGTCGCTCGACGACGGCGACCCGATCACGCTGGCCGACTACCGCGGCAAGCCGCTGGTGCTGAACTTCTGGGCCTCCTGGTGCGGCCCGTGCAAGCGCGAGCTGCCCGACCTGGTCGCGTTCGCCACGGCCCACCCCGAGATCGCGGTGCTGGGGCTGGCGGTCAACGACGATCCCTCGGACAGCCGGAAGTTCGCCGAGAAGTACCGCGTCGACTACGACCTGGGGGTCGACGACAGGGCGAGGGTCGCGGGCGAGTACGGCGCGACGGGCCTGCCGGTCACGATTTATCTCGACCGCGAGGGGCGCATTCTGGGGAGCCGGTTCGGTGGCGTCACCGAGGCCGACCTCGACGCCTTCGCCAAGAGCGTCGCCTGAGGTCTCATCCGGCGCCGACGAGCGCCCGGAGGCCCGCCTCGGCGGCCGCCAGCCCCAGCGCCCGGAACTCGGCCGGGTCCACCCAGTCGTCCTCGCCGCCCACCAGCCGGTTCGAGACCCCGAGCACGCAGCCGGCGCGGGCGCCGGCCCGCGCGGCGATCGCGAAGAGCGTCGCCGCCTCCATCTCCACCGCGAGCAGCCCGCGGGCCGACCAGGCCGGCGCGCGCGGCGCCCCCGGGTCGTA
>JAWVEV010000163.1:0-13477 GCA_033856535.1 Miltoncostaeaceae bacterium | reverse complement strand
CCTCGTTTACGTGCAGCCATACGTTCCTCCTCGTGGATGGATGGGACAGGGGACGGCTCCCCGGGCGCGCGCCGGAGCGGCGCCCGGGGGCGGGACGTCAGGAGGCCGGCGTGAAGCGGCCCTCGAGGTGCCAGACGCCGATGAACCCGTCGAAGGGGCCGCCCACGATCGAGCTGGACCACTCCAGGACGAACGCGCGCGTGCGCGCGTCGTAGGTGCCCCTCACCGGGCTGGTGCCCGCGGGACGGGTGCCGTCGGGCTTCGGCGAGCCCTGGTTGAACGACAGCTTGTTCCAGACCGCCGTGAACGCGGTGATCTGTCCCGACAGACGACCGTTGCGCACCTTGATCGACGGGGTCGGGAGGGTCCTCCCGCTGATCGGGTCGACCTTCGGGGTGCGCACGCTGAACGCGATCGCGCTGAACGGCGAGGGCGCGATGATCGAGGCCGCCCGCGCGTTGCCCGACCCGTCGAAGGTGCGGGTGGGGCCCGGCTGGTAGCGCCCGGTCTCGAGCCCGCCGTCGGTGCCGGCGCGGCCCGGGGTGTAGGTCGTGTTCGAGCAGCGCGAGTCGGGGTTCGCGAAGAACGGCCCCCTCGCGGCCGAGCCGTCGGGGTAGACCATCCGGAAGTAGGTCCCGCGGGCCTTGCCGCCGGAGCACGAGCCGGACGTCAGCCCGAAGGTGCCGACCAGGCTCTGGGCGGGCGCGGCGGCGGCCGTGGAGGCGCCGGCGACGGCGACGGCGAGGACCGCCGCGCCGATGGCCGCCCGTCGGGAGGTGCTGATGGTCATTTGGCTCCTTTGGTCAGGGGACGCCGTGCGGTGCCCAGCCGGGCTCGGCCGGGCGCGCGCAGGCGCGGTCCGGCGGCCGCGGAGAGGCCGACGATGAGGGCCCCCGGCAGGGCGAAGAACCAGGGGAAGAGGGCGAACGGGGGGAGGCCGGCCAGCGCGCGGTAGCGCGGCAGGTTGTCGACCATCGCGCCGATCATCGGCGTGAAGCCGCCGATGATCCCGACCCAGCGCTCGCCGAGGGCGACCGTGGCGGGGAAGCGCTCGTCGAGCTCCTCCTGCGAGAGCCCGGCCCGGCGCAGATCCGGGACCACCTGGACCCGGATCGACCCCTCGCCGGAGGCCATCGTGCCGAAGTAGCCCTGCATGGCCTGGATGCGCGGCCGGGTCTCGATGCCGCGGAAGGCCTCCATCATCCGGCCGCCCTTGGGCGCCCGGTCGAACATCCCGAAGGCCGCGGGCGCGATCAGCAGGCCGGCGCCGACGACGATCAAGGCCCAGCGGATGCCGCGCCACCAGCGCGCCCGGGCGAGGGCGGCGAGGGCGCCGAGCAGGACCAGCGCGCCGGGGACCGCGAAGAACCAGGGGAAGAGCGTGAAGCTCGGGAGCTCGTCCACCGCGCGGTAGTTGCCGACGTTGTCGTCGATGCTGTCGAGCAGCTCGCTCATGTCGTGCTCGATGCCGACCCAGGTCCGCTCGAAGGCCGTGAAGGCCGGGTAGCGGGCGTCGAACTCGGCCCGGTCGCCGCCGGTCAGCTCGGCCGGCGCGCGCTCGGAGACCTCGCGCACGGCGGCGTCGATGTCGGCGATGTCCTCCTGGAAGGCGTCCAGCCGCTCCTGGGTCATGAAGGGCCGGAAGTCGGCGAGCATCGCCGCGCCCTGCGGGGCGCGGTCGAACATCCCGAACGCGACCGGCATGACGATCAGCGCGAGGCCGAGCAGCCCGAGGGCGGCCTGCGCCCAGCGCCGCGGTCCCGCGGGGGCGATGTCGCTCATCGGCCCGGCCCCCCGGCGCCCGGCGCGGCGATGACGCAGCGCTCGCAGACCCGCTCCGGCACGACGCCGGCGCGGATCAGCAGCGCGAAGACCCTGCAGCCGAGGCAGAGGCCGAACAGCGCCTCGAGCGAGGCGAAGATGATCATCAGGCCGAGGAGGCCGTAGGCCGCCTCCTTGGCGTCCAGGCCGAGCGCGAGCACCGCGGCGGCCGTGGACACGACCGCGCCGATGGCCTGGGCGAAGCGCTTCGGCGGTCCGGGCACGGGGCGGGAGGTCAGACCGAGGGCCGGGGTCACGACCCGCGTCACCAGCTGCCCCAGCGGGCTCAGGGTGGGGCCCGTGAGCGCGCGCGCGACGAACCCGTACGCGATCACCGCCGTGATCCAGGGCTGGTCGAGGGCCACGGTCGCCGTGCACATCGCGATCACGCCGCCGGCCACCAGCCGGGCCGAGACCTCGTTCACCGGGTCCGGGAAGGCCAGGAGGCGGGCGAGCGGGCTCCCGGCGGGGGCGGCGGGCGAGGCGGTGGCGGACGGGCTCGACACGGGGTGCTCCTCTCGATGACGGCGGGCCCCGAGGGCGCGCGCCGTCCTCCCGCGGGACAGGGGCTCACGGGGGGACGGCGCTGGGCCTCGGGGCACGGCGAGGCGCCCACCGGAGACTCGGTTCGGCTCCGGCGCGTGCGGTCTTATAACAGATCTAAATGCATCAGATCAAAATCTCTCATATACACCGAGCGGGATAGGGTGGGCGCACCGAACCCGCCCCGCCGTGGAGGTCCCGATGCGCCCGCGTCTCGCCGTGCTCCTCGTGATGGGTCTCGCGCTGGGGGTCGTCCTGGTGGCGGTGACGCCGCCGGGCGAGGCCGCCACGAACGCCGTGCGCAACGCGCTCTTCGCCAAGAACGCCGGCGCGGTGAACGGCATCCAGGCGTCGCGGACGCCGCGCCCGAACCGGCTGGTGCCGCTCAACCGGCGGGGCAAGCTGCCGGCCTCGGTGATCCCGGCGTCGGCCCGGGTCCCCGGCCCGGCCGGCGAGCGCGGCCTCCAGGGCCCGGCCGGGGCGCAGGGCCCGCCCGGCCGCAGCGCCCTCGCGCCGCTCCAGCCCGGCGAGCGCATCCACGGCGTGTTCGCCGTCCAGGGCCAGGGACCCAACCTGTGGACCGGCGTGACCTTCCCGATCCCCGCGCCGACGGCGGTCGACAGCCGGCACGTCGTGATCGCGGGCAACGACGTCGTCGACGGCGCGGGCTGCACCGGCACCGCGGCGGACCCGGTCTCGGCGCCGGGCTACGTCTGCATCTACCCGACGCTCTCGGCCAACACCGACACGGGCTTCGGGTGGGGCGCGGCCTGCGCCTGCGGCGACCCGACCGCGACCGGCGACGGAAGCCGCTTCGGCTTCCTGGTCCAGGTGAACGGCGTCGCCGCCACCCTGCTGACCAGCGCCGGCACCTGGGTCTACACCGCGGCCTGACCGCGGCGGTCGGGCGCGCCTCCTACGCGGCGGCGCGCTCGATCAGCCCGGCCGCCAGGTCCGCGGCCTCGGCGTCGCCGAGCGGCGCGAGCGCCTGCCACAGGTGGAAGCCGACCGCCGCGCGCGCGGCGGCCTCGATCCGGGCCCTGCGCCGGCCGCGGGCGCGGAACGGCCGCACGAGCAGGCCCTGCACGGCCGCGAGGTAGCGCCCGAGGCCTCCGTCGATGATCGCCTTCAGGGCCGGGAGCGACTCGGCGTCGCGGAGCACGTTGGCGGTCATCGGCGCCGTCTCGCGGTACCAGGCGAAGAGCGCCCCGAGCGCCGCGCGCAGCCGCTCGCCCGGGTCGTCGATCGCCGCCCAGGCCGACGGGTCGGGGGCGGGGTGCAGGGCGCGCCAGTGCGCCGAGCAGGCGCCGAGCAGCGAGGCGTCGTCGGGGAAGTGGCTGTAGACGGTCACCCGCCCGACGCCCGCGCGCCGGGCGATCTCGCTGATCTGGGTCGCCGCCGGCCCGACCTCGAGGTGCAGCCCGACCGTCGCCTCGGTGATCCGCCGGCGGGTCTCGGCGACCCCCTCGGCCCGCCGCCTCAGCTCGTACCTGCGCTTCTCGGTCATTTCACCGAACGCTGTGTCATCCGAATACCTTGACAGGCGCCGCGGACGGACGGAGTATCGCCGTACATGGTGTTAGGTGAAAGGAGCGTCCGATGGCCGCAGCGCCGCAGCACGTGCTCGGACCCGGCGAGGGGGAGCGGGTGAACCTGCTCGCGCTGGGCGTCCGCTTCATGATCGACGGCGCCCGCACCGGCGGCGCCTTCAGCCTGGTGGAGCACCCGCTGCCGCCCCGCGCGCTCGGCTCGCCCGTGCACACGCACCGCAACGAGGACGAGTACACCTACGTGCTCGAGGGCCGGGTCGGCCTGCAGCTCGGCGACGAGGTGATCGAGGCCGGGCCGGGCGACCTGGTCTTCAAGCCGCGCGGCGTCCCGCACGCCTTCTGGAACGCCGGCGACGAGCCGGCCCGCATGCTCGAGATCATCTCGCCGGCCGGGTTCGAGGACTACTTCCGCGAGCTCGCCCCCCTGCTGGCCGCGCCCGAGCGCGACGAGGCGGCGATGGGCGAGGTGGTCGCCCGCCACGAGCTCGACATCGACTTCGCGACGATCCCGGTCCTGGCGGAGCGGCACGGCCTGCGGCTGGGGTAGCACCGAGCGGCAGCGCATGCACTGGCGCATGCCCCGAACGGGGATTCGAACCGGTGCCGCTCGCCTTGAAAGGCGCGCAAAAGTTCCCCCTGTGGGGCCCGGCTGCCACACTCCCGGCATGGCCGCATGGATCGTCTGGGTCCTCGTGGCCGCCGGTCTGGCGGTCGGCGAGGTGCTGACGCTGGCCTTCCTGCTCGGGCTGATCGCGCCGGCGGCTCTCCTTGCGGCGTTCGTGGCCGCGGTGGGCGGGGGCACGGCCGTGCAGATCCTGGCCTTCATCCTGGGGTCGCTGGCCATGCTCGGGCTGGTTCGTCCGATCGCCCGCCGCCACCTGCGGACGCCGGCCCGCCTGCGCACCGGCACGGCGGCGCTGGTGGGTCAGCGCGGGCTCGTGGTGGAGCGGGTCGACGCCGACGGTGGGCGGGTGAGGATCGGCGGAGAGGTCTGGACGGCGCACACCTGGGACGAGGGGCAGGTCATCGAGCCCGGAGCCCGCGTCGAGGTGATCGAGATCAAGGGCGCCACGGCGCTCGTCCACGAATGGGAGCGCCAGTGACCGGCCTCGTCGTCCTCATCCTCATCGCCCTGCTGGTGATCATCATCCTGTTCCGGGCGGTCCGCATCATCCCGCAGGCCCGCGCGGCCGTCGTCGAACGGCTTGGCCGCTACACCCGCACGCTGGACGCCGGGTTTCACCTCGTGATCCCGTTCGTCGACCGGGTCCGCGGGCGGATCGATCTGAGGGAGCAGGTGCTGTCGTTCGACCCCCAGCCGGTCATCACCGAGGACAACCTGGTGGTCAACATCGACTCGGTCATCTACTACCAGGTCACCGACCCCAAGTCGGCCAGCTACGAGATCGCCGACTACGTCCAGGCCATCGAGCAGCTCACCGTCACCACCCTGCGCAACGTCAGCGGCGGCCTTTCGCTGGAGGACACGCTGACCTCCCGCGACAAGATCAACGCGCAGCTGCGCGGGGTGCTTGACGACGCGACCGGCAAGTGGGGCATCCGGGTCAACCGCGTGGAGCTGAAGGCGATCGACCCCCCACGCAGCATCCAGGAGGCGATGGAGAAGCAGATGCGCGCCGAGCGCGACAAGCGCGCCGCGATCCTCACCGCGGAGGGCTTCAAGCAGTCGCAGATCCTCACCGCCGAGGGGGAGCGCCAGAGCGCCATCCTGCGCGCGGAGGGCGAACGCCAGGGTGAGATCCTGCGCGCCGAGGGCCAGGCCAAGGCGATCGATACGGTCTTCCGGGCGATCCACGAGGGGGACGCCGACCCGAAGCTCCTCGCCTACCAGTACCTGCAGATGCTCCCCCAGATCGCGCGGGGCGACGCGAACAAGATCTGGATCATCCCCAGCGAGTTCTCGCAGGCGCTGGGCACGCTGAGCTCCGCTCTGGGGAACGACCGCGGCAGCCCGCCGGCCTCCTAGTCACATCGGGGCGGCGGCACGGTCGTACCCGGCGGGTCCCGCGTGACCATGTCACGACCACGGCAGTCTCGTTCCGACCACTTCCGGCGCCTTCTGTCACGTCTCCGCGGCTGACGGGATCGCTCCGATTTGCAGGCGCGAAGCGGGATGCCCCCAACGGGATTCGAACCCGTGCCGCCGCCTTGAAAGGGCGGTGTCCTGGGCCGCTAGACGATGGGGGCGGCGCGGCTCGGTGAGCCGGTCGCAGCTTAGGGCACCCTCGGGCCCCGGGTCGCTCGCGACGCGGGATCGGCGCCGGGCGTTCTCGTCTCGCGGCAAGACGCGCGCCGCTCGGCGCCGCCGCGCGGGGGGAGGAACCTCCCCCGAAAAAGCGGAGGCCCGGGGCGACGACGGTCGTCGTCATCCCGGGCCTCGAAGCGGTAGCAGCAGGGGTTTGGCCAGGGGCGCTTTCGCGTCCCCGTCGCTGCCACGTGCGTCAGGGGACACGCCCCTAGCTACTGCCACCTCCACTGGTGCTATGCAATAGGACCACCTCCTTTCCGTGGTGATCCGAGATTAGCCCGTCCGGCGGCTGCGCTCCACCCGTGGCCCGAAGGAGCCTCAGTAGAGGCCCCAGTAGCCCCCCACGGCGGCCCGCGACGCCTCGATCGCGGCCTCGGTCTCGGCGGCCGCGCGCGCGGCCTGCCCCGGCTCGAGCGACGGCCCGCGGTCCTCCAGCCAGCCGCGCGGCGGCTCGGGGCACCCGGCGGCGAGGGCCGCCTGGCGCCACTCCTCGGGGAGGTCGCCCTCGACCGTCGCGCCCAGCTGGCGGGCCAGCAGGAGCGCCCACGCCCGCGGGGGCGCCGAGCACGGCTCGTAGCCGCCGCCGGCGAGGGCCACCCAGCGCCCCTCGCACGCCTCGTCGGCCAGCGCGCGCAGCTCGCTCCAGAGCCAGGGGAAGAGCGGCATCGTGGTGACCAGGTGCGAGAGCGGGTCGGCGTGGTGGCTGTCGATCCCGCACTGGGTGACGATCAGCGACGGGCGGAAGGCGCGCACCACCGGTACGACGATCTCGGCCATGGCGGCCCGGTAGGCGTCGTCACCGGCGAACGGCGGCAGCGCCACGTTGACGCTGGTGCCCTCGGCTCCCGGCCCGCCCGTCTCGTGCGGGAACCCCGAGCCGGGGAAGAGGTACCGCCCGCTCTCGTGGACCGAGACGGTCATCACGCGGGGGTCCTCGTAGAAGATCGCCTGGGTGCCGTTGCCGTGGTGCACGTCCAGGTCGATGTAGGCGACCCGCTCGGCGCCGGCGTCGAGGGCCGCGTCGATCGCCACCGCGGTGTCGTTGTAGACGCCGAAGCCCCAGACCCGGTTGGCGAGCCCGTGATGGGCGCCGCCGGTGGGAGCGAGCGAACGGGTCGCGCGTCCCTCGGCCACGGCCCGGGCGGCCGCGGCCGAGGCGGCGCAGATGCGCGCGGAGGCCTCGTGCATCCCGGGGAACGCGCCGTTGTCGGCGTCGATCCCCCACTGGCCGGCGTCCCAGCCGCTGGCGAGCAACGGGTCGGCGCTGAAGCGCTTCATCGCGCGGATGAAGGCCGGCGCGAAGACCCGCTCGAGCTCCTCGTCGGGCATCGGCCCGGGCGCCGGCTCGATCGCGACGTCGTCGCGGTCGAGCAGGCCGGCGGCGCGGCAGAGCGCGACGGTCAGCCGGTGGCGGCGGCGGTCGTAGGGGTGGTCCGGCCCCCAGTCCATCCCGAGGCCCTCGTCGTAGACGACGAGCGAGCTGAGCCGATCCGCCACGCCCTCAGTCCACAGGCGCGGGCCGGCGATCTCAACCCGTCTCGCCGTCGTCCTGGTTCGCGATCGCCGCCATGAGCAGCAGGCCGCCGTCGACGGTGAGCGACGCGCCGGTCACGTACGACGCCTCCTGCGAGACCAGGAACGCGACCAGCTCCGCCACCTCGCGCGCCGCGCCCGGGCGTCCGAGCGGAATGTGCGGCCGTGGCAGCCCGGCCGGGTCGCGGTCCTTCGCGCCGGTCATGGGCGTGGCGATCTCACCGGGAGCGACGGCGTTCACGGTGATGCCGTGATCGGCCAGCTCCAGCGCCATGACCTTGGTCAGCAGGCCCAGCCCGCCCTTGGCGGCGCAGTAGGCGGCCGCCCCGCGCAGCGGGACGTGCTCGTGCACCGAGGTCACGTTCACGATCCGCCCGCCACGGCCCCGCGCCACCATGCGCCGCGCCGCGGCCTGCGCGCAGGCGAAGGTGCCGGTCAGGTCGACGTCGACGATCCGGCGCCAATCGTCGAGGCCGGTCTCCAGGAACGGCGCGAGGTGCATCGCGCCGGCGACGTTCGCCATCGCGTCCAGGCCGCCCAGGGCGCCGGCCAGCGCGTCGATCGCCGCGGCCGCCTCGGCCGGCCGGGCCAGGTCGAGCGCGCCGAGCTCCGCGCGGCGCCCGTGCCGGCGCACCTCCGCGGCCGTCGCCTCGGCCTCCTCCCGGCTGTCGGGCCGGTGGGCGACGCCGACGTCCCACCCCCGCTCGGCCAGGACGGCCGCGGTCGCCCGGCCGATCCCGGACTCGGCCCCGGTCACGATCGCGGTGAGCGCCACGCCCGGCCCCTACCCCCAAGGCCCGGGTTCCACCCACCCGTCGTCTCGGGCACGCCCACGGGAGGCCGCAACCCGGCCGACGCGCGCGCGTTTCGGGGACGGCGGGCGCCGCTTGGTGCCGTCCCCGGCAGGGGGTAGGTTGACGCGGCTCCGCGTCCCGAGGCCCCGCGTGCCCCTTCTTCGTCTGCTCCTCGTCGGGCTCCTGGCCGTCCTGCTGGGCGCGCCGGTGGCCGCGCTCGGCCAGGACGCGCCGTTCGGGATCGGCACGATCACGGACAACCTCCAGGCCAGCGGGGTCGCGATCGACCCCGACGCCGACGTGACCGACGCCCAGGTGACGCGCTTCCGGCGCGCGGCCGACCACCTGCGCGCGGAGGGGGTCCCGGCCGACATCGTCGTGCTCGGCCGCCAGGCGCTGGGGGCGGCGACCTTCGCCGAGGAGCTCCACCGGGCCCGGGACTACGAGGGCATCCAGGTGGTGATCGTCCAGGATCCGCGCGACATCTCGTTCTCGGCGCCGAGCGTCTACTCGTTCGAGGACGGGCACCGCCGGCTGGTCGAGGTCGCGACCGGGATCCTGCCCCGCGACCCGGTGCGGGCCGCCGAGACCCTCGCGCTCCAGGGCTGGAACTACTCCCAGGACGAGGCCGACCGGTACGCGAGCGACTCCGGCGGCTCCGACGACGACGACGTCGGCGTGGCGCGGTGGCTGGGCCGCATCCTGGCGCCGGTCATCATCGTGCTGGTCGTGGTCCTGGCGATCCGCCGGCGCGGCAAGAGACAGGGGCAGCGGGCCGGCGGCCGCTCACGCGGCTCGAGGACGCCCCCGGAGCCGGCGGCGGTGAACCCGCGCGAGGCGCTCGACGACCTGCTCGACGACCTCGCCAACCGCATCACCGACCTGGCGCCGGACGTCGACCGCCCCGACGCCCCCGAGGCCGCCCGGCGCGCCTACACCGACGCCGTACTGGCCTTCGGCGAGGCCCGGGACGCGCTCGCGAAGGCCGACAGCACCCGCCGGGCCCGCGCGGTGCAGAACGACATCCTCCGCGGGCTCGAGGCGGCGGAGGCGGCCCGGCGGATCGTCGACGGAGACCCCCCGGCGGCCGGCGGCGGGAGCCGCGGCTCCTAGCGGCGGCGGGTGCGCTCCCGGCGGGCGCGGATCCGGTCCGCCGCCGCGCGCAGCGGCCGGGTGATCTTCCAGCTGCGCGACCCGATCAGCCCCGCGAGCGCCGCCCGCGCCTCGGTCAGTTGGGCGCGCAGCACGGCGGCCTCGGCGTCGGCCGCCACGGGCGGCCCGGCCGCCGGCTGCGGCAGCCCGACCGACTCCTCCGCGGCCGCGGCCGGGAGCGCCGGCGGGGCGCCCTCGTCGTCGGCCCAGGCGAGGATGACCGCCCGGTCGCCGCCGCGGTACTGCAGGTTGTGGTCGTGGCGCGGGATCGTGGCGTCGACGCGCCCGAAGCCGGCCACCCGAGCGCCCAGCTCGAGCGCGGCCCGGTTCGGCACCAGGCTCGCCGCGCCCACCTGGGCCGCCAGCGCGTTGGTCTCCCGGTCGGGCTCGACGAGCATCGCGAAGCCCGCCGGCGAGGTCAGCAGGGTCCCGGTGGTGCCGTAGCCGAACTCGATCGGGTCGGCCTGGCGGGTGAGCTGGCTCTCGACCACGCAGAGCCGGCGGGTGAGCGCGGCCGCGCGGCGCATCGCGCCGATCGGGTCCTCGACGTGGTAGACGAGCCCGAGGAGCAGCACCACGTCGAAGGTGCCGAGCGCCTCCGGGGTGATCTCGTAGACGTCCCCGTGCTGGACCCGCATCCGGTCGCGGGGCACGCCGAGCTCGTCGCGCAGCAGCTCCGCCCGCCGCACGTTCTGCTCGCGGATGTCGATGCCGACCACCTCGGCGGCGCCCCACTCGAGCAGACGGTGGCACCACCAGCCCTCGTTGCAGGCCAGGTCGAGCGCGCGGGCGCCGGGGCCGGCGGCGCGCAGCGCCGCGATCACGGCCTGCTCCATCAGCTCGCGCCGGGTCGCGTGGATGCTCGGCAGCTCGGGGTGGAGCATCGGGGGCGTGTGCGGCCCGAGCGGCCACTCGTACATGAAGGCCGGCGGGCGGCGGAGCTCGGCGAGCAGCTCCGGGCCGGGCTCGGTCGAGGGGATGGCCGGGTCGAGGGCGGTCACGGGCCGGGCGATCCTACGGGCGTCCGCGGACGCCGGGCCCGGAGGGTGATCAGGCGACCCGCTGACGGCGCTCGAACCGGGCGCGCGCCTTGGCGGCCTCGATCGCGCGGTCCTTCGCCGGCGCGGTGGTGACCAGCTCGCGGAGGAGCTCGGACGTGATCTCGGCGACGGCCTCGACGGCCCGCGCGAAGGCCTCCTCGTTGGCCTTCGAGGGCCGGGTCGAGCCGCTCACCTTGCGCACGTACTGCAGCGCCGCGGCGCGGATCTCGTCCTCGCTGGCCGGCGGGGCGAAGTTGTGGAGCGTGCGGATGTTGCGGCACATCGGGGGACCTCGCTTCGGAGCGGTACGTCGGGGGTCCCCGTCCTTCTAGCAGGGCCGCTAGATCCGCTCCACCTCGGCGACGTCGCAGGTGTCCACCTTCGTGGCGCCGTCCGCGCCGACCGCGCTGAGCATGGCGGTCCCGCCGCCCTGGAGGGTCTCCGAGCTCGCCTCGCCCTGGCCGATCGGGTCGCCGCCGACGAGGAAGCGCACCACCACCCGCACGCGGCCCGCGTTGGTGCCGGTGTTCGTCACGGTCACCTGCGCGTAGGCCTGCGCCTCGCCGTGCTGCGGGTTCGTCAGGCCGCAGTCGACCAACTTGGCGGTCGGCGGCGGGCCGGCCGGCGCGGCCGTCGTCGTGCCGTTCGAGTCGTCGGAGCACCCCGCGGCCAGCAGGAGGCCCCCTGCGAGGAGGCAGGCGATGGCTCGGCGCACGAGATGCAAGATACGCGCCCGCGCGGCTGTGTCAGGCTCGCGCGGTGCGGGTGCACCTTCTCGACGGCACGTACGAGCTCTTCCGGCACTGGTTCGGCCTTCCCGCGGGCGAGCGGCCCGAGGACGACCCGGTGCGCGCGGCGCGCGGCGTGGTCTGGAGCGTGGTGGGCCTGCTCGAGGAGGGCGTGACCCACCTGGGCGTGGCGACCGACCACGTGATCGAGTCGTTCCGCAACGATCTCTGGCCGGGCTACAAGTCGAGCGCCGGGGTGCCGGAGCAGCTCCTCGCCCAGTTCGGCCTGCTGGAGGACGCCCTGCGCGCGGTGGGGGTGACCGTGCTCCCGATGATCGAGCTCGAGGCCGACGACGCGCTCGCGGCCGCGGCCCGCGTCGCCGCCGCCGACCCGGCGGTGGAGCGGGTGGTGATCATGACCCCGGACAAGGACCTGGCGCAGTCGGTCGTCGGCGACCGGGTGGTCCAGATGGACCGGCGCCAGGGGACCGTCTCCGGCGAGGACGGGGTGCTGGCCAAGTACGGCGTGCCGCCGGCCTCGATCGCGGACTGGCTGGCCCTGGTGGGCGACTCGGCCGACGGCTACCCGGGGCTGAAGGGCTGGGGGAAGAAGGGCGCGGCGACCGTGCTGGCGCGCTGGGGCCGGATCGAGGACATCCCCGAGCGGCCCGAGCGCTGGGAGGTGCAGGTTCGCGGCGCCGCCTCCCTGGCGGCCACGCTGAACGAGCAGCGCGAGCTGGCGCTGCTCTTCAAGGACCTGGCCACCCTGCGCGCCGAGGCGCCCGTCATCGCCGGCGTCGAGGAGCTGCGCTGGAGCGGGCCGCCGGACGCCGGCGCCCTCGCCGAGATGGCGGCGCGCCTGCGCGCCGATCGCCTGCCGGAGCGGCTGGCGGCGATCGCCCGCTGAGCCGGCCGGCGGGCGCTGGTAGGCTCGCCCGCGGTTCGGGGAGTCCCTGGAGAGGGGCTGAGAGGACGCTTCCTGGCGTCGACCCGCTGAACCTGACCTGGATCATGCCAGCGAAGGGAACGCCCGCGATGCGCACGACCGACCCGGTGCGCCGGGGTCCGCGGTCCGCGCCGCGGGCGCCCGGAAGGAGACCGCGATGAGCCATCGCATGCCGCCGCAGGACGGCGCCGATTGCGTCACCCAGATGCACCACGCCCGCGGGGGCGTCGTCACCCCCGAGATGGCCCGCGTGGCCGAGCGCGAGGGCCTCCCCCCCGAGGAGGTCCGCGCCGAGGTGGCCCGGGGCCGGATGATCATCCCCGCCAACGTCCACCACGACCGGCTCGACCCGATGGCCATCGGGCTGCGCGCCGGGGTGAAGGTGAACGCCAACATCGGCAACTCGCCCACCAGCTCCTCGTTGGAGGAGGAGGTCGACAAGCTGCGCCTGGCGGTGCGCTGGGGCGCGGACACGGTGATGGACCTGTCCACCGGCAAGCGCATCGACGCGACCCGTGCGGCGATCATCGCCGAGAGCACCGTGCCGATCGGGACCGTGCCGATCTACCAGGCGGTGGCCGAGGGCGGCGCGATCGAGGACCTGTCCGCCGAGGACCTGCTCGCGGCGATCGAGCGCCAGGCCGAGCAGGGCGTCGACTACATGACGATCCACGCCGGCGTCCGCCTGCGCCACCTGCCGCTGGTGCAGCACCGGGTGACCGGGATCGTCAGCCGCGGCGGCGGGCTGCTCGCGCGCTGGATGGTGCACCACCGGCGCGAGAACCCGCTGTACGAGCGCTTCGACGACGTGCTCGAGATCGCCCGCCGGCACGACGTGTCGCTGTCGCTCGGCGACGGCCTGCGCCCCGGCTGCCTGGCCGACGCGTCCGACCGCGCCCAGTTCGCCGAGCTCGACACCCTGGGCGAGCTGACCCGCCGCGCCTGGGAGCGGGACGTGCAGGTGATGGTCGAGGGGCCGGGGCACGTCCCGATGGACCAGCTCGAGGCGAACGTGCGCCGCCAGCAGGAGGTCTGCTCCGAGGCGCCCTTCTACACCCTCGGCCCGCTGGTGACCGACGTCGCGCCGGGCTACGACCACAT
>JAWVEV010000162.1:0-3655 GCA_033856535.1 Miltoncostaeaceae bacterium | reverse complement strand
GTGACCCGCCTCAGCGACGCCGTCCGTCTCCAGGCCCTGCTGTCACGGCTCGACCCCCACGCCGCCGGGACGTGCCGGGTCGAGGGGTGCGAGCACGAGCCCCGGACCGCGCCGCGGCCGGCCGGCCCGCCGCGCCGGCCGGCGCCGATCCTCCGCGCCGCCTAGGCCCCCGCTCAGGACCGGGCCCCCTCGCCCGGGGGCACCAGCAGCACCGGGCAGGGGGCGTGGTGCGTGACCTGGCCGGCGAAGCTCCCGAGCAGCACCCGCTCGACCAGCCCGTGGTGGCGGGCCGCCACGATCAGGTCCGCTCCGGTCTCGCGCGCCCAGGCCTGGACCGCCGGGGCGGGCTCGCCCTCGAGCAGCACCGCGGCGGCGCCGGGGATGCTCGCGGCGAGCTCCTGCAGCCACGCCGTGGCCGCCTCGCGCTCGATCTGGGGCTCGTTGACCGGCGCCCCCCCGAACGCCGTCGCCACCGCCACGAGCGCGCTCGGCGACTCGAGCACGTGGACCACGGTCAGCTCGCCGCCGCAGGCGTCGCGGACCCGGCGCGCCTCGTCGAGAGCCGCCAGGGCCGCCTCGGAGGCGTCGACGCAGACGGCGATGCGGGAGTACGGCATGGTCGGTGCCTCCGAGCGGCCCCGCCGGCGGGAGGCGGCGGGCTCCCGCGGATGCTACCCGGGGTCCCCGTCGGAGTGCCGGGCATCGTCCGGCGCCCGCGGCAGCTCGGCGAGATAGGGGCGTCGAGCGTCCGCGGCGAGGGCCAACCGACC
This sequence comes from Miltoncostaeaceae bacterium, assembly GCA_033856535.1. Taxonomy (GTDB): domain Bacteria; phylum Actinomycetota; class Thermoleophilia; order Miltoncostaeales; family Miltoncostaeaceae; genus JAWVEV01. Next base: position 2,885 of record JAWVEV010000162.1, on the reverse strand, counting down.
CGCCGCAAGCTCGCGCAGCGCGTTGCCGGCCAGCTCGGCCCGCCACCCCGAGGCCAGCGGCTGGCCGTTCTCGTCGCCGCTGATCGTGGCGGTCAGGAAGCCCTGGATCTCGTCCCGCGTGGCCAGGAAGGTGGGCGCCAGGTCGACCGCGGCGGCGCGGGCGGTGACCAGCACGGCGGCCAGCGGGCCGAGCACGTCGAGGCGGTGCTGGAGCTCGCGCCCGGGCGCCGGTGGCTGCGTGATCGGCTCGGCGGCCTCGCCCTCGCGGATGGCCGCGAGGATGCCCTCGGCCTCCTGGCTGCGCATGCGGTCCGGCAGCCCGCGCTCGCCGCTCAGCGCCTCGCGGTCGGTCGGGCGGCGACGGGCGACCTCGATCAGCGTGCGGTCCGGGACCAGCCAGGCCACCGGGCGGTTCTGGCGCAGGGCCTCGCGCTCGCGCCAGGCGGCGAGCGCCCGCAGCACGGCGCGGTCGGCGGGGCTGAGGCGCCCCTGGCCCTTCACCTTGCGCCAGGCCTCGTCGGGATCCTGGGTGAAGCGCGCGCCGGGGCCGTAGCGCCGCTCGTGCTCCTCGGCCACCCAGGACTCGCGGCCGCGCTCGGCGGCGCGCCGATCGAGCTCGTCGCAGAGCGCCAGGAGGTGCTCGACGTCGGCCGCGCCGTACTCGAGCTGGCGGCGCGAGAGCGGGCGCCGGCTCCAGTCGGTGTACCGCTCGCCCTTGTCGAGGCGCACGTTGAGGCCGCGCTCGAGCAGCGTCTGGAGGCCCTGGCCGGCGCCCATGCCCACGAAGCCCGCGGTGACCTGCACGTCGCGCAGGTTGGCCGGCGTGGACCCATGGGCGAGCTCGAGCAGCGCCAGGTCCGAGGACGGAGCGTGCATCACGACGGTCACGTCCGGGTCGGCCACGAGCTCGGCGAGCGGGCCGAGCGGCGCGCCCTCGATCGGGTCGATCAGGTGGACCGCGTCGCGGGTCGCCACCTGGGCCAGGCAGGCGAGCGGCGCGTAGGACCGCTCCCACAGCAACTCGAAGTCGAGGGCCGCGCGGCCCTCGGACCGCGCGAGGTCGACGACCTCGGCGACCCCCGCGGCGTCGCGGATGAGGTCGGTGGGCTTCGGCATCGCCCGCTACCCTAGCCGGTCGTGCAGGTCACTCAGTTGACGAAGGCGTTCGGCGCCGAAACCGTCCTCGACGCCGTCGGCTTCCGGGTGGACCCCGGGGACCGGCTGGCGCTGGTCGGCCGAAACGGCGCCGGCAAGACGACCCTGCTGCGCATCCTCGCCGGCCAGATGCCGGCCGACGCCGGCCAGGTGTCGCTGCCGCGCGGCGCGCGGGTGGCGCTGCACGACCAGCGCCCGCCGCTCGGCCTGGACCTCACGATGGAGGAGTACGTCGCCCAGGGCGTGCAGGGCGCCGAGCAGGCCGAGCGCGACCTGGCCGAGCTCGAGGCGCGCATGGCCGGCGGCGAGGCGACGCCGGAGGTGCTCGCGGCCTACGAGGCGGCCGGCGCGCGCCTGGAGCAGGCCGGCGGCTACGCCTGGCGGGCCTGGATGGAACGCGTGCTGCGCGGCCTCGGCATCTCGGACGAGGAGCTCGGGCGCCCGCTGCGGAGCTTCTCGGGCGGCGAGCTGACCCGCGCCTCGCTGGCGCGCGCCCTGGTCTCGCGGCCGGACGTGCTGCTGCTCGACGAGCCCACCAACCACCTGGACCTCGTGGCCGTGGAGTGGTTGGAGAACGCGCTCACCGACCTCGGCGCGGCGGTGCTGCTGGTGTCGCACGACCGCTGGTTCCTGGAGTCGGTCGCCACCGGCATCCTCGAGCTGGACCGGGGCCGCGGCAAGCTCTGGCCCATGAGGTACTCGGCCTTCCGGCGCGAGCGCGCGCTGGCCCTCGATCGCCAGGGCGTCGCGGCCGAGCGCCAGGCGGCCGAGATCGCTCGCCTGGAGCGGTTCGTGACCCGCTGGCGGGCCGGGACCAAGTCGCGTCAGGCCGCCTCGCGCCAGAAGCGGCTCGACAAGCTCCCGCGGGTCGAGGCGCCGCGCCGCGAGACCGCCCTGGCCTTCGGCTTCCCGCGCTCCGAGCGCAGCGCGCGGCTGGTGCTCGAGGTCGACGGCCTGGACGTCGAGGTGCCCGGCCGGCGGCTGGTGACCGGCGCCGGCTTCGCCGTCGAGCGCGGCCAGCGCGTGGCCGTGGTGGGCCCGAACGGCACGGGCAAGACCACGCTGATCGAGACCCTGGTCGGCCGGCGCCCGCCGGCGCGCGGGCGGGTGAGCCTGGGCCACAAGGTCGAGCTCGCGTATTTCACCCAGCACGGCGAGGAGCTGCCCGAGGGCCGCACGATCCTCGAGACCGTGCTCGCGCGCAGCGACATGACCGCGGGGCAGGCCCGCACCCTGCTGGGTGGGTTCCTCTTCTCCGGCGACATGGTCGACCGCAAGGTCGAGAAGCTTTCGGGAGGCGAGCGGCGCCGGCTCGGCCTGGTGGGCCTGATGGCGCGCGGCGGCAACCTGCTGGTGCTCGACGAGCCCACCAACCACCTGGACACCGAGAGCCGGGAGGCGCTGGAGGGGGCGCTCGAGGCCTACGACGGCACGATCGTGATGGTGTCGCACGACCGCGCCCTGATCGACGCGATCGCGACCCACACGCTCGCCCTGGAGGATGGCGTGGCGGTGCTCCGGCTCGGCGGGTACACCGACCTGCTGCGGGCGCGCGAGGGGGCCGACGCGCCGCGGCCCGTGCCGGCGCGCCGGCCGGCCCCGCTCGCCGGCCGTGCCGCGGCCCGCAAGGCCGAGCCGACCCGCGAGAAGGCGTCGCCGAGCCGGCTCCAGCGCGAGGTGCGGCGGGCGGAGGAGCGGATCGCCGACCTCGAGGGCAAGGTGGCGGCGGT
>JAWVEV010000161.1:0-11636 GCA_033856535.1 Miltoncostaeaceae bacterium | reverse complement strand
GGACCCGGCGGCGGGAGAGAGCCGCCGGGTCCGCGCCGCCGGGAGCTACTTCGCAGGCAGGCTGACGAAGCCCCGGTCGGCGAGGGTGGCCAGGTCGGCCGCCCCGATCCCCTGGTCGGAGAGCGTGTAGAGCGCGTCCCCGATCACCATCGCGCGACGGACGGACGGGTACCAGGTGTAGCCGCCCTCCTCCTCCGTGATCGCCGGGTGCGACACCCGACCGACCGGGCTAATGGAGTCGTCGCCGATCTTGAGGCCGACCGCGCCGGTGAAGGGCGGCGGACCCGGGTACTCGCCGTACTCCTGGAACGGGATGGCCAGGAGGCCGGTCGGCGCCCAGAACATCACGGCGTGGTGGTCGTTCTCGGCCTCCGAGTAGCCCTTGCCGATCGTGTACTGGGCCAGGCGCTTCGGCGCCGCCGGGTCCGTGACGTCGAACAGGGAGACCTGGCTGCCGGTGGTCCGGCCCTCGTCGCTGGCGCTCTGACCGATGCCGATCAGCTTGTGCTCGCCGACGGGGTGCAGGTAGGAGGAGAAGCCCGGGATCTTGAGCTCGCCCGTCACCCGCGGGTTGGTCGGGTCCGACAGGTCCAGCGTGTAGAGCGGGTCCACCTGCTTGAAGGTGACCACGTAGCCGCGGTCGCCGATCATCCGGACGGCGTAGATGCGCTCGCCCTTGCCCAGGCCGCCGACCTGGCCGATCCGCGAGAGGCCCTTGGCGGTGGGCGCCAGGACGGTCACAAAGCTCTCGCTCTCGCCCTGCTGGCCCTCCTCGGTCCACGGCGGGTCGTCGGTGGTGGCCACGCGCAGGTTGCCCTTGTCCTCGGAGAACGCGAACTGGTTGAGCGGGAAGCCGCGGACGACGCCGCTGCCCATGTAGTCGGTCTCCAGCGCCTGCGAGATGTCGAAGCGGTGGATCTGGGTGGTCGAGCCGGATGCGTCGATCCCGGCGGTGTCCTCGTTCGGCGCGAACCAGCGCGGGCTCGCGATGTAGAGGTTGTTCAGCGACGCGTAGACCGTGTTGCCGTCGGTCATGACGGCGTCGCGGTCGACGATCCTCAGGCCGCCGTTCAGGTCGAGCGTCAGCACGGTGACCATGCCGAGGCCGTTGAAGCGGGCGGTGTGGGTGACCGCGCGGCACGGGACCGCGTTGCCCTGGCGGACGACCTTGCCGTCACGCTCGACCTCGAGGGACGGCAGGAAGTCGCTCGCGGTGACCCTGTTGATCGCGCGGCGGTTCTTCGACTCGGCCTGGGCCTCGGCGACCGGGGTGTCGCTCGCCGGCGCGGTGAACGGGATCGCGTTCGGGATGGCGTTGGTGACCAGGCGGACGGTCGAGCCGGTCAGCCGGCCGGCCACGTAGCCGCCCTCGACCTCGAGCCGGGTGACGACCTTCATGTCGGCCGGGTTCGAGACGTCGATCTCGGCCAGCACGGTCTTCGCCGGCGGCATCGGGAAGATCATCGCGTCGGCCGCGATCCGCACGTTCCCCGGACCGTCCTCGATCGGGTATGCGAAGGCCTCGGAGCCGATCACGAGCAGGCGATCGCCCCGGAGCAGGATCTCGGTCGGCCAGACGTCCTTCAGCTCGAGCGAGCCGAGCAGCTTCGGCGGGGCGCCCGGCGCCACGGCGTAGAGCTTGGAGTTGGCGATCGCGAAGATGCGGTTGCCGTCGGTCTTGACGATGTCCGGCTCGTCGACCCCGGCCTCCTGCAGGTTCGTGCCCGAGAAGGTCGGGCCCGAGGTCTGCAGGGCGCCGCCGGCGGCGTCGGCCGCGGCCGGCATCGGCGCCGCGGGCGCCATCGTGCCGCCGAGCGGGCCGGAGGTCTCGGGCATCGCGGCGCGGGCCCCGGCCGGGACGGCCTGGACGTAGCCCGCGAGCCCGAACGGGTCCACGAGCTTGCGCGCCTCGCGGCGCGCGTAGCTGACGAAGCGCTCGCACGAGGGGAACGCCACCAGCGTCGCCTTCGCCGCGGCCTTGACCGGCGGCTTGGGCGTGAGGGCGACCGCCGACGAGGCGGCGAACGCCATCCACGCGGCCAAGGCCAGCATGAGCAGCGCCGTCACTGCCCCGCCGATCCGTCGGCCAGAGACCACACCTGCTGACATCGCCTTCTCCTCCTGGGGGTCCGGCGCGGTGGCCGGGGACGCTGAATGTACGAACGGCGTCCACGAACTGTCACGCACCGCGCGGGGAGGGGCGGGCCGGTCGGAGGAACGGGCCGGAGGAACCCGCCGGAGGAGCGGGCGCGCGGGCCGGCCCGCGGCGCCCGATCGGGGCGCCGCGGCCGGGCCGCCGGCGTCAGCCGTTCAGCAGGTACCCGATCGTGCCCTGCGGGTCCTCGAGCAGCGCGTGCCGGAGGGTCCCGAGCGGGTCGGCGATCGTCGCGTCGACCGCGTCGAGCGTCCGCTGGACGATCGAGAGGTCGAGGGTGCTGTCCTCGAACAGCGGGTGCCCGAGGATCGTGATGGGGAGGTTGACCTGGATCGGCAGGCTCAGGTCGGTCGCGAGCGCGATCGGCAGCAGCTGCTGGTTCTCGCTGCTCTGCGCGGCGGTGTTGGTGCCCCCGGTGCCCTGCTGGGTCGCCTGCTGGTTCACGTCGGAGTTGACCGCCTCGGCGCCGGCCTCGGTCTGGTTGGTCTGCTCGACCGGCTCGCCCGCGAGCCCGGCGGGCGACTGAAGCACGCCGACCGGCAGGTTGGCGTTGAGCGGCAGCGAGAGCGCGGCGCCCACGGCGGCCGGGATCAGCTGGCCGGTCGCGCTCGTCTGGCTCGCGGCGCCGGCGCCCGCGGCGGACTGCTCCACCGCGTTGTTGGCCGCGACGGCGGTGGCCTGCGAGCTGGCGGTCTGGGTGACCTGGCCGCCCGCCGCCTCCGCGTCGGCGCCGATCGAGAGCAGGCCGCGCAGGACGCCGTCGAGCGTCCCGTCCGGGGTGCCGGCCAGCGAGGGATCGCCGCCGCCGCTCAGGATGTCGATCGGGAGGTTGATGTTGATCGGCGCGGCGACCGCCAGCCCGAGCGCGATCGGCACGGCCTGGTCGCTGGTGGACGTCTGGGTCGCGCTGCCCGGGCCGCCGCCGCCGGCGACCTCCTGGTTCAGCCGGTTGTTGAAGGCCGAGGCGGTCGCCAGCGCCTCGCCGGTCTGGGTCACGTCGCCGGCGATGCGCGAGGCGAGCACGCCGATCGGCAGGTTGAGGTTCACCGGCGCCGAGATCGCGGCGCCGATCGCCACCGGCACGACCTGGTGGGCGGCGCTCGACTGCGCCGCGGCCCCGCCGCCGCCCCCGCCGCCCTCGCCGGGGGTGGACGACTGCGCGACGACGTCGTTCACGGCCGCCGCGGTGGCCTGCGAGGTGCTCGCCTGCACGGCCGCGCCGCGGCCGGCGCCGTCCGGACCCCCGGCCACGCCGATCGGCACGTCGACGCTCCCCGGCGAGGAGACCGCGACCGCGCCGCCCACCGGCACGGCCTGTTGGACGTCCACGCCGCCGGCGCCGGACGAGGCGGCATGCACCGCGCCCGCCGCGGCGCCGACGCCGGGCGGGGGATCACCGATGCCGAGCAGGTTCGCGAGGAGCTGCAGCAGCGGGTTGTCGGGGACGTGCTCGGGCTGGATCGGGATCCCGAGCTGAACGGGGGCGATCGGGTCGGCGGCGAGCGCTCCGCCGGCGCCGAGACACAGGGCGAGCACGGTCGCGCCGGACGCGACGAGGTGTCGTTTCACGTGATCCCTCCGGGCGTGGGTTGTCGCGGTGCCGCTCGGCGCGCGGCAGGTCCGAGCCGGCGGCGGCGAGGCAAGGCTATTCGCTGGCGGGTCCCGCGGACGACCCCATCGGGCACACCTTCGGCCGGTCTCTCAGGTGTTGGTCATGACGATCAGCGCGAGCGCCCAGATGCCCACGATGACCGCGCCGGCGGGCCACCCGCCGGAGAGCACCACGGCGACCACCAGGCTGGCGAGGATCGCGCCCGAGAAGACGATCCAGCGCGTCCAGCCGGTCGAGCCCGGCGGCCCCGGCAGCGCGCGCTGCGCGAAGTCCGTCACCGGCGACTCGCGGTGCTCGACCGCCGCCGGGTGGGCGTTCTCCATGTAGGCGTCGAGCGCGCGCAGCACCTCGTTGGCGGCCTGGTGGGGGTTGTCGGCCGACGGCAGGTCGGCGATGGCCTCGCGCAGCAGCTCGCGCTGCGCCTCGAGGTCCTCCCGAGAGGGTGGTTGCCGCGCATCGCCCATGGAACGGCCATCGTACGCCGAGCCGTCGCCAGGGACGCTCGTCCACGGTCACGGCGGCCGCGCCGATGAATAGGCTGCCCGGGTGAGCCGCACGGTGATGGTGATCGGCGGCGGCGGCCGCGAGCACGCCCTGGTGCGGGCGCTCGCCCGGTCCCCGCACCGCCCCAAGGTGATCTGCGCGCCCGGGAACCCGGGCATCGCCCGCGACGCCGAGGTCCACCGCATCGACGCCACCGACGCCGGGGCGCTCGTCGCCCTGGCCAAGGAGCGCGAGGTGACCCTCGCGGTGATCGGGCCGGAGGCGCCCCTGGTGGCCGGCGTGGCCGACGCCTTCCGCGCCGCCGGCATCCCCGCCTTCGGGCCCTCGGCGGCCGCCGCGCGCCTCGAGGGGAGCAAGGCCTTCGCCAAGGAGGTCATGGCCGCCGCCGGCGTCCCCACCGCGCGCTCCGAGACCGTCACGACGCTCGAGGACGGTCTGGCCGCGCTCGAGCGCCTCGGGACGCCGGTCGCGGTGAAGGCCGACGGCCTGGCGGCCGGCAAGGGCGTCGTGGTCGCCGGGAGCGCCGCCGAGGCGCGCGAGGCGCTCGAGGACTGCCTGGTGCGCGGCGCCTTCGGCGAGGCCGGCCGGGCGGTGGTGGTCGAGGAGGGCATGACCGGCCCCGAGGTCTCGCTGCTCGCGATCTCGGACGGCGTCCGGGTGGTCCGCTTCCCCGCGGCCCGCGACTACAAGCCGATCGGCGAGGGCAACACCGGGCCGAACACCGGCGGCATGGGCTCGGTCTCGCCCGTCCCGGACGTGCCCGACGACCTGGCCGACGAGCTGGTCGACCGCGTCCACCGCCCGGTGGTCGCCGAGATGGCGCGCCGGGGCGCCACGTTCTCCGGCGTGCTCTACGCCGGGCTGATGATGACCCCCGACGGCCCGAGGGTCCTGGAGTTCAACGCGCGCTTCGGCGACCCCGAGACGCAGGCGCTGCTGCCCCGCCTGGAGGACGACCTGCTGGAGGTGCTGGACGCCGCCGCCGCCGGGTCGCTGCCCGGCGAGGCGCCCGTGCGCGTCAGCCCGGATCCGTGCGTGGCGGTGGTGCTCGCCGCCGCCGGCTACCCCGGCCGGCCGCGGACCGGCGACCTGATCTGGGGGCTGGACCAGGCGGCCGCGCTGGGCGCCGAGGTGTACCACGCCGGCACCGCCTACGGCCACGACGGGAGCATCGTGACCGCCGGCGGCCGGGTGCTGGCCGTCGCCGGGCGCGGCCCGGACGTGTGGGGGGCCCGGCGCGCGGCGTACGAGGCGGCCGACCGGATCACCTTCGAGGGGCGCCAGATGCGGCGCGACATCGCGTCGGGCATGTCCCGGGCGGGGAGCCGCGCCGGGTGATCCCGAGGTACTCCCGCCCCCGGATGGCGGCGCTCTGGACCGAGGAGGCGAAGCTCGGACGCTGGCTGGAGGTGGAGCTGGCGGTCTGCCGGGCCTGGGCCGCGCGCGGGGTGATCCCGGCCGCGGACCTGGCCGAGATCGAGGCCAGGGCCGGCTTCTCGGTCGAGCGCACCCTGGAGCTGGAGAAGGTCACCAACCACGACGTGGTCGCCTTCCTGACCGACGTGAACGAGCGGGTCGGCCCGGCCTCGCGCTGGATCCACTACGGCATGACCTCCTCGGACGTGCTCGACACCGGCCTGGGGCTGGCGATCGCGCGGGCGGGCGAGCAGCTGCTGGAGGAGCAGGCGGCGCTCACCCGGACGCTGCGCGGCCTCGCGCTGGAGCACGCCGGCACGATCTGCGTGGGCCGCACCCACGGGATCCACGCCGAGCCGACCACCTTCGGCGCCAAGATGGCCAACCACGCCTTCGAGAGCCGCCGAAACGAGGAGCGCCTGCGGACCGCGGTGGCCTCGGCGTCGGCCGGCAAGCTCTCGGGCGCGGTCGGCACCTACGCGACGCTCGACCCCGCGCTCGAGGCCGACGTGCTCGCGCAGCTCGGCATCCCGGGCGAGCCGGCCTCCACCCAGGTGGTCGCCCGCGACCGCCACGCCGAGCTGGTGGCCGCGATGGCGATCGCGGCGAGCTCGCTCGACCGCCTGGCCACCGAGCTGCGCCACCTGCAGCGCACCGAGCTGCGCGAGGTCGAGGAGGCCTTCACGAAGGGCCAGAAGGGCAGCTCGGCGATGCCCCACAAGCGCAACCCGATCACCGCCGAGCGCATCTCGGGCCTGGCCCGGGTGGTGCGCGGGTACGCGGTGGCGGCCCTGGAGGACATCGCCCTGTGGCACGAGCGCGACATCTCGCACTCCTCGGTGGAGCGCGTCATCCTTCCCGACGCCTTCCTGGCGCTCGACTACATGCTCCACAAGAGCCGCACGTTGCTGGAAGGCCTCGTGGTCCGGCCGGAGCGCATGCTGGCGGTGCTCAACGGCTCGCACGGGCTGGTCTATTCTCAGCGGGTGCTGCTCGGACTGGTGGAGCGCGGGCTGTCCCGGGAGGACGCCTACGCCCTCGTCCAGCGGAACGCCATGCGGGCCTGGGACGAGGACCGCGCCCTTCGTGAGCTGCTCGAGGCGGACCCGGACGTGGCCGCGCACCTCGGCGCGAAGGAGCTCGACGAGCTGTTCGACCCCAGCTGGTACACGCGGCACCTCGGCGTCGTCATGGAGCGGGTGACCGCCCTGTGACCCTGGTCCTGCGCGGCAAGGTCCGCGAGGTCCACTCCGCCGGCGAGGGCCGCCTGGCGATGATCGCCAGCGATCGCATCTCCGCCTACGACGTGGTGATGCCCACCGCGATCCCCGACAAGGGGCGCGTGCTGACCGGCCTCTCGCTGCACTGGTTCGCCCGCACCGCCGACATCGTCCCGAACCACCTGCTGAGCGCGGCGCCGGCGGACCTGCCGGCCGAGTTCCGGACGCCCGATCTCGCCGGCCGCACGATGCTGGTCCGCCGGCTGCAGATGCTCCCGGTCGAGTGCGTGGCGCGGGGCTACCTGGCCGGCTCCGGCCACCGCGACTACCTCGAGACCGGCGCCGTGTGCGGCCACGCGCTGCCTCCGGGGCTGCGCCTGGGTGACCCGCTGCCCGCCCCGATCTTCACCCCGGCCACCAAGGCCGAGGAGGGGCATGACGAGAACCTGACCCTGGCCGAGGCGGCCGAGATCGTCGGCGCCGAGACGCTCGGGGAGCTGGAGCGGATCACGCTCGCGGTCTACGCCCGGTGCGCGGACGAGTGCCGGGCGGCCGGGATCGTCCTCGCCGACACCAAGCTCGAGCTGGGCCGCGACCCCGAGGGACGCCTGGTGCTGGGCGACGAGGTGGTCACCCCCGACTCGTCGCGCTTCTGGCCGGCCGAGGGCTGGGAGCCGGGCGTCAGCCCGCCCTCCTACGACAAGCAGTACGTGCGCGACTGGCTCGATGAGCAGGGCTTCGACCGCACCCCGCCGGGGCCCGAGCTGCCCCCAGATGTCGTGGCGGGCACGCGCGGCCGCTACGTGGAGGCCTACGAGCGCATCACCGGCCGGTCCTTCGACGACTACCTCAGGGAGGCGGGCGCATGAGCCGCGTCGTGGTCACCGTCATGCCCAAGCACGGCGTCCTGGACCCGCAGGGCCAGGCCGTGGCCGGGGCGCTCCGCCAGCTCGGCTTCGCCGGCGTCGGCGACGTCCGGGTCGGCAAGCGCATCGAGCTCGACCTCGACGGCGACGATCCGGCCGCCCAGGCCCGCGACATGTGCGACCGCCTGCTGGCCAACGCGCTGATCGAGGACTACCGGGTCGAGGTGGCGTCCTGAGCGTCGCCGTGGTCCGCTTCCCCGGCTCGCTCGACCACGAGAGCGCCCGGGCCGCCGTGCGGGCCGCCGGCGGCGGGGCCGAGCTGGCCTGGCACGCCGACGCCGAGCTCCCGGCGGGCACCGACGCCGTGATCCTGCCCGGCGGGTTCAGCTACGGCGACCACCTGCGCGCCGGCGCCATCGCCAGCCGCGCGCCGATCATGGACGCGGTGCGCCGCCACGCCGAGGCCGGCGGGCCGGTGCTCGGGATCTGCAACGGCTTCCAGGTGCTCTGCGAGGCGGGCCTCCTGCCGGGGGCGCTGCGCCGCAACGCGACCCTCTCGTTCGTCTGCCGGCAGGTCGAGCTCGAGGTCGCCGACGCCGACACGCCCTGGACCCGCGGCCTGGATCCGGACCGCACGCTCTCGATCCCGATCAAGAACAACGAGGGCGCCTGGTACGGCGACCCGGCGACCGCCCGGGTGGTGCTGCGCTACCGCGGCGAGGACGCGCTGGGCTCGACCGACCACGTCGCCGGCGTCGCCAACGCGGCGGGCAACGTGCTGGGGCTGATGCCGCACCCGGAGGAGGCCGCGGACCCGCTGCTCGGCTCGACCGACGGGCTGGCCCTGTTCCGCGCGTTGCTGAAGGCCCGACCGCGATGACGGCGACGCGATCCCATATTCCCGACCTCGTCGGGGCCCGGTAGTGGCCCCGACGCGCGAGAGGGACTTGACGCCCATTCCGCTTCATCGCCAGCTCGGGCTCACCGACGAGGAGGCCGAGCTCATCCCGCGGCTGCTCGGGCGCGAGCCGACCGACCCCGAGCTGGTCATGTTCAGCCTGATGTGGAGCGAGCACTGCAGCTACAAGCACTCGCGCCCGTTCCTCAAGGCGTTCCCGACCACGGGGCCGGCCGTGCTGCAGGGCCCCGGCGAGAACGCCGGCGTGGTCGACGTGGGCGACGGCTGGGCCGTGGCGCTGAAGATCGAGAGCCACAACCACCCCTCCGCGGTGGAGCCCTTCGAGGGCGCGGCCACCGGCGTCGGCGGCATCGTCCGCGACATCCTCGCGATGGGCGCCCGGCCGATCGCGCTGCTCGACAGCCTGCGGTTCGGCGAGCTCTCGAGCGCCCGCAGCCGGCACCTGTTCACCCGCGCGGTGGCCGGCATCGGCCACTACGGCAACTGCATCGGCGTGCCCACCGTGGGCGGCGAGGTCTCCTTCGACGCGCGCTACGAGGACTCGTGCCTGGTCAACGCGATGTGCGTCGGGGTGCTCCGCCACGACGGCATGCTGCGCGCCGCGGCGAGCGGGCCGGGCAACCACGTGGTGCTGATCGGCAACCGCACCGGCCGCGACGGGATCGGCGGGGCGAGCGTGCTGGCCTCGGCCGACCTCTCGCTCGACGACGACAAGCGCCCCTCGGTGCAGGTGAGCGACCCCTTCACCGAGCGCAAGCTCATGGACTGCTGCCTCGAGCTGGCCGCGGCCGGCGCGTTCGTGGCGCTGCAGGACCTGGGCGCCGCCGGCCTGACCAGCGCGGCCAGCGAGATGGCCGCCAAGGGCGGCGTGGGGCTCGACCTCGACCTCGACCTGGTGCCGCTGCGCGAGACGCTGGCGCCGGCCGAGATCCTGGTCTCCGAGAGCCAGGAGCGGATGCTGGCCGTGGTCACGCCCGAGCGCCTCGACGAGGTGGTCGCGGCCTGCCGGCGCTGGGACCTGGACGCCACCCCGATCGGCACGGTCACCGAGGGTGACGCGCTGCGCGCCCGCGCCGGCGGCGAGATCGTGGTCGACATCCCGGCGGGCCTGCTCGCCGACTGCCCGGTCCAGCCCGTGCCGCTGGTGCCGGCGCCCGAGGCCGAGCCGGTCGACCTGGCGGCGGTGCCCGAGCCGGACGACCCCGCGGCGGCCCTCCTTGCCCTGCTCGCCCGCCCCACGATCGCCAGCAAGCGCTGGGTCTACGAGCGCTACGACCACCTGGTCGGCGCCGGCACGATCCGCCGTCCGGGCGGCGACGCGGCCGTGGTGCGGCTCCCCGGCACCGACCGGGCCATCGCGCTCACGACCGACGGCGCCGAGTGGCACTGCGAGCTCGACCCGCGCGGCGGCGGCCGCGCCGTCGTGCTCGAGGCGGCCCGCAACCTGGCCTGCACCGGCGCCCGGCCGGTGGCGGCCACGGACTGCCTCAACTTCGCCAACCCCGAGAAGGGCTCCACCGGCTGGCGGCTGCGCGAGGTGATCGCCGGGATGGCCGAGGCGCTCGAGGCGCTCGGGGTGCCGGTCGTGTCCGGGAACGTCTCGCTCTACAATGAGTCACTTGGCCGCAGGATCTACCCGACCCCGGTGGTGGGAATGATGGGCGTGATCGAGCGGGCCGAGCGAAGCGTCGGCCATGGCTTCTCGGCCGCGGACGACCTGGTCCTGATGGCGGGCGCCGGCGAGCCGCGCCTGGATTGCAGCGAGTACCTGGGCGAGCCCCTGGGCCGCCCGGCGATGCCCGACGTCGCGGCCGAGGCGGCGCTGTGCGCCTTCCTGGCCGACGCCGCCGCGGCCGGCCTGCTGCGCAGCGCCCACGACGTGTCGGCGGGCGGCGCCGCGGTCGCGCTGGCCGAGTCGGCGATCGCCGGCGGCATCGGCGCCGCGGTGGACCTGACCGGCGGCCGGCGGGCCGACGAGGCCCTGTTCGGCGAGGGCGGCGGCCGGGTCCTGGTGACCTGCCGGCCCGAGGACCGCGCGGCGCTGGCCGACCTGGCCGGCGAGGTCTCGCTGGCCGAGATCGGCCGGGTCGGCGGTGACCGGCTCACGGTGCGCGCGGCCGGCGCCGATGTTTCACTGGGCGTGGACGAGCTGCGGAGCGCATACGAGCGGGCGATCCCGGAGGCGCTGGGGTGATCGACCCCCACGACGACGACCATCCCAAGGAGGAGTGCGGCGTCTTCGGCGTGGTCGCGCCGGGGCGCGACGTGTCGCGCCTGGCCTTCTACGCGCTGCACGCGCTGCAGCACCGGGGGCAGGAGAGCGCCGGCATCGCGGTCAGCGACGGCGCCGGCGTCACGGTGCAACGCGACCTCGGCCTCGTCAGCGCGGTCTTCGACGAGCCCGCCCTTCGCAGCCTCACCGGCCATGCCGCGATCGGCCACGTGCGCTACTCGACCACCGGCGCGAACAAGTGGGACAACGCGCAGCCGGTGGCCCACACCCGCGGCGACGGCTTCGTCGCGCTCGGCCACAACGGCAACCTCACCAACACCGACGCGCTGCGCGTGCGGCTGCTGGAGGAGGGCGCCCGCTTCCACGCCTCGAGCGACTCCGAGCTGATCGCGGCCCTGCTGGCCGCCGAGCCCGGCAGCCTCCTGGCCGCCGCCGGCGCCGTGATGCCGCGGCTGGTGGGCGCCTACTCGGTGGTGGCCCTCTCCGAGCGCGAGCTGGTCGCCTTCCGCGACCCGCACGGCGTGCGCCCGCTGGTGCTCGGCCGGCTGGACGACGGCGGCTGGTGCGTCGCCTCCGAGACCTGCGCGCTGGACCAGATCGGCGCCCGCTTCGAGCGCGACGTGCGCCCGGGCGAGGCGGTGCGGATCACGGAGACCGGGCTGGAGAGCCGACAGGCGCTGCCCGGCGCCGGCTCCAAGCTCTGCGTCTTCG
>JAWVEV010000160.1:0-6461 GCA_033856535.1 Miltoncostaeaceae bacterium | reverse complement strand
GGTCGGAGTTGGTCAGCCCCACCACCTGCGAGGCCATCGGGCCGCGCGGCAGGTAGCGCTCGTAGGTGTCGGTGAAGTCGACGCCGGCGATCTCCAGCGCCTTGGCGCGCTTCGCCTCGCTCGGCGTGACGCTGCGGGCCAGCATCGCGTAGCCGTCATCCGAGTCGAGCTGCGCCTCGAGCTCGTTCGGGTCGCGGTGGATGATCGGCGCCAGCCGGCGGGCCGCGTCGACGGGGTCCGTGATCAGGAACGGGGTCGCCGAGACCATCACGGTCGGGCGGTCGGCGGCGAGCTCGCGGCCGTCGGACGAGATGATCGCCCCGCGCGGCGCCGGGGTGGAGAAGCCGATCTCGTGCTGGCCCGCGGCGAAGGCCGACAGCGAGCCGGCCTTGACCACCCCGAGGAAGGTCGCGCGCATGGCGAGGACCGCCAGGATGGCGACCGCTCCGACGATCAGCAGGCGGACGCGGGCCGGCTTGGCGCGCGCCACCGTGCCCGGCCGGCGGGTCGGGGAGCCGCGGCGGCGGCGTCCCGGCCGGCCCGTCCCCCCTCCCTGGGCTCCCCTCGGCGGCACCCGTCGCCGCTAGCGGCCCTGCGTGGGGACGTCGAGGATCACGAGGGACTGGCTCGGAGGGTCGACCATGCCGAGCTGGTCGCGGGCGCGCGCGTTGACCGCGCCGTCCTGCTGCTCCAGCCGGCCCTTCAGGCGGACGGTCTCGGCCTCCACGCTGCGGGCCCGGTCGACGACGCGGCCGGTCTCGGTGGTGAGGGCCAGCTTGGCCACGTTCATCCAGACCACGCCGGCCAGCAGCAGCGCGATCAGCGGGACGAGCAGGAAGCCGAGCTTGATGCGCGCGCGCGGCGCGTGGGCGGTCCCGGTGCGCGGCGCCGGGCGGTGCGACGGGGCGCGACGCGGGCGCGGGGCCTCGGCGGGGGCGGCGGCGCGGGAGCGCGGGACCGCGGTGGCCCGCGTCGCGCGGGAGCGGGACGCGGCGGCGGCGGCGGCGCGAGCCGGGCTCAAGGCTCGCGGGCCGGCTGACACCGGCCCCCTCCCACCGGCATGAGTCGCCGGGGGCGCCTCATGCCTCCACTCCCACGCGGACGAGGCCGCGCAGGCGGGCGGGGCGGGCGCGCGGGTTGCGGTCGAGCTCGGCCTGGCGCGGCCGGATCACCTTGGGAGTGAGCGTCGTCGCCTCGGGCGTGCGCCCGCAGCCGCAGACCGGCATGTCCGGCGGGCAGATGCAGCCGGCCTGGCGCTCGACCATGAAGCGCTTGACCATCCGGTCCTCGAGCGAGTGGAAGGCGATCACGGCCAGCCGCCCGCCCGGGTTGAGGATCTCGAAGGCCGCCGCGAGTCCGGCCTGGAGGCTGTCGAGCTCGTCGTTGACCGCGATCCGCAGCGCCTGGAAGACCCGCTTGGCCGGGTGGCCGGCGGCGAACTGGGCCGGGGTCGGGACGGCCGAGCGGACGATCTCGACCAGGTCCCCGGTGGTGTCGATGGGCGCCTCGGCGCGGCGGCGCACGATCGCGCGCGCGATCGGCCGGGCGTACCGCTCCTCGCCGTAGGTCCGCATGATGTCGGCCAGCTCGCGCTCGCTCGCGGTGGCGATCAGGTCGGCGGCGGAGCCGGGCCGGTCCGGGTCCATGCGCATGTCCAGCGGCGCCTGGCGCGCGTACGAGAAGCCGCGCTCGGGCCGGTCGACCTGCATCGAGGAGATGCCGAGGTCCATCAGGATCGCGTCGGCGCGCAGGCCCTGCGCCGCCAGCCGCGGCAGCGCGTCGGCGAAGTCGGCGCGGATGAAGCGGGTCTCGCAGACGACGTCCTCCGCCAGCGAGGCGAACCAGCCCGACGCCTCGGGGTCCTGGTCGATCGCGACGTAGCGGCCGTCCTCGCCGAGGGCGGGGGCCAGGCGGCGGGCGTGGCCGCCGGCGCCGAAGGTGCAGTCCACCACGGTCTCGCCCAGGCGGGGGCCCAGGAGGCCGACGACCTCGTCGGCCAGGACGGGCTCGTGCCCGTTCACCGGGCTACGTGACTCGGTCGGCAAGGCGCTTGGCACGGGCGGACACCCCCTCTCGGCGGAGGCTCGCGAAGCGGTCCGCGAGGCGGTCCGGGTCCCAGATCTCGAGGTACTCGCCGGCGCCGACCACCTTGGCCCGGTTGCCGATGCCGGCGTGCTCGCGCAGCTCGGCCGGCAGCAGGACGCGACCCTGCTTGTCCAGGTCCTGATCGAACGCGCCGGCCAGGAGGAAGCGGCTCAGCTCGCGCTGCTCGTCGTCGAGCAGGCTCATCGAGCCGAAGGTGCGCTCGATCATCGAGCCCCAGTCGTCGCGCGGCACGACGATGACGCACTCGTCGAACCACCAGCCGACCATCGCGCCCGCCGCGAACGGGTCCCGGACTCGCGCCGGGATGGCCATCCGAAAGCGGTTGTCCAGGCTGCACTCATAGGTCCCACTCAGCAGCCGACGTTGCACGGTCCCCACGCTAACCCACGATCCCCCACATCACAATGCAAAAACGCCCATCGGCAGGCGGATCGCCCCCATTCGCCGTGTTCGCAACGCCGGGCAGCAGCACCGGCCCGGGCAACCGGCGTTGCGTTGCAGGCCGTTGCGAACACTTGTTCTCATCCGCGAGGCGAACTACTGTTCGCCGCATGCCACAGACCGCCGCTTCACACACCCCCCTCGCGCGGCCCGCGGACCGCCCGCGCACCCACCTTCGCCTGGTGCCGTCGCCCGCCCCGCGGCGGCGCCGGCGTCCCTCCGCGCCGGCCGTCGCGGCCTACGCGCTCGGCCTCGCCGCCGGGTTCCTGCTGGCCGCCGGCGCGTCGCTGCCGGGCGGCGCCGCGCTCGTGACCGGCCAGCTCGGCCTGGCCGCGCTGGCCGGCGCCGCGGCCCTGCTCGCGGCGATGCGCGCCCGCGCCGTCGCCCGCGCCCGGCGTCGCCACCTTCGGACCCTCCCGGCCCGATGACGGCGCCGGCACCCGTCGCGGTCCCCGAGCGGACGCGCCACCTCCGGGCCGTCGGCGCGGTCGAGGACCGGACCGGGTCGGCCGAGCCGTCCTCGCCCTGGCCGGGCGTCGTCGCCGAGGAGCGCCGCGGCGAGACGCGCCTGCTCATCGCGATCTTCGCCGTGGTCGCCGCGCTGATCGTGGTCGCGATCGCCTGGGGCCTGGCCTCGGTCGGGGCCACCCCCTAGGGGGCGCAGCCCCCGCCACAAGACCGGCCGCCAGGGCGCCCCTCCTGGTGGTCCTCCCGGGGGTCGGCGCCCGAGGCCGGCTCGCCCCGCCGGCGCTCCCCGCCGACCCCCCATGCTTTTTTCGGCCCGCGGGCGGTTCACAAGACCGTCACAATTCGCGCCCGCCGATCGCCGGCGGCGCCTGTAGATTCGCCCGGATCGCCGTGACCCCGCGCATCCCGCCCCGCCGCCCCATCGACCCCGCACCGGCCGGGGCGCGGCCGCCCGCGAGAGGCTGAGATGGCCGCGAGCAAGAAGGGCGGCAAGGCCAAGCGGGCCGAGCGGGCGGTGGGGCCGCACCTGAAGCATTGGGGGCTCGCCGAGGCGCCGTTCCTCCTGGCCCCCGACCCGCGCTTCCTCTACGAGCGCGCGGACCACCGCGAGGGACTCGCCCGCATCCTCTTCGGCATCACCCAGCTCGGCGGCCTGGTGATGATCACCGGCGAGATCGGGTGCGGCAAGACGCTGCTCGCCCAGACGATCCACCGCACGCTCGACGGCGACGGCTACCGGGTCGCCGAGGTCTCGAACCCGCCCCGCACCGCCGCGGCGCTGCTCGGGGCGCTGGTCGACGCGCTCGGCCTGGAGCGCCGGGGCGCGACCGCGGCCAGGCTGGCCGGACAGCTGCGCGAGCAGCTCGCGACCGAGGCCGACGCCGGCCGCCACGTCGTGCTCGCCGTCGACGAGGCGCAGCGGCTCGACCCGCGCGCGCTCGACGAGCTGCGCCTGCTGACCAACCCGGACCGCGGGCCCGGCGCCCCGGTGGTGCTGCTGGGCCAGCCCGAGCTCGCCGGCCGGGTGAACCGGCTGCCGCAGGTGTCCCAGCGGGTGGTCGTCCGCTACCACATCGGCCCCATGGACGCGGCCGAGACCGCCGCCTACATCGCCCACCGGGCGCGCGTGGCCGGCGCCCGCGACCCGCTGGTGACCGAGCGGGCGGCCGAGGCGGTCCACGCCGAGACCGGCGGGGTGCCGCGCCTGGTGAACCTGCTGCTCGCCAACGCGCTGCTCGTGGCCGCCGGCCAGGGCGAGCGCCAGATCGGCGTGGACGTGATCCGCGACCTGGCCGAGGACCAGCGCCTCTCGGAGGAGGCGGCGTCCCGGCCCGCGGTGGTCGCCGGGGAGGGAGGCGCATGAGGCGGGTGAGCTACCAGTCGATGCTCGAGGGCGTCCCCGGCGGGCCGACGTCGGTCTACGTCTCGCTCGGCCCCGGCGCGATCCCCACCCGGCGCAAGGACGCCGACCGCGAGATGTCGGTCGCCCTCTCCAAGGCGCAGGCCCGCTGGCTCAAGGACGTCGAGGAGATCTCCGGCCGCGGGGTGGACGGAGCCGCGGTCGTGCGTGCGCTGGTCGACCTCGGCATGGAGCTCGAGATCGACTGGGCGATGCTCGCCGGCGGGAAGTCCCTGCGCGCGGCGGTGCGGGAGGCGGTGCTCGTGCGCCGCATCGCGCCCACCGAGGGGGAGGGCAACTAATTGGCGAAGGCCTGGGAGGTGCCGGGCCTCCGGCGCCGCTCCAGCTTCGCCGAGGCGGGCGGCCGCGTGATCCTCACCCGCTGGCGGGAGATGATGAGCTCGCGTGAGGGCACCCTGCTCGGCGAGGACATCGAGGAGCTGCACGCGATGCGGGTCTCCTCGCGGCGCCTGCGCGCCGCCATGGACGCGTTCGCCGAGGCCTTCCCGGCGCGCTCGTTCCGACGGCACCTGCGCGAGGTGAAGGCCGTGACCGACACCCTCGGCGGCGCCCGCGACCTCGACGTCGCGATCGAGCGGCTGCAGGGGCTGCTGCCCCAGATGCGCCCGGACGAGCGCGCCGGCCTCGAGGGCCTCATCGAGCGCTACCGGGCCGAGCGCGCCGCCGAGACCGCCAGCATCGACGCGCTCTTCCGCCGCCTCGACGCAGAGCGCTTCGGGGAGCGGTTCGAGCGCTACGTGCGCCGCCACACCGGCGTCGCGGTCGAGAAGCTCAACCCGGTCGCCCCGCCGGCGGCGGAGGGCTGATGGCCAAGCCCCGCCCCGTCGCCGGCATCCGGCCCAAGAAGGGCCTGCGCCCGAACGCGCGCCGCGTCCTCGCGGCGCGGATCGAGGAGATCTACGCCTACGACGGCCTGATCGCCGACCCGGCGCACGTCACCGAGCTCCACGACATGCGGATCGCCTTCAAGCGGCTGCGCTACCTGCTCGAGATCTTCGGCGTCGCGTTCACCGAGGACCTCGACCCGTATCTGGAGCAGGTGAAGGTGCTGCAGGACCTGCTCGGCGACATCCACGACTGCGACGTCCAGGTGCCGATGCTGGAGGACCACCTGGAGTGGCTCGCCGCCCGCGAGGCCGAGCGCGCCCAGGAGCTGGTCGCCGCGGGCGTCCGCCGGCGGCCGAGCCGGTCGGCCAACGGATCCGAGCGCGCCTACAGACGCTTCCGCGGCGAGCTCGAGGGCGCGCTGCGCGGGGACGAGCGCGTCGGCATCCACGCGCTGATCGCCCGCCGGCGCACGGAGCGGGACCAGCTCTACCTCCGCTTCCTGGACGAGTGGCGCCGTCTGAAGCGCGAGCGCTTCCGCCCCCGCCTGGAGGCCGCGCTGGGGCTGTGAGCGTGCCGGCGCAGGATCGCCCGGGCGGACCCCCGCGACTCGTCCTGCTCGGCGACGTGCACGCGAACCTGCCCGCGCTCCGGGCGGTGCTCGCGGACGTCCGGGCCGCCGGCCTCGACGCGGGGGTCGTCACCGGCGACCTGGTCATGCGCGGCACCCAGCCCGAGGCCTGCGTGGCCGAGGTCCGCGGGCTCGGCTGGCCGGCCGTGCTCGGCAACACCGACCGCCGCGTGGCCCGCTCGGAGCGCGACCCCGGCCACCGCAACGCCGCCCGGGTGGGCTCCCGTGCCTGGACGGTCCTGCAGATGACGGCCGAGAGCCGCGCCTACCTGGCCGGCCTCCCCCTGGTGCTCCGGCTCGAGCTCGGCCCGCTGCGCGTCGCCGTGATGCACGGCACGCCGGAGGATCCCCGCGTCGCCGTCGACGAGGACACCCCCGACGACGAGCTTCGGCAGCTCGCCGGCGAGGTCGGCGCCGACGTCATCGTGAGCGGGCACACCCACCGCACCCACGCCCGCCGGGTCGACGGGGCGCTCTTCGTGAACCCCGGCAGCGTGGGCGAGGGTACCCCCGCCGAGCGCCGCCCCTCCTGGGCGGTGCTCGAGGCCGGCCCGGACGGCCCGACGGTCC
>JAWVEV010000159.1:0-3455 GCA_033856535.1 Miltoncostaeaceae bacterium | reverse complement strand
GCTCGGCCTCCCGGTCGAGCCGTTCGCCGGGCTCGACCGCCTCGACGTCGCCATCGACGGCACCGACCAGGTCACGCCCGACCGCTGGCTGGTCAAGGGCGGCGGGGCCGCGCACACGCGCGAGAAGGTCGTCGCCGCCGCCGCCGACCGGTTCGTGGTCATCGCCGGGTCGGACAAGCCGGTGGACACGCTGCGGGCACCGATCCCGCTCGAGCTGCTCGCCTACGGCCTCGAGGCGACGCTGCGCGCGCTCGGCGACGTGACGCTGCGCGACGTCCCGCGCTCGCCCGACGGCGGCGTCATCGCCGACTACCAGGGCGATGTGGGCGACCCCGCGGAGCTGGCCGCCTGGCTCGACGCGATCCCCGGCGTCGTCAGCCACGGGCTGTTCCCGCCCGCGCTGGTCACCGACGTACTCATTGCGCGTGGCGGCCAGGTGAGCGCTCAATAGACGTTCCCGCTTGACGGCGTCCCGACCCCGCGGGAGCATCACTCCATGAAGCGGGCCGTCGTCGTCGCCATCCTCGTCGCGCTCGCCGGCGTGTCGGTCGCCCAGGCGCGCCCGAAGCTGCGGCGCTTCCACAGCTGCGACGCGCTGGTCGACTACGGGACCAACCACCAGGACGGCTACCAGCCCGGCGGCCCGCCGCCGCCCGCCGAGCCCATGCCCGCCGGCAGGCCGGGCTCAGCCGGCGCGGCCGGTCCCGCGAGCGGCGGGAGCGGCGAGAGCACGTCCGCCCCCTCATCCCCGGCGGCCGACGACGGCTCGGGCGACTTCTCGCTCACCAACAACCAGGAGGCGGGCGTCTTCGAGCCCGACATCCTCAAGACCGACGGCAACCACATCTTCGCCGTCACCTCGGCCGGGGTGCTCGAGGTCGTCGACGTCACCGGCCCGCCCGCGCTGCTCGCCGAGTTGCCGCTGCCGGCCGGGTACGACCACCAGCTGCTGCTCTACAAGGGCAAGCTGCTCGTCGCCCTGAGCACGCCGGAGGGCAAGACGATCCTGGCCCGCGTCGACGTGACGGACCCGGCGCACCCGGTGATCGAGCGCACGCTGACCGTGAACGGCAGCCTGCTCGCCGAGCGCCGCACCAAGGGCACCGTGCGCGTCGTGCTCACCGTCACGCCGCGGGCGATCGGCCAGCCGGACCAGCCCGTCGGCGCCCCGGTGGCCTGGGTTCCCCGCGGCACGTTCCGCAACGTCCGGCGCGAGACGAGCGCACGGCGCACGCTCGTCCCCTGCCGCGCGATCCGCCGCCCGGGCTCCTTCACCGGGCTCGAGGAGCTCACCGTCCTCACCATCAACCTCGAGAAGGGGCTCGACCCCGTCGACTCCGACGCCGTCATGACCGGCGGCCAGACCGTGTACGCGTCCGCGCAGAACCTCTTCGTGGCCACGCAGCAGTACAGCCCGCAGCTCGAGGCGGCGACGGCGGGGCCGGCCGCGCGGGGCCAGACCACGCAGATCCACCGGTTCTCGCTCGACGACGCGGACAACACGACCTACCGCGGCTCGGGCTCGATCCCCGGCTTCGTCCTCAACCAGTTCTCGATGTCCGAGCAGGACGGGGTGCTGCGCGTGGCCAGCACGGACCTCCCGCCGTGGTTCACGCAGGGCAACCCCAGCCACAGCCTGGTGACCACGCTCTCCGAGCAGGACGACCGGCTGTCGACGCTCGGCCAGCTCGACGGGCTCGGGCGGGGCGAGCGGATCTTCGCGGTCCGCTTCCTCGGCGACGCCGGCTACGTCGTCACCTTCCGCCAGGTCGACCCGCTGTTCACCGTCGACGTGTCGGACCCGGCGCACCCGGCGCTGCGCGGCGAGCTCGAGATGCCGGGCGTGTCGACGTACCTGCACCCGATCGGCGGCGACCGCCTGCTCGGGCTGGGCAGCGGCACCAGCGACGACGGGTCCCAGAGCGGCCTCCAGCTCTCCGAGTTCGACGTCTCCGACCTCGCGCACCCGAAGCTCGAGCACCGGGTCACGGTCGACGGCGGCAACTCCGAGGCCCAGTACGACCACCACGCCTTCCTGTGGTGGGCGCCGCGGAACCTGGCCGTGCTGCCGGTCTCGATCTACGACTACTCCTCGCCGCCGTGCGACCCCGGCCCGTGTCCCGCCTACGCCCCGGCCACCTCGGGCTTCAGCGGCGCGATCGGCTTCACCGTCACGCCGCAGGCGCTGGCCGAGGCCGGCCGCTCGGGCCAGGAGGGCGTCGTGCGCCGCACGTCGATCATGGGCGACCGCCTCCTCACCATGTCGGACGCCGGCCTCAAGGCGAGCTCGCTCGACGACTACTCCGACCGCGGGTTCGCCGCCTTCAGCGCGCCGCCCAACGGCGGCGGCGAGACGAAGCCGGGCGGCGGCCCGGGCACCGTGGGCAGCGGCGGGGGCTAGGCCGGGCGCAGGCCCGAGCCCTCGACGATGCGCCGCGCGGCCTCCTCGGGGTCGCCGTCGAGCAGCTCGTCGAGGATCAGCCGGAAGCTCGGGAGCAGCTCCGCGAGCTCCGCGATCGCGCGTTCGCGACGCTCGGCCGGTCCGAACAGGTCGAGCGCGAAGCCGCGCCAGCCCGGGTCGCGCATCAGCCGCTCGCCGATCGCGCCGGTCATGACGCGTAGCCACAGCGGGCGCTTGACGACGAAGTTGACCTGGAGGCACTCGCCCTCGGCCTCCGTCTCGTGCCACCAGCCGCGCGGGAGGAAGACGAGGCCGCCGGGGCCGACCTCGAGCGTGCGCGCGTCGTCGGGCCTCGCGGGCGGGAAGGGCGTCTCGTCGGCGATCTCGAGCTGGAACGGCGCCGGCTGCTCGCGCGTCGAGGGCACGCAGACGCCGGTCTGGTTGCGGATATGGCGGTTCGGCGCGACGCGCCAGCGCTTGCGGCCGCGCAGCAGCAGGGCGAAGTTGAGGTCGAAGTCGCTGTGCATGCGCGCGCCGCTGGCCCCGTCGGAGCAGAAGACCTCGCACTCCATCGAGCCGGCGGGCAGGCCGAGGTCGGCGGTCAGCCCGTCCACGACCGGCTGGAGGCCCGGGATGTGGCGGGCCGCGACGTAGCACGTGAGCCCGAGCATGTAGAGCGGCCACGCGGCCTGGCCGTCGGGGACCGCGGCCGTGCTCCCGTCGGGCTTGAACACCGTCACGGGCCGCGCCTCGGCCAGCACCGCGCGGGCCGACTCGAGCTCGGGCGCCGCCGCGACGATGCGCTCGGCGCGGGCGGGGTCCTCGGACGCGCAGTACGCCTCGGCGGGCCAGTGGCGCGCGAGGAACTCGTCCGGCGTGAGCGGCGCGACGATCTCGGCGAGCCCGAATCCGGTGGCAACGCGGGTGTCCGCCATGACGCAGATGATGGTCGCAGCTGTCCGCGGGGTGCGTCGGTTCCCGGGGACGGGGGTACCCCTCCGTCATGGCGCACGCCGCCGCCCGGAGCTTCGCCAGCGGTCCAAGGTACTTCGGG
>JAWVEV010000158.1:0-19154 GCA_033856535.1 Miltoncostaeaceae bacterium | reverse complement strand
GCAACATCGGCACCGAGGCGGCGATGTTCGAGGCCACCCACGGCTCGATGTCCGGGTGGTCCTTGGCCACCTCGGTCGCGACCGCGAGCCAGAGGCCGTCGGTGTGCTTCATGATGTTGGCCTTGTGGACCGCCGTCACCTTGCGGCGGTTGTTCGCCTCGGCGTAGCGGAAGGCGTACTCGACCACGCGGCGGGTGCCCTCGACCGAGATCGGCTTGATCGAGATGCCGGCGTGGTCGCCGATGTGGGCCCCGGGGAAGAGCTGCTCGATCTTGGCCTTCAGCTCGAGCTCCTCGGGCGTGTCCTTCTCGAACTCGATGCCGGCGTAGAGGTCCTCGGTGTTCTCGCGGACGAAGACCAGGTCGATGTGGTCGAACCGCGTGCGGACGCCCTCGTAGCTCTTGCACGGGCGTACGCAGGCGAACAGGTCGAGCTCCTTTCGAAGCGCGACGTTGACGCTGCGAAAGCCGTGGCCGACCGGTGTGGTGATCGGGCCCTTGATGGCGACCTTGTTCTCGCGGATCGAGTCGAGGACGTTCTGCGGAAGCGGGGTGCCGGCTTCCTCCATGATGTCGACGCCGGCCTCCTGCACGTCCCAGTCGAACTCGACGCCGGTCGCGTCGAGGACCCGGCGGGTGGCCTCCGCGATCTCCGGCCCGGTGCCGTCGCCGGGGATGAAGGTGACGCGATATGCCAAGACGGGCTCCTTCGGACGCTTACTCACGCGCGGCCGCCCGGAGGCGGCCGCAAAACGTCCGGAGTATAGCCAGCGGCCCGCGAAGGGCGACGGGTACCCCGCCCGCCGCGACGCGCCGGGCGGCCCGGCGGCAGGGCGCCGGGACCCCCTCGGGAGGACCCGGACGGACGCTCCGAGGGGGGCCGGATGCCACTGAATCGGCGAAGGCGGGTCAGGTACTCTCTTTGACAGGTTCGTCATCGGAGCGGAGGGCACGGGACATTGCTGAGCCATGACGTCGTGGTCGTGGGGGCCGGCCTTGCCGGGATGCGGGCAGCCATCGCCGCCCACGAGGCGGGCGTGGACGTCGCGCTGGTCACCAAGGTGCACCCGGTCCGGAGCCACTCCGGCGCGGCCCAGGGCGGCATCAACGCGGCGCTCGGCAACGCGACCGACGACAACCCCGACAACCACACCTTCGACACGGTCAAGGGCGCCGACTACATCGGCGACCAGGACGCCATCGAGATCCTCTGTGAGATGGCGCCGAAGGAGATCATCCAGCTCGAGCACTGGGGCGCCGTCTTCAGCCGCTCCGAGGAGACCGGGCGCATCGCCCAGCGCCCGTTCGGCGGCGCCGGCTTCCCGCGCACCTGCTTCGCGGCGGACCTCACCGGCCTCGTCATCCTCCACACGCTCTACACCGTGTGCGTGAAGTACGAGATCCCGACCTACGAGGAGCACTTCGTCACCGAGCTGGTGACCGACGCCCACGGCGCCTGCTGCGGGGTCGTCTCCTACGACATGGTCCACGGGACGGTCGAGACCATCGCGGCCAAGGCCGTCGTGCTCGCGACCGGCGGCGCCGGCCGCGTCTACCGGCCCTCCACCAACTCCCACTCCTCGACCGGCGACGGCATGGGCCTGGCCCTGGCCGCCGGCGTCCCGCTCAAGGACATGGAGTTCATGCAGTTCCACCCCACCACGCTGAAGACCAACGGCGTGCTGGTGACCGAGGGCGCGCGGGGCGAGGGCGGCTACCTGCTCAACTCCGAGGGCGAGCGCTTCATGAGCAAGTACGCCCCCAACAAGCTGGAGCTTGCCTCGCGCGACGTGGTGTCGCGCTCGGAGGCCACCGAGATCCTCGAGGGCCGCGGCATCAACGGCTGCGTGATGCTCGACCTGCGCCACCTCGGGCGCGAGCGCATCATGGAGCGGCTGCCCCAGATCCGCGAGCTGGCGATGGCCTTCGCCGGCGTCGACCCGATCGACGCCCCGATCCCGATCCGGCCCGGCGCGCACTACCACATGGGCGGCGTGCATGTGGACTCGCACGGCGCCGCCCCGCACATGCCGGGCCTCTTCGCCGCCGGCGAGTGCGCCTGCGTCTCGGTCCACGGCGCGAACCGCCTGGGCGGCAACTCGCTGCTGGAGGCGGTCGTCTACGGCGCCCGCACCGGCGACGCCGCGGCCCAGTTCGTCGCCGAGAGCCACAACGGCAAGGCCCCCGGCGCGAGCCCGGCCGCCGCGCACGACTACGAGCGCAAGCTGCGCCGGCTGCTCGATCGCCAGGACGGGCCGCGTCAGCACGAGATCCGCGACAAGCTCGCCGACACGATGCAGGAGAAGGTCGGCGTCTTCCGCAACGACGACGAGCTCCAGGAGGCCAAGTCGGTCGTGACCGACCTGCGCCAGCAGTTCAAGAACGTCGTGGTCACCGACAAGGGCCGCACCTTCAACCAGTCGCTGATCCACACGATCGAGACCGGCTTCCTGCTCGACCTCGCGGACACCATGGTCACGGGCGCCATCGAGCGCACCGAGAGCCGCGGCGCCCACTCCCGGACGGACTACCCGGAGCGGGACGACGACAACTGGATGAAGCACACCTTGGCCTACCTGGAGGACGACGAGATCCGCCTGGACTACTCCGAGGTGACGGTGACCAAGTACCAGCCCCAGGTGAGGTCCTACTGACATGCCGACGACGACCTTCGACATCTTCCGCTACCAGCCCGACGTCTCGGACGAGGCGTACCGGCAGGACTTCTCGCTCGAGCACGACTCCGAGATGACCCTGCTCGACGCGATCCTCGACCTGCAGAACGAGCAGGACGGGACGCTGGCGGTGCGTTATTCCTGCCGCAGCGCGATCTGCGGCTCCTGTGCCTGCAAGGCCAACGGCAAGACCGTGCTGGCCTGCATGTCCCAGGTGGAGGAGGTCAAGAAGGAGTTCAAGACCGACCGCATCTCGGTCGACCCGCTCGGGAACTTCCGCCCGCTGAAGGACCTGATCGTCGACCTGGACCCCTTCTGGGAGAAGTTCAAGTCGGTCAAGCCGTACCTGATCCCCGACGGGCCTCCGCCGGCCGACGGCCGTGAGCGGATCGTCTCCAAGGAGGCGATGCAGAAGGTCTACGACGAGAGCAAGTGCATCCTCTGCGCGGCCTGCTACAGCGAGTGCAACTCGTTCATGGCCGACCCGGAGTTCGTCGGCCCCGCCGCCTTCGCCTGGGGCTACCGCTTCGCCGGCGACGAGCGCGACGGGCAGCGCAAGGAGCGCGCCAAGCTCTACTCGGGCGACCACGGCATCTGGGACTGCACCCGCTGCATGTACTGCAACGAGCGCTGCCCCAAGGGCGTCAACCCGCGCGACGCGATCGAGAAGCTCGGCGGCGTCGCCTTCGCGGAGGGCGTGACCCGCGACAAGGGCGCCCGCCACGCCAAGGCCTTCCTGATCTCCATGCGCACCGGCGGCAAGCTCAACGAGTCGCTGCTCGTGCCCTACACGGACCCGATCAAGGCCCACCTGGACCTGCCCTTCGCGCTGCAGATGCTCCGCAAGGGAAAGGCGCCCTCGCCGATCCCCCACCGGATCAAGAAGCTCAAAGAGGTCCAGAGCCTGATGAAGAACGTCAAGGAGACGATCTGACATGGCGACCGCCTTCGCGTACTACCCCGGCTGCGTCGCCGAGTTCAGCTCGAAGGAGCTGAACGCCACCACCAAGGCGCTCGCCCCCATGCTCGACATCGAGCTGCTGCCGATGCCCGCGGCCACCTGCTGCGGCGCCGGCGACATCGCCGAGGCCAAGCCGAACCTGTACCTCACGCTGAACGTCCGCATCCTCTCCCAGGCCGAGGAGATGGGCGTCGACGTCCTCACCATCTGCAACGTCTGCACGCTCAACCTGCGGCGGGCGAACAAGATGGTGAAGGAGGACCCGCGGCTGCTCGAGACGGTCAACGAGGAGCTGGTCAAGGCCGGTGCGCGGCCGTACGAGGGCACCAAGGAGGTCACCCACCTCCTCTGGTACCTGGCCACCGAGGAGGGTCTCTCCCTGCTCGAGCAGCGGGGCCCGCGCGGCCTGAACGGCCTGCGCGTCGCGCCCTACTACGGCTGCCAGCTGCTGCGGCCCTCGTCCGTGATGGGCTTCGAGGACCCGGACCGGCCCCAGTCCCTCGAGCGCCTGATCGTCGCGCTCGGCGGCGAGGTGGCCGACTACGAGGCCAAGTCCAAGTGCTGCGGCTTCCCGATCATCCTGGCCCGCGAGCCGGTGGCGATGAAGGAGTCGCACCTGGCCCTGTCCCAGTCGCGCGACGCCGGGGCCGACTGCATGGTCACCCCGTGCCCGCTCTGCCACCTGGCAATGGACGCCTACCAGCGCAAGGCCGAGGCGGCGAACGCGACCGAGTACAACATGCCGGTGCTGCACCTGCCGCAGCTGATCGGCCTCGCGCTCGGGCTGGACACGAAGATCATGGACTTCAAGCGCCACATGGTCCCGGTGGACCGGGTGCTGGAGACCGTCGGGGTCTGATCGTGCCCGCGGCGGGCTCCCTCCTCCTCTACGACGCGCCCAGCTGCTGGAAGTGCGTCGAGGTAAAGGAGGCGCTCGACGCGCTGGGGCTGGACTACTCCTCCGTGACCGTCCGGGGCAACCCGGCGGCGCGGGCGGAGCTGGTGCGGGTCCAGGGCGAGCCGCCGCAGGTGCCGATGCTGGTGGACGGGAACACGGCGGTGTGGGACCGCCGGCGGATCCTGGCCTACATCGACGGCACCTACGGGACGGGCGAGGGGCCGGCGATCGCGTCGCTGCCCGACTGGATGGGCGGCTCGTGCTCCCTGGAGGGCGACGGGGCCTGCTGAGGCGGCCGCCGCGGGTGGCGCGAGCTCAGGCGGCGCCGTCCGCCCGGGCCGCGTAGCGGCCGCCGTGGCGGGTGAGGGCGATCGGCAGGCCGAAGCAGCGGGAGAGCGCCTCGCCGGTGAGGGTCTCCCCGATCGGGCCCTGCGCGCTCACCCGGCCGTCGGCGAGCAGGAGGGCGTGGGTCGCCGCGGCGGGGATCTCCTCGACGTGGTGGGTGACCGTCACCGTCGCCAGGCGCGGATGGGCGCCGGCCAACTCGTCGACGGCGCGGAGCAGCGCCTCGCGCGCCGGCAGGTCGAGACCGCCGGAAGGCTCGTCGAGCAGCAGCAGCGCCGGGTCGGGCATGAGCGCCCGCGCGATCAGGACGCGCTGGCGCTCGCCGGTGGAGCAGGTGGAGAAGCGCTGGCCGGCGTGGCCGGCGACGCCCACCAGGGCCATGAGCTCGTCGGCGCGGGCGAGCTCGGCGCCCGTGTAGCGCGGGCGCAGCGGCGCGATGACCCCGCGGGCGCCGGTGAGGACCACCTCGCCGGCGGTGAGCCGCTCCGGGAAGCGGTTGGCGGCGCCTGCGTCGACCGCGCCGACGACGGTCCAGAGGTCGCGGACGTCGGTGGCGCCGATCCGCCGGCCCATGACCCATGCCTCGCCCTCGCTGGGGTGCCGCCGGGCCCCGGCGACCCGGAGCAGCGTGGTCTTGCCGGCGCCGTTCGGCCCCAGCAGAACCCAGTGCTCGCCGGCGCCGACCCGCCAGGTCACGTCCTCGAGCAGCTGCTTGCGCGTCCCGTCCACCGGGAGCCAGACCCCGACGCCGCGCGTCTCGATGGCGGCGGAGGGCGGGGTGGGGTCGGGCACGCGGCGACCATAGTGTCCTGCCGGTCGTCACCGCCCGGATGGACACATCGGCGCTTGATCGATCTGTCGAGTTGGACATAGCGTGGCCCCCAGCGCGCGCCGGCGCTCTTTGGCCCAGTCCGTCCCCAGCCCGGGGGGTGGACGGCGCGTGGCGCGCCCCGATTCCGGAGGACATGGAATGACGATTCGACGTGGCCGACTCCTCGGCACGCTCGCGGTGGCCGCGGCCGGCGCGGCGGTCGCCGCCGGCGCCGCCGTCGCGACCGCGGGGGCGACTCCCCCCGCGCCCGAGGTCGTGATGACCGGCCTGAACAACCCGCGCGGCCTGGCGTTCGGCCCCGACGGTGGCCTTTACGTGGTGGAGGCCGGCCGCGGCGGCACGCGCGAGTGCTTCTCCGAGGGGATGACCCCGCCGTCCCTGGCCGGCACCACGGGCGCCGTGACCCGGCTGCTCGACGGCCACCAGCAGAAGGTGGTCTGGAACCTGCCCTCCGTCGCCGACGACGCCAGCGGCATCGCGGCGATCGGCCCGGCCCACATCTCCTTCCGCGGCAAGCGCGCGGTGGTGACGGTCGGCCTCGGGAACGACCCGGCCATCCGGAGCAGGTGCGGCGACCTCGGCCCGAGCTTCGACACCCTGCTGCACCTCGGCCCGGACCGGCAGCGCGGGTCCGTGCTCGACGTCCGCCCGGACCGCACGGTCGACATCGGCGCGTACGAGGCGGCGAACAACCCGGACGGCGGCGTCCCCGACAGCAACGCGTACGGGGTGCTCGCCGCGAAGGGCGCCACCTACGTGACCGACGCCGGCGGGAACTCCCTGCTCCGCGTCGACCGCAAGGGCGCGATCTCGACCGTCGCCACCTTCCCGTCGCGCGCCCAGGGCCGTGAGACCGACGCCGTCCCGACCTCGGTCGTGAAGGTGAAGGACGGCTTCCTCGTGGGCGAGCTGAGCGGCTTCCCGTTCGCGCAGGGCGCGGCCAACATCTACAAGGTCGTCCCGGGCGAGGCGCCCACCGTCCACCTCTCGGGCTTCAGCTCGATCACCGACATGGCGGTCGGCAAGCACGGCGACCTGTTCGTGCTGGAGGGCGCCACCGAGAACGACCTCGAGGGCCCGGGCCGCCTGACGCGGATCGCCGAGGACGGCACCCGGACGGTCATCGCCGAGGAGGGCCTCGTGGCGCCGGGCGGCGTCGCGATCGGCGACGACGGCGCGGCCTACGTGTCGAACTGCGGGATCTTCCCGGCCGCCGGCGAGGGCCTGCCGTGCACCGGGCAGGTCATCCGCATCGCGGGCGCCGACCGGAAGTAGCTCCGTTGGACGTGGCCGCCCGGGCATCCCGGGCGGCCACGCGTTTCTCGGATCGCCGGCGCGGTCCGGCAATTGGCTCCAAGTGCGTCAATTGCGGGGCCCGCAAGCGGGTGCCGCGAGCGCCCGGCGCCGATCTGGCGATCGGCTCCAACCGGGTCGATTGCGAAGCGGCCGAACGGGCACCGGCGCGTCACGGTCCTGGCACGTTCGCGACGTCCCGCGAGCGGCGGGCCGCGCCACCATCGCCCCATGTCGAACCACCGACGAGGAGGCGACTCGTGACGACGAACTGCGCGCTGTGCGGAGAGGCCGGGCCGGGCCGCCGGGCTCCCCTCCAGCTTCCCCACGGGATCACCGTCTGGCTCTGCGCCGACCACCGGGCCCCGGAGTTCCTCGCCCGGCGCTCGGGCCGCGACCTGGTCCACGGCCTCCGGCGCGCCTGGGAGTCGGCCGGGTGCTACGACCGGCGCCGGTCCGAGGCCCTCGCGGCGCACGTCCGTCGCTTCCCGGCCGGCCCTGCCCGGGCGGGCCGCCCCGGCTCCTACGCCTGGCCCGAGCTCCGCGCCGAGGCCGAGCGGCGCTTCGCCGCCGGCGAGCCGCCGCGTGAGGTGATCGCCGACCTCCGCACCCGGGGTGTCGAGGGCGGACCCCTGGTTCCCTCGGTTCGCACGATGACCCGCTGGTTCGCCGAGGGGCGCTGGCTCGCCGACGCGGCGGCCGCGCAATCGGCGGCACCGGCGTCGATCGCCGTCTGACCATCCAGGGAGCGCGATGACCGCGGCCCACCCCGCCCGGGGGTGGGCCGCGAGTCGGGTCAGCGCTTCAGCCAGCCCCGGGTGACCAGCGACTCCGCGATCTGGACGGCGTTGGTGGCCGCGCCCTTGCGCAGGTTGTCCGACACCAGCCAGAACGCGAGGCCGCGCGGGTGCGAGCTGTCCTCGCGGATGCGCCCGACCAGCACGTCGTCGCGGCCGGCGGCCTCGCGGGCCAGCGGGTAGCGCGCGGCGGCCGGGTCGTCGACCAGCACAACCCCCGGCGCGGCGATCAGCAGGTCGCGCATCGCGTCGGCGGTCAGCTTGTCGGTCGTCTCGACGTGGACCGCCTGCGAATGCGCGTAGAAGACCGGCACCCGCACGCAGGTGGCGCTCACCGCCAGGTCGGGCAGGCCGAGCATCTTGCGCGTCTCGGCGCGCACCTTGCGCTCCTCGCCGGTGTAGCCGCTCTCGTCGAAGACGTCGATGTGCGGCAGGACGTTGAAGGCGATCGGGTGCGGGTAGACCGCCGGCGCCGGCTCGTCGCCGGCCAGATAGCCGGCCGTCTGCGTCCGCAGCTCCTCCACCGCCGCCGCCCCGGTGCCCGAGACCGACTGGTAGCTCGACACGATCACGCGCTCCAGGCCGACCGCGTCGGCGATCGGCTTCAGCGCGCAGACCAGCGGCGCGGCCACGCAGTTCGGGTTGGCGATGATGCCGTTGTGGCGCTCGAGGTCGGCCTCGTTCACCTCGGGCACCACCAGCGGCACGTCGGGGTCCATGCGGAAGGCCGACGAGTTGTCGATCACCACCGCGCCGGCGGCCACGGCGGCCGGCGCGAAGTCGCGGGCACGGCTGCCGCCGGCCGAGAAGAGCGCGATGTCGATCCCCTCGAAGGAGTCCTCGGTCAGGGTCCGGACCGTGCGCGGCTGGCCGAGGTAGTCGAGCTGCCTGCCCTCGCTGCGGGCGGAGGCGAGCGGGCGCAGCTCGGTCACGGGGAAGCCGCGCTCCTCGAGCACGCGGAGCATGGTCCCGCCCACGGCGCCGGTGGCGCCCACCACGGCGACGTCAAACATCGGCACGCCGATCGGCCTCGCTGCCCAGATCGAACGCGTCGTGCAGGGCGCGCACCGCGCGCTCGATCTCGCGCCGGTCGATCACGACCGTGATGCGGATCGTGGACGTGTCGATCATCTGGATGTTGATCCCCTGCTCGGCGAGGGTCCGGAACATCTTGGCGGCGACGCCCGGGTTCGACTTCATGCCGGCGCCGACCAGGGTCACCTTGCCGATCTGATCGTCGCTGGTCACCTCGCGGAACGCCATCTGGGCGCGCAGGCCCTCGAGCGCCTCGCGGGCGGCCCGCAGCTCGTCCAGCGGGACCGTGAACGAGACGTCGGCCAGGCCGCCCTCGCTCACGTTCTGGATGATCGTGTCCACGTTGATCCCGCCGTCGGCCAGCGCGGTGAAGATGGACGCCGCGACGCCGGTCTGGTCGCGCAGGCCCGAGATCGTGATCTTGGCCTCGTCGCTGCGGTGCGCGACGGCCGAGACGATCGCCTTCTCCATGCCGGGGGTCTCCTTCGTGATCCAGGTGCCCTCCTCCCCGTGGAACGAGGAGCGGACCTGCAGGGGGACGTCGTGGTTGCGGGCGAACTCCACCGAGCGGAGGGCCAGCACGCGGGAGCCCATGGCCGCCATTTCGAGCATCTCCTCGTAGGAGAGCACCGGGATCTTCTTGGCGTCCGGGACGATGCGCGGGTCGGCGGTGAAGACGCCGGTCACGTCGGTGTAGATCTCGCAGACGTCGGCGCCGAGGGCCGCCGCCAGCGCTACCGCGGTGGTGTCGCTGCCGCCGCGGCCGAGCGTGGTCACGTTGCGGTCGACCGACATGCCCTGGAAGCCCGCCACCAGCACGATGTGGCCGGCGTCGAGGGCGTCCGCCAGGCGGTCCGCGCGGATCTCGAGGATCTTGGCGCGGGTGTGGGCGACGTCGGTGACGATCCCGGCCTGCGACCCGGTGAACGACTGGGCGTCGTGGCCCAGGTCGTGGAGCGCCATCGCCATCAGCGCGCAGGAGATGCGCTCGCCGGTGGAGAGGAGCATGTCCATCTCGCGGGGATCCGGCGAGTCGGAGATCTCGGCGGCGAGGCCGACCAGCTCGTCGGTGGTCTTGCCGCGCGCCGAGACGACCGCGACCACGCTGTCGCCGCCCTCCCGCGCCGCCGCGATGCGGCGCGCAACGCGCTTGATGTGCTCCGCGTCGGCGACCGACGTGCCGCCGAACTTCATGGTTCTCAGGCCGATCTCATCCTCCCCGGGGCCGCGGGCCGACGTGGGAGTGTAGCGGGGGTCGCGCACGGGCCCTCGGACCGCCGGCCGCGACGGCCCGCGCAGGCTCAGCCGGCCGGGAGCGCGCCGGCCGGCGCCGGCGCCTCCTCGCCCAGCTCCCGGCCCAGCCGCTCGCGGGCCCGCTGCAGCCGCTTGCGCGCCGCGGCCGGCGCCAGCCCGAGCACCGCCGCCGCCTCGTGGGCCGTCAGCCCCTCCCACGCCACCAGGGTCAGGATCTCCCGGTCGTCGCGCCCCAGCCGCCCCAGCGCGCGGCGCAGGTCGAGCGCGGCGGGGTCGGGCGGCGGCGTCGCGGCGACCACCCGCTCGCGCAGGGCCTCCACCAGCGCCTCGCGCCGCCGGCGGCCGCGCCGGTGGTTCGACGCCGTCCGCCGGGCCACCGCCACCAGCCAGACCAGCGCCTCGCGCTCGCCGGCGGGGACGTCGTCCAGCCGGCGCCAGGCCACGATCAGGGTCTCGGCCAGGACGTCGGCGGCGTCGGCCGGCGGATCCACCCGGCGCGCCAGATAGGCGAGGACGCGCGGCCCCAGGTCCCGGGCGAGCGCGTCGAAGCGCGCCTCGCGCGGGCTCATGCGCCCGTCCCCAGGCCGAAGCCGTCGCAGGTGACCATCGCGTCCTCGCGCATCGCCGCCACGTCACCGCGCCGGGCGGCGTCCGCGCGCGCCCGCCACAGCCCGCGCACCCCGCCGCCGTCCACGACGGCGACGATCGGCCACAACGGCGCCGCGGCCAGCACGCCCTCGGCCCGCCGGCGCAGGCCGGCGTCGCCGGAGGCGGTCGCGTCGAGCCAGGCCACGCTCCAGGCGCAGCGCGCGTAGGAGACGAACGTGAAGCGGACGCCGGTCTCCTGCTGGAGGCCCGGCTCGCGCCTGCCGACCGCCACCAGGCGGGCGATCTCGGGCTCCCAGGCGACCCCCGGCGGTAGCGCGATGTCGCGCGGCACCAGGTCCCGCGCCACCGCGCCGAAGTCCGGCGCGTCGGTGCGCAGCCACTCGCTGCCGTCCTCCTCGGTCAGTCCCGGGTCGCCGAACCAGCCGGTCCGCGCCGCCAGCTGGGTCCCGGCCGCGGCCGTGCCCGCGCCCGCCGCCAGCACGGCGAGCACCATCGCGACGGTCCGCCGCCGCCCGCGCCGCCGGCGCGCCGGACCCGCCGCGACCGACGCGGCCAGGCCGGCGATCAGCTCCTCGCCCGCGTCCAGCGCCCCCGCCGGCACCGGCGCCGCCGCCGCCAGCCGCTCCATCAGCCCGTCGTGGTCCATCCCCGTCTCCTCCGCGCGTCCACCGTGCCCGTCGGGGGGGAGATGTCCGGCGCGGGCGCCCGCGTGACCCGGCGGCGAGTGTCGCCGCTCGGCGCCGCTCAGTCCACGTCGACCCGGCGGTACCGCGCCGTCGCCGCCAGCCAGCCCGCGATCGCGATCGCGGGCAGGACCACCAGCGCGGCGCCGAGCGAGCGCCCGTCCAGCGGGACCTCGACGTCGGGCACGGCCGAGACGATCGAGCGCGCCCAGCTGGTCACCGTGAAGCGGGCGGCGCCCGGCGAGACGTGGACGGCGGCGTTCTCCCAGAGCAGCACGAACGCCAGCCCCCACCAGGCGGCGCGCCGGAACCACAGCCCCGTCGCGACGAACAGGCCGGCGTAGGCGACGGTCGCGAGGGAGGCGGCGAGCAGCGCCGTCGGCGCCAGCTCCCCGGCGCCCGCCACCAGGGCGGAGGCCGCGAGCGGGAGGGCGGTCAGCGGCACGACGAGGGTGACGGTGGCGAGGGCCGCCGCGGCGGGCAGCTGCCAGCGCGGCACGGGCTTCAGCCAGAGGTAGACCAGCAGGCGGTCCTCGACCAGGTCGCCGATGGCCGAGGTCCCGATCCAGAGCGCCGCGAGCGGCACCAGGATGCCGAGGCCGTACGCCCCGGTGATGTCGGCGGCGGCCGCCACGCGGTCGTCGTCCTGCCGGGCGAAGGCGCCGAGCACGATCGCCAGGGCCCCGAGCCCGGCGATCCCCAGCAGGCGCGGAACCGTCACCTGCATGCGCAGCACCAGCCGGTACAGCGCGAGGAGCGTGCGGGCGGGGCCCGCGCTCACCGCTGCACCAGGTAGCGGAAGACGCCCTCGAGGTCCGCGTCGAGCGGGGCGACCTCGAGGAGGCTCGCGCCCAGCTCCCGCGCGGCGGGCGCCAGCGCGCGCGCCAGCTCGCGGGCGTCGGCGGTGTCGAGCTCCAGGGCGCCGTCGGCCTGGAGCCGGACGCTGACCACGGCCGTCACCCCCAGCAGCGCGGCCGCCAGCTCGCGCGGCCGGTCGGTGCGCACCCGCACCCTCATGGGCCGGTCGTCCATCATCGCCCGCAGCTCGCGAAAGTCGCCCGCCGCGGCCAGCCGGCCCTGCGACATCACGAGGATGCGCGAGCCGAGCCGCTCGACCTCGTCCAGCACGTGGCTCGAGACCAGCACGCAGCGCCCCTCGGCGCCGAGGCGCCGGAAGAGGATGATCATGTCCGCGCGCTGCCGCGGATCCAGCCCGTTGAGCGGCTCGTCGAGCATCAGCACGGCCGGGTCGTGCACCACCCCCTGCGCCACCTTCACGCGCTGGCGCATCCCCTTCGAGTACGCGGGCAGCCGGCGCGTGTCGGACGGGTCAAGCGCGACCGTCTGGAGCGCGGCCGCGGCGGCGGCGTCGGGATCGGGAAGCCCGTGCAGCTCGGCGGTCAGACGCACGAACGCGCGCGCCGTGAGCGACTCGAAGACCCCGTCCTGCTGGGGCACGAGGCCGATGGAGCGCGTGACCCCGGCGTCGGACCGCGGGTCCTTGCCGAGCACCCGGATCGTGCCCTTCGAGGGCCGCGCGAGCCCGCAGAGCATCCGCAGCATGGTCGACTTGCCGGCCCCGTTGGGCCCGAGCAGGGCGGTGACGCCCGGCCCCACCTCGAAGCTGACGTCCGAGACCGCGACCAGCGGGCCGAACCACTTCGAGACGCCGTCCGCGACGACGCGGGGCTCGGTGGCGGCGCCGCTCACCGGTACGCCTGGATGCGCCGGTAGCGCAGCCAGCACGCGCCGGCGCCGGCCGCGACCCACGCCGCGAGGCCGCCGGCCACCAGCCAGGTCGAGACCGCCTCGATGGGCGCGCCCTCGCCGGAGGCCTGTCCGAAGATCCGGTACGAGAGCTCGGCGGCGACGGCCGGCAGGCTCAGCAGGTCGAGCTCGTCCGGGGCGCCCGCGCTCTCGATCGCGGTGCGGGCCACGATGACCGGCACGAGCAGCATGAGCACGACGGCCACGGCGGCGGCGGCGCGCCGGGTGGTGAAGCTCGAGACCGCCATCGAGACGGCGGCGTAGATCAGGGCCGTCGCCAGGCCGGACGCCAGCATCTGCACGAGGAGCTCGGGCGTCTCGGCGGGGCTGGGGCCGTACCCGGCCACGACGAAGGCGGCGAGCATGAAGAGCAGCGGCCCCAGGGTGATCGTGAGCATCACGGCGAGCACGGCCGCGCCCTTGGCGGCCAGGTAGCGGTCGCGGTCGAGCGGGCCGGCCAGGTAGAGCCCGAGCATCCCGGAGCGGCGGTCGGGGCACAGGGCCTCGGGCGCCACGAGGGCCGCGAAGAGCGCGAGCGCGCTGCCGATGAAGAACGTGTACTCGGCGTAGCTGATCAGGTCGTCGACCGGCAGCGGGTCGAGCACCGCCGCGAGCACGACCGAGACCAGCGCCGGCACGAAGGCGATGAGGAGCGTCAGCGCCGGGAGGATCTTGTGGCGCACGCCCCGCCCGAGCCCGAGCACGCGCCGGAAGGTGAAGAGGGCGAGGGCGAGGGCCGCCCAGGCCGGCTCCCGGCGCGCGCCCTCGTAGCCGCGGTACCCGAGCCCGAAGAGCCGGGCCTCGCCGTCGGGGCTCACGTCCCCGCGTCCAGGTAGACGTCCTCCAGGGTCCGGCCGCGCGGCGCCAGCCGGCGCAGGCCGACGCCGAGCTCGGCGACGGCGTCGCGCACCGCGTCGTGATCGCCGGGGGCGCCGGCCAGGATCAGCGTCCCGGCGCCGGCGGTGACCTCCAGGCCGCGCGCCGTCAGCAGGGCCGCCAGCTCGTCGGCGCGCTCGTCCACCTCGACCACCAGGCCGCCGGAGCCGCGGCGCAGGTCGGAGAGCGTTCCGGCGTGGACGACGATGCCGCCCTCGACGATCACCACCCCGTCGCAGATCCGCTCGACCTCCTCCAGGTGGTGCGAGCAGACGACGATGTGCATCCCGAAGTCGGTGCCGATGCGCCGGATCAGGTCGAGCATCTCGGTGCGCTGCACCGGGTCCAGCCCGTCCGTCGGCTCGTCCAGGAGCACGAGGTCCGGGTCGTGGGCGATCGCCGCCGCCAGCTTCACGCGCTGCCGCTGCCCGGTCGACATCGTCCCGACGTGGCGGAAGCGCTCCTCGCCCAGCCCGACCAGCCACAGCGCGTCGTTCGCGCGCTGGACCGCGGCGCGAGCCGGCATCAGGTGGATCTCGGCGAGGTGCCGCACCAGGTCGGCGGCGGGGAGCTCGGCGGGCAGCTCGTGGCCTTCGGGGGCGTAGCCGATGCGCGCGCGCACGGCGATGCCGGCGGTCGTGGGGTCCTCGCCCAGCACCGCCAGCTCGCCGGCGTCCCGCGTGCGGAGCCCGAGCACCAGCGACAGGAAGGTGGTCTTGCCGGCGCCGTTCGAGCCGAGCAGCCCCGTGATCCCGGGCCCGATCTCGGCGTCGAGGCCGGCCAGCGCGACCGTGCTCCCGTAGCGCTTGACCACGCCGCGCGCCGAGATGACGGCGCCGGCCGGGCGCACCGCGCGCGCGTCCGCGCCCAGGACGGCTAGAGCTCCCTGCGGCCGAGCAGCGCCCGCCCGAGCGTGAGCTCGTCGGCGTGCTCGAGGTCGGCGCCCACCGGCAGGCCGCTGGCCAGCCGGGTCACCCGGACCCGTCCGCGCACCAGGTCGGCCAGGTAGAGCGCCGTGGCCTCGCCGGCCATGGTCGGGTTGGTGGCGATCACGAGCTCCTCGACGCCGTCGCCGTCGATGCGCGCGATCAGCTCGCCGATGCGCAGGTGCTCGGCGTCGACGCCGTCGATCGGCGAGAGCGCCCCGCCCAGCACGTGGTAGCGGCCGCGGTACTCGTGGGTGCGCTCGATCGGCAGGATCGCCGAGGGCTCCTCCACCGCGCAGACCAGGGTCGGATCGCGCCGCGGGTCGGCGCAGATCGGGCAGAGCTCCTCCTCGGCGAAGCCGAAGCAGACCGAGCAGGGGCGCAGCCGCTCGCGGACCTCGGTGAGCGCCGCCGCCAGCGCGTCGGAGCGCTCCGGCGGCGCCTTCATCAGGTGGAAGGCCAGGCGCTGGGCGCTGCGCGGCCCGATGCCGGGCAGCCGGGCCAGCTCGTGGACCAGCCGCTCGATCGATGGGGTGAGGACCGGAGGGCTCCTACAACCCCGGGATGCCGAGGCCCGAGAGGCCGCCGGCGACCGCGCCGAGGCGCTGCTGGGCGAGCTGCTGCGCCTGGCGCATGCCCTCGTTCACGGCCGCGACCACGGTGTCCTCGAGCATCTCGACGTCCTCGGGGTCGACCGCGGCCGGGTCGATCTTGATCTCGAGCAGCTCCAGCGCCCCGCTGACGCGCGCCGTGACCGCGCCGCCGCCCGCCGCCGCCGTGACCGACTCCTGGGCGAGCTCGTTCTGGACCCGCTCCATGTCGGCCTGCATCTTCTGCATCTGCTTGAGCATCTTCTGGTTGTTCATGCGGCTCCTCTCGTGCCGTCAGGGCTCTTCGGTGGCGTTGAACATCGTCTTCAGCTCCTGGAGCAGGCGGTCGTGGTCGATCCGCTCGACCGGCTCCGCGGAGGGGCGCGGGGGCGGGGGCGCCGCGACCAGCTCGAAGTCGACGCCGAGCGGGCGTCCGACCAGGCCCGCGAGGGTCTCGCGCACGCGCCGGCGGTTGTCCGGGCGCTTGAGCATGTCGAGGCGCACCGCGCTGGGCACGCCCACGACGACGTCGTCGTCCACCACCGCGGTCACGTCGGAGCCGTCGAGGAAGCCGTGGACCGGCGGGGCGTCGCGCTCGAGCTCCGCCAGCACCCGCGGCCAGATGCGGCGCAGGTGGTCGAGGTCCGCGATCACGGGCCCCGGCGCAAGCGCCGGGGCCGAAGGGCCAGGCTCGTGCTCGGGCCCGGGGTCGTCGGCGAACTCTTCGTCCGGCGGCGGGAGCTCGTACTCGACCGACGTTGGTTCCTCGGCGACGGGCGGCGGCGCGGGCTCCTCGGCCACGGGGGGAGGCGGCGGGGGCTCGGCGGCGACGGGAGCCGGCGCGGGCGGGGGCTCGGCCTTGGCGCGCGGGGCCGGCGCCGGCGCGGCCGGTCGGCCGGCCTCCAGCGCCGCCAGCCGGGCCTCGAGCGAGGCGGCGCTCGGGTCGAGCGCCGGCCGGCCGAGCTTCGCCGCGACCAGCTCGAGCTGCAGGCGCGCGTCGGCGCCGCCGTGGCGGATGCGCAGCTGGGCGTCGGCCAGCAGGTCGAGCCCCCGCACGACCGCGGCCGGCGACATCCGGTTGGCCTGGGTCTCGAGCCGCCGGACCTCCTCGGGCGAGAAGGCCCACTCGTCGCGCGGCTCGGCGCCCTGCTGCAGCAGGCAGACGTAGCGCAGGTGGGTGACCAGGCCGCGCATCGCCTGCTCGGGGTCGGCGCCGCCGTCGAGCGTGCCCTCCAGCAGCTCGAAGGCGCCGCCCGGATCGCCGCCGGCTATCAGCTCGACCAGCTCGAAGAGGGTCTCGCGGGCGACCGCCCCGATCAGCTCCAGGGCGTCCGAGACCTCGACCTCGCCCCCGGCGTACGTCGCGACCTGGTCGAGCAGGCCCAGCGCGTCGCGGTAGGAGCCATCGGCGGCGCGGGCCAGGATGTCGAGCGCCGGCTCGGAGGTGGCGATGCCCTCGGACCGCGCCA
Organism: Miltoncostaeaceae bacterium; assembly: GCA_033856535.1. Classification (GTDB taxonomy): domain Bacteria; phylum Actinomycetota; class Thermoleophilia; order Miltoncostaeales; family Miltoncostaeaceae; genus JAWVEV01. Next base: position 2,145 of record JAWVEV010000158.1, on the reverse strand, counting down.
CCCGCTCCAGCACCTTGACCAGGCCGGGCACGCCCGGCTTGCGCAACACGTAGTGCTGCAGTCGCGAGCGGATCGTGCCCAGGATGTCCCAGGGGTGGGTGGTGCAGAGGATCACCACCAGGTGGGGCGGCGGCTCCTCGAGCGTCTTCAGCAGGGCGCTGGCGGCCGAGTCCTGGATCTGGTGGGCCTCGTCCATGATCGTCACCCGGTAGCGGCAGGCGACCGGCGCGTAGCGCACGGTCTCGAGCCAGTCCCGCATCTCGTCGATGCGCCGGGCGCTCGAGGCGGCGTCGACCTCGACCACGTCGAGCCAGTCGTCGTGCCCGGTGCGCCGGCAGGAGTCGCAGGTGCCGCAGGGCTCCGGCGTGGGCGTCGGGCTCGACAGGCAGTTCAGGCAGCGGGCCAGGATGCGCGCGGTCGTGGTCTTGCCCGTGCCGCGCGGGCCCGAGAAGAGGTAGGCGCGCGCGGGCCGGCCCGAGCGCAGCGAGTTGCCGAGCGCCCGGGCGACGTGCTCCTGCCCCACGAGGTCCGCGAAGCTCGCGGGCCGGTGGCGGTTGTAGAGGCTGGCCCCCGAGTCGCTCATCGCCATCTCGTCACAGGAAAAGAGAAGTGACCGTGCACCCGTCGTCGAGACGAGGTCTGAAGCCGAGTCCCGGGCCGCCAGCTCCGGCGAGGTGGCCCCATTGCGCCTGGGCGGATCCGCTTAAGGCTGCTTCCTTCCGGACCTGACCTGGTTCGCGGTCGCCCACCGAATGGGACCTCGCCATCAACACCGCATTGCCCGGGCCTGAAGGCTTCGGATCTGTCCCTCGGACGGGAATTCAGCCCCGCTGTAGCGGATTGCGGGTACAGGGCACCGCTAGCTCCCCGCCTAGCACGGTCGCCCCCGAGGATAGTCCACGCGCCCGGGCCGCGCGAGCGGCCGCGGGGCGGGGTCAGCGCCGCTTGATGCGGCGGTACGGGAGCCGCGGGAAGAGCCGCTCGCCCTTGCGCCTCGCGCCGACCGTGCCGAAGGCTGCGGCGACGCCGCCGCCGATCATCGCCGACGTGCCGACGACGTAGATCAGCTCGCGCCCGCCGGCGTCGCCGGTGAGCGAGAAGAAGACCCACATGACGACGCCCCACGCGGCCCCGAGGCCGGCGCCGATCAGCAGGTTGAGGAACCGCGGCGGCATCGCGAAGCGGTCCCGTGCGGATCGGCGTCTCTTGGCTTTGCCCATGGTGCTGACGATCCCCCGGTGTCGGGACGCGGACCTAGGCTGCGAAGTGTACCCGCGCCCCCGGCGCCGGCGGGTTCGCGCGCGCCCGCGACCGGGTATTCCGAGCCGCGACGAAGAGGAGGACGACGGATGGCCATCACCGACCTCAGCGCCGCGCTGTCCCGCGAGCTCGACGCGTTGCGCGCCGCGGGCTGCACGGTCTTCGGACCCGGGCCGGTCTCGTTCAGCGAGTCGATGCCGCGCGGGGACGCGGCGCACGCCGGGCCCGGCATGCACGTCCAGATCGGCTGCGGCAACCGCCTGGTGGAGGGCTTCGGCGCCACCCCCGACGAGGCCGTGAGCGACGCGCTGACCAAGCTGGAGGGCTACACCGTGGTGGGGCGCGCCGGGAGCGACTGAGCCCGGCTCAGACGGCCTCGTCGTCGCGCAGCAGGCGCGACCCGGCCCAGCCGTGCCAGCGGTCGACGCGGATCCACGCGGTCGTGCGCGGGCTGGTGCGGTTCCCGTACGGCCCGCCGCGATAGCGCGTGGAGAGCCGGTCGATGTCGGCCAGGCCCTCGTCCGGGCGCAGCTCCTCCACCTCTCCGATCAGGCTGACGTGGCGGTACCAGTCCTCGGGGTGGATGACCGTGAGCGAGACGCGCGGGTCATCCTCGAGGAACCGCAGGCGCAGCCGGGTGTCGTCCAGGCTGATGAGGACCCGGCCCTCCTCCCAGTCGTACCAGGTGGCCACGGTGTGGGGGCCGCCGCCGGGGCGCAGGCTCGCCATGACGGCGGGGTTCGGCTCCCGCAGGAAGCGGTCGACCTCGGGCGGGACGGGCGTGGCGGGCATGGGCGCTCCTGGATCGCGGTGGGATTGCTCCAGGCTGCCTGACCGCGGGGCTCAACCGCCCGCCACCGCTCGCCGATGCGACGGCCGTGAACC
>JAWVEV010000157.1:0-5188 GCA_033856535.1 Miltoncostaeaceae bacterium | reverse complement strand
GCAGGACCTCGCCCAGGCCCGGCGGGCCGAGCATGCCCACCGAGAGCGCGATCGAGCCGCCCAGGCTGATCGTGTACCCGTACGGGCCCGCGGCGGAGGACGCGGTCGCCGACAGCTGCGCGCGCAGCCCGGCGCGCCCCGCTCCGGGCGCGCCGGGCCCGCGGCGGCCCGGGGACCGCGGAGGGCTCACCGCTCGTCGAGCTCGCTCAGAACGTGACCTCCTCGATGCCGCCCGGGTACACGAACGAGTCGTCGGGCGAGTAGAAGCACGACCCCACGACCACGTCGAGCGGGTCGGCGGGTCGCAGCGCGTAGACCGGATGATCCGCATCGAGGAACTCGACCGAGGTCAGCGAGAAGCCGTCGGCGAGGTCGGCGATGAACGGGAAGTTGCCGGCGAACATCTTGCCGCCCAGCTCCCGCACGTAGGTGAGCTGGCCGCGGGCGACCATCAGGATGTCGTTCCCGATGGACGCGGTGGTGCGGATGACCGGCTTGCCGTCGAGCGAGGTGGTGGCGACCACGGTCCCGTTCGCGGCGGACAGCTCGGTGGCGCCGGGCACTCCGGGCAGGCCGTAGACGCGCTCGGCGTACTCGCGCATGACCGGCGACGAGTTGAAGTAGAAGAGCATGTAGCGCGCCGGGATCGCGCCGGCCGGGTCGAACATGTCGGCGATGTCGAGCCCGAGGTAGGTGAGCGAGTACGCGCCGAAGCCGGACGTCTGCTCGTCGCGGTCGACCACGTACTGGTTCATGTAGACCGGGCCGGCCGGGGGCGGGCCGCCCGCCGGCAGCAGCGCCGCGGCGGCCTCGGGATCGGCGGGCATCCAGCTCGTGTAGAGCATCCGGCTGTTGACGACCATCTGGGGCGGGGCCAGACCGTCGGCCATGGGGCGCTCCTCTCGTTCGGTGATGGAGGCGCTGCCCACGCTATGTCACACCCGTCCCCGGAAGGGAGGGGGCCCGCGGTCGCGTAAGCTGGAACGGATTCCGATATGAGGCGGCCCGGGACGTGCTCGAGATCGAAGGACCGGTGCGTGAGCGGGGCGTGACGGCGCTCCTCCTGCGCGGCGAGCTCGACCTGGCCACCGCCGCCGAGCTGGAGCGCGCGGTCCGGGCGACGGGGCTCGGCGGCCATCTCGTGCTCGATCTGCGCGGCCTGGCCTTCGTCGACTCGACCGGCCTCGCGACGATGGTGCGGCTCGAGCGGGAGGCGCGCGCGATGGGCGGCGGGCTCTCCTGCCTGGTGGGGCCGGAGGGCCACGTGCGCCGGGTGCTGGACGTGACCCGGCTCGGCGAGGTGCTCGGGGCGCGCGAGGCGGCCCCGGCGGGCGAGGGCTAGGGGCCTGTCAAGAAACGTGACGGTCGTGCGACTGGCGCGCGAAAAGCGAGCAATCCGGCCCGCTCGTCCCTAGGGCAATGCCGGGCGCATGAGCCTTTGACGAGCGGGCCGGAGGGCGACGCTTTGCAGCCGCCAGGCGCCCGAGCGGCTTTCTTGACAGGCCCCTACGGGGCCGGGGAGGGCGCCGGCGCCTTGCGCCGGCCCAGCTTGGCCCGCGCCTGGGCCGACAGCTCCACCTTGCGCAGCCGGACCGCCCCGGGCGTCACCTCGACGCACTCGTCGTCGCGGACGAACTCGAGCGCCTGCTCGAGCGAGAGGCGGCGGGGCGGGACCAGCCGCACCAGCTCGTCGGACGTCGAGCTGCGCATGTTGGTGAGCTTCTTCTCCTTGACCGCGTTCACGTCGAGGTCGTCGCTCCGGCCGTTCTCGCCGACGATGGCCCCCTCGTAGACCGCCTCGCCGGGGGCCACGAACAGGGTCCCCCGCTCCTGCAGGCCGAAGGACGCGAAGGCCGTGACCTCGCCGGAGCGGTCGGCCACCAGGCTGCCGCGCGGCCGGCTGCGGATCTCGCCGGCCCAGGGCTCCCAGCGGTCGAACACGTGGTGCAGCAGGCCGGCGCCGCGCGTCTCGGTGAGGAACTCGGTGCGGAAGCCGACCAGGCCGCGCGCCGGGACCACGTACTCCATGCGGGCCCAGCCGGTGCCGTGGTTGACGATCTGCTCCAGCCGCCCCTTGCGCAGGGCGAGCAGCTGCGTGACCACGCCGAGCATCTCCTCGGGCACGTCGATCGAGACGCGCTCGAGCGGCTCGCACAGGATGCCGTCGATCTCGCGCGTCAGCACGCGCGGCTTGCCGACGGTCAGCTCGAAGCCCTCGCGGCGCATGGTCTCGACGAGCACGGCCAGCTGGAGCTCTCCGCGGCCCTGCACCTCCCAGGCGTCGGGCCGCTCGGTGGGGGCGACGCGCAGCGCGACGTTGCCCACCAGCTCCTGGTCGAGCCGCGCCTTCAGCACCCGGGCGGTCAGGCGCGTGCCCTCGCGGCCGGCCAGCGGCGAGGTGTTGATGCCCACGGTGAGCGCCAGGCTCGGCTCGTCGACGACGATGACCGGCAGCGGACGCGGGTCGGCCAGATCGGCGAGGGTCTCGCCGATCGTGATCTCGGGGATCCCGGCCACCGCCACGATCTCGCCCGCGCCGGCCGAGTCGACGACGACCCGGTCGAGCTCCTCGGTGACGTAGAGCTCGCTCACCTTGACCGTCTCGATGGTGCCGTTTGCGCGGCACCAGGCGACGGACTGGCCGCGCGCGATCTCGCCCTCGTGGACGCGGCAGATCGCCAGCCGCCCCACGTAGCTCGACGCGGCGAGGTTGGTGACCTGCGCCTGCAGCGGCACGCCCTCGGTGTACGACGGGGCCGGGATGTGCGCCCGGAGCACGTCGAAGAGCGGCTCCAGGTCCTGGCCCGGCTCGTCCGGCGACAGCGAGGCCTGGCCGGCCTTCGCGTTGCAGTAGACGATCGGGAAGTCGATCTGCTCCTCGTCGGCGTCGAGGTCGAGGAAGAGCTCGTAGACCTCGTCGACCACCTCGCCGATGCGCGCGTCGGGGCGGTCCACCTTGTTCACCACCAGCACCACGGGCAGCCGCGCGGCCAGCGCCTTGCGCAGCACGAATCGGGTCTGGGGGAGGGGGCCCTCCGAGGCGTCGACCAGCAGCAGCACCCCGTCGACCATGTGCAGCCCGCGCTCGACCTCGCCGCCGAAGTCGGCGTGGCCCGGCGTGTCGACGATGTTCAGCTTGATCCCGCCGTGGCGCACGGCCGTGTTCTTGGCGAGGATCGTGATGCCCTTCTCGCGCTCCAGGTCCATCGAGTCCATCACGCGGACGGCGACGGTCTGGTTGTCCCGGAAGGCGCCGGACTGCCAGAGCATGGCGTCGACCAGGGTGGTCTTGCCGTGGTCGACGTGCGCGACGATCGCGACGTTGCGGATGTCCTCGCGGCGGGCCAAGGGGGCGCATCGTACGGCACCCGCCGCCGGACTCCACCCGAGATCCGCCGCCGGATTCGCCGACAGGTGGCTCACATCCCCTCATTCCAGGCCGATAGGCACCTATGAGCAGGCCAGCACCCGATCATGGAGAAGTGGGATGAACCGGCGATGGATCGTCACGGCTGGTCTCTGCACCGCGTTGCTCGCCGCCGGCGGGACCGCGATCGCGGCGACCTCCACCAGCGAGGTGACGGTGACGGGAGGTCAGCTCTCGATCGCCACCTCGAACTTCACGCCCGCGAGCCTGACGCTCGATGGCACCAACCAGAGCATCCAGACCTCGGCCGCGAGCCCCTGGACCGCCACCGACGCGCGCGGGACCGGCACGGCTTGGACCGTGGCCGCGACCGCGACGGATCTCGTCTCGACCGCGCCCTCGAGCCCGAACCGGGTGATCCCGTCCTCGGCGATCGCCTTCACGAGCGGCTCGGTCACCGCCGGGACCGGCGCCGACGCGGCGACCGGCATCACCGGCTCGACCGCTGCGCCGTTCACCAACCCGACCGGCCACGCCAGCCCGACCAACGTCACGGTGCTCAACGCACCGGCGCCGCACCGGGGCACCTACACGTTCACGCCGAGCCTGGGCATCGGGATCGCGGCGACGACCGCCCCGTCCTACACCGGCGCGGGCACCGCGCCCTACACCGCCACCCTCACGGTCACGATCTCGTGTGGCGGGCGCTCGGGGCGGTGATCGCGGCCCTCCTGGGCACGCTGGCCTTCGCCGCGAGCGCCTCTGGCTCGCTCGGGGGGACGCTCGCCCTGCTGCCGGCCGACCAGAACGGAAGCTGGATCACGATGACGGTCGATCCCGGCGACACCGTCGCGGGGCGCGCCGTGGTCCGCAACCTGACCGACCGCGCGCAGACCGCGGTCTTGACCGCCGTCGACGCGACCACCACGGACGACGGCACCTTCACCCTGGCCGGCGACGACCAGCCGCGCGCCGGAGCGGGCCGTTGGACCTCGGTCGACGCCGACCGAATGGAGCTCGCCCCCGGCGAGCAGAGGGTCATCCGGTACCGCGTCCGCGTCCCCGCGGCCGCCGAGCCCGGCGACTACGCCGGCGGACTCGTGGCTCGCGTCGAGGGAGCCGTGAGCCACGAGGACGTGGGCGGGGTGACCGTGAACGTGGTCGAGCGCGTCGGCCTGCGGGTCTACGTGGACGTCGCCGGCGAGCGCGACGGCACGCTGAGCGTCGAGGACGTGGAGGCCGACACCGCCGGCGGCTCGCTGGTGAAGAACGCCCTCGGCCTGCCGTCCGCCATCGAGGCCCGCTTCACCGTCCGCCACGAGGGCAACATCCGCTACGACGACCTGCGCGGGACGGTCGAGCTGCGCCGCGGCGACTCGGTCGTGGAGACGCGGGAGCTCGCGCTCGGCACCCTGCTGCCCGGCGCCGAGCGGCCGGTGTCGGTGCGGCTGCCGCTGCCCGGTTTCTCGGCCGGCGACTGGACCCTTCAGGTGACGCTCGACGGCGAGCCGCCGGTGACCGTGCGGGCCCACGTGGGCGTGGGCGCCTGGCGGGTCTGGGCGGCCGGCGGGATCCTCGGGCTGGGCCTGATCGGGGCGACCGGGGCGGGCATGGCGCGGCGCCGGAATGCCTTCCTTCTCCGCCGCCGGTAAGCGCCTTCGCGGCGCGGCCGTCGCGGTCGCGGCGGGGCTCGCGCTGGCCGGGTGCTCGGCGGCCGCGACGCCTCCGCCTCCTCCGGACGCTCCCGCCGTCGCGCCGGCGCCGGCGCAGGACGCGCCGTTCGGCGTCGTCGCCGACACCCCCGACGGGCGCGCCCGGGTC
>JAWVEV010000156.1:0-17810 GCA_033856535.1 Miltoncostaeaceae bacterium | reverse complement strand
GGCCCGGCGGGGGCGGCGGGGTCGCGCCCCCGGCCCCGTCGCCGGCCGGCCCCTGGGGCGTGCCCGCGCCGATCTGCCGGCGGGCCGGCATCGCGGGAGGGGTCGCCCGCTCCGGATGCGGGCGCTTCGAGAACATACTCACGGGGTCTTCATCGACCGGTCGCGGCGCGATCTTCCCACCGCGGCAAAAAACCGCGGCGGGCTGGGAAATCCACGATAGCGGACGCTTCCGCCGGGGCCGGCGGAGGGGCGTCCGTCAGGCCCGCGCACCCTCCAGCGCCGCCCGCATGACCGCGATCGGCGGCTCCTGACCGGTCCAGGCCGCGAACGCGGCCGCGCCCTGGTGGAGCAGCATCGCCAGGCCGTCCACGGTCCGAGCGCCGCGCGCGCCGGCCGCGGCGAGCCAGGCGGTCCCGCCGGGCTTGTAGACGATGTCGGCCACCGCCTGGCCGGGGCCGAGCCCGTCCAACGGCAGTTCCCCGGGCACGAGGCCGTCCTCCAACCCGAGGCTGGTCGCGTTGACCACCAGCGCGCACCCGGCCGCCGCGCGATCGAGCGCGGCCCGCTCGAACGGCACGGTCTCGCCCAGCTCGGCGGCCCGCTCCGGCGTCCGGTTGGCCACGCGCACCCGCGCCCCGCGCGTCCCGAGCGCGAAGACCACCGCCCGCGCCGCGCCGCCGGCGCCCACCACCAGCACGTCGGCCCCGTCGAGGCTCGGGGTGCCGGCCTCGTCCAGCGCCCGCAGGAAGCCCGCGGCGTCGGTGTTCTCGGCGTGGAAGCCGCCGTCGCCGTCCGGGATCAGGGTGTTGGCCGCCCCGATCGCGGCGACCGCCTCCGAGACCCGCGAGCACGCCGCGAGCACGGCCTGCTTGTGGGGGATGGTCACGTTCAGGCCGGCGACGCCGGCGGCGGCCAGCCCCCGCACCGCCTCCTCGACCCGCGCCGGGGGCACCGGGAAGGCGCCGTAGAGCCAGTTCAGGCCGAGGGCCGCGAAGGCCGCGTTGTGCATCGCGGGCGACAGCGAGTGCCCCACCGGCCACCCGATGATCCCGGCCACGCGGGTGCGGGCGTCGATGCTCATCCGTTCGCCCGCGCCCGGGCGATGTTGGCCTGGTGCTCGGCGTCGGTCCGCGCGAAGTAGTGGCCGCCCGAGCCGTCGTTGCGGGCCACGTAGTAGAGGAAGTCGGTGGTCTTGGGGTGCGCCGCGGCGCGCAGGCTTGCCTCGCCGGGGCTCGCGATCGGCCCGGGCGGCAGGCCGGGGTAGCGGCGCGTGTTGTACGGCGAGTCGATCTGGAGGTCCGAGACCGTCAGGTCGGGCTTCCACTCCCCCAGGGCGTACTGGACCGTCGCGTCGATGCCGAGCGCCATCCCCGCCTTCAGCCGGTTGTAGATCACGCTCGCCACCAGCGGCCGCTCGGAGGCCAGCTGCACCTCGCGCTCGATCATCGAGGCGATGATCAGCACGTCGTACTTCGTGAGGTTCTTGGACCGCGCGAAGCGGTAGTCGATCCGCGAGGTGCGGTCCTCGTAGGCGTCGAGCTGCTTCTGCACCAGCTCGGCCGCGGTGGTCTCCGGCGTGTACTCGTAGGTCGCCGGAAAGAGGAAGCCCTCGAGCGAGGTCGGCTCGCCGCGCCCGGCCAGGCGCGCCCCGCGCGTGCTCGGCGCCGTCAGCTCCAGGTAGCGGCGCGGCGAGATGCCGGTCTTGTCGGCAACGATCCGCGCCATGTCCTCGCGGCGCAGGCCCTCGGGGAAGGTGATCGTGAGGGCCGGGGTGGTGTCGGTCGGAGGAGGCGGCGGCGGCTCGTCGCGCGAGGCCGCGAGCACGGCCCCGATCACCGCGAGGCCCATCACCGCGAAGACGCCCAGCCAGAGGAGCGTCCGGCGCCCTCCGTCGGGGCCGTGGCGGCGGTGGCGGTCGCCGCCCCGCGATCCGCTCACCGGCGGCTCGCCAGGTAGCCCTCCAGGAGCACGCAGGCCGCAAGGCTGTCGAGGTCGGCGCGGGCGCCGCTCTCGGAGCGCCGCCGGCCCGCCTCGACCGTGGTCAGCCGCTCGTCGACGAGCTCGACCGGCGCGGCGACCCGGGATCGCAGCCGCGCCGCGAAGCCCCCCGCCGACCGCGCCTGGGCGCCCCGGGCGCCCGAGAGGCCCTTGGGATCGCCCACGAGGATGCGCTCGGGCGCCTCCTCGGCGATCAGCCGGTCCAGCTGCGCCGTGCCCTCGGGCGAGTCGACCCGCAGGATCGCCGGCAGCGGGCGGGCGATGGTGCCGGTGGGATCGCTCACCGCGACCCCGGTCCGCGCCGGCCCGTGGTCGAGCGCGAGGACCTTCACGCCGTGGGCGCGGCCAGGATCCGTTGCTCGGCGGCGGCGAGGGCCTCGTCGATGCGTCCCGGGTCCTTGCCCCCGGCCCGGGCCATCCCGGGCTTGCCGCCGCCGCCCCCGTCGACGATCGGTGCGACCTCGCGCACCACGTCGGCGGCCGACAGGCCCGCGGCCAGCGCGGCGTCGCCGAAGTTGGCGACCACCATGGCCTTCCCGTCGATCGCGGCGCCCAGCACCACCGCGGCCCCCGGGCCGAGCGCCTGCTTGAGCCGGTCCGAGAGCGACAGGAGCTCGTCCATGTCGCCGGCCTCGATCCTGCGCGCCAGGACCCGGACGCCGTCCGCCTCGGTGGCCTCGGCCGCGAGCGCCGCGACGTCCACCCGCCCGGCGCGGGCCCGCTTCAGCTCGGCCTCGAGCGCCTTGATGCGCGCGTCGCGGGCCTCGAGCTCCTCCACCAGCGCCCGCTCGCGGCCGCGGAACCACTCCAGCGCGCCGAGCCCGGTGACGGCCTCGATGCGCCGGGCGCCGGCGCCCGTGCTGGCCTCGCTGACGATCTTGAAGGGCCCGATCTCGCCGGTGCGCGCGACGTGCGTGCCGCCGCAGAGCTCCTTCGAGTACCCACCGGTCTCGAGCACGCGCACGCGCTCGCCGTACTTCTCCTCGAACAGGCCCATCGCACCGCGCGCATCGGCCTCGTCACGGGCCATGACGGTCCAGGTGACCGGGTCGTCCTCGGCCACGCGCCGGTTCACCATCCGCTCGATCTGCTCGAGCTCCTCCGGCGGGACCCGTCCGGTGTGCGTGAAGTCGAAGCGCAGCTTGTCCGGGCCCACGTACGAGCCGGCCTGGCGCACCCCGGCGCCCAGGCGCTCGCGGAGCGCCCAGTTGAGGATGTGCGTGGCCGTGTGGTTGGCCTGGGTGGCGTGGCGGACGCCGGAGGGCACCGTCGCGCGGACCTCGGCGCCGGCGCGCAGCACCCCGCCGGGGCGCACGTGCAGCACCTGGTCGTCGCCGAGGCGCAGGACGTCGACCACCTCGACGCTCCCGCCGTCGCCGGCGATCGTGCCGCCGTCCGAGATCTGGCCGCCGCCCTGGGGGTAGAACGGCGAGCGCTCGAGCTTGAGCAGGGCCGAGCCGTCCCCGATCTCCTCGTAGGCGCTCACGCGGGTCTCGGCCTCCAGGGCCTCGTAGCCCACGAACTCCGTCGGCGCGGCGGAGCCCGCGAGCGTCGCGGCCCGGGCCGCCAGGTCCGGCGCGTCGCCGTTGCGCCCGGCGCCGCCGCGGGAGCGCTCGCGCTGCTCGGTCATGAGCCGCTCGAACGCCGCCGTGTCGGTCTCGAGGCCGGCGTCGCCGGCGGCCTCGAGGGTCAGGTCGAGCGGGAAGCCGTAGGTGTCGTAGAGCCGGAAGGCGTCGTCGCCCGAGATCCGGCCGGTGCCGCTCGAGCGCTCGATCACCTCGGCCAGCAGGCGCCGGCCCTGGGTGAGCGTGCGGGCGAACTGCTCGGCCTCGGCCGCGATCGTCTCGCGGACCGCGCTCGCCTGGGAGACCAGCTCCGGGTAGGCGTCGCCCCAGCCGGCGACGACCGGCTCGGTCAGGCCGGCGACGGCGTCCGGGTCCAGCCCCAGCTGACCGGCCTCGCTCACGGCGCGCCGGATGATCCGGCGCAGCACGTAGCCGCGGCCCTCGTTGGCCGGCCGCACGCCGTCGGCGGTGAGGAAGGTCATGGCGCGGCCGTGGTCGGCCAGCACCCGCAGGGCCCGGTCGTCGCGCGCGTCGGCGCCGTAGCGGCGGCCGCTGGCGGCCTCGGCCCAGTCGATCAGCGGCCGGAAGGCGTCGGTCTCGAACACCGCCGGGACGTCCTGGAGGATCGCGGCGATGCGCTCCAGGCCCGCGCCCGTGTCCACGCTCTTGGCCGGCAGGGGGGTCAGCGAGCCGTCCTCGGCCCGGTCGTACTGCATGAAGACCAGGTTCCAGTACTCGAGGAAGCGGTCGCTGCCCGTCGCCGGGCCGCCGTCCGGGCCGAAGGCCGGCCCGCGGTCGAGGTAGAGCTCGGTGTTGGGGCCGCAGGGCCCCGTGGGACCCGCCTTCCAGAAGTTCTCGGACTCGCCCAGCCGCTGGATCCGCTCGCGGGGGATGCCCACCTCGACCCAGCGCTCGATGGCCTCCTCGTCGGCGGGCACGCCCTCCATGCCCTCGAAGACCGTGATCCAGATCTTCTCGGGGTCCAGCCCGAAGACCTCGGTCGAGAGCTCGTACCCGAAGGCGATCGCGTCGTGCTTGAAATAGTCCCCGATCGAGAAGTTGCCGAGCATCTCGAAGAAGGTCAGGTGGCGGGCCGTGTGCCCGACCTGGTCGATGTCGTTCGTGCGGAAGCACTTCTGGCAGCTGGTCAGGCGCCGCGCCGGCGGCTCGGCGGCGCCGAGGAAGTACGCCTTCAGCGGCTGCATGCCCGCGATCGTGAGGAGGACCGAGGGGTCGTCCTCGTACGGGATGAGCGAGGCGGAGGGCAGCGGCTTGTGGCCCTGGCGCTCGAAGTACTCCCGGAAGCGCCGGCGGATCTCGTTTGTCGTCATGCGACCGCCGATCCTAGCAACGGCCCGGCGGCGCCCCGCCGGCCGGGCTAGCCAGCCGGGCCCTCCTGCTGGATGACGTCGTAGGACCAGAGCTCGGACCCGGTCGCCGCCGGGCCGCGCTCGGAGTGGGCGCGGTGGCCGCGCTGGAAGGCCTGGCCCTCGACCCACGCCTGGAAGTCCGCCTCGGTGGCCCAGCGCGTGTAGACCAGGTAGACGTCGCGGTCGTCGCTCGGGCGCAGCAGCTCGAAGCCCTCGAATCCGGGCATCGAGGAGACCTCACGCGCCCGCGCGGCGAAGCGCGCCTCGAGCTCCTCGCGCCGGTCGGCCGGGACCGTCAGCGCGTTGATGCGGACGACGCTCATCCCTGGCCCTCGAGGGCCGCGGCGAGCTCCGCCTGCACCTGCTCCTCGCGGCGCGCGGCCGCCCGTTTGCCGGCCTCCACCGCCTCGCGGATCTGCTCGGGCAGGCGCTCGCGCTGCTCGGCCAGCGCCTGCGGCCAGCCGCGCGGGTCCCCGAGCCAGAGGTACGCGCCGACGCCGAGTGCGGCCAAGATCAGGATCGCCTTCATCGGCTCAGTACGGGCTCTGGTGGCCGGCGCCCGGCGGCGGGGCGGCGGTCCCCGGCGGCGCCCCCGTCGGCGGCGGGGCGGCGCCCGGCGGGGCGGCGGCCGCCCGCTCGGCCGCCTCGGACGCGCGCCGGGCGCGGAACACCGAGAAGCCCTCCTTCATGCCCGCGGCGAAGCCGGACAGCTTGCGCACCGGGGCCGAGATCGCCGACGCGGCGGTCTGGACCGCCCGCTCGGCGCCCTTCGTCGCCCCCACCGCGCTGACCATGATCTCGTCGACCCGCGCCAGCTCCTGGTTGACGCCGTCGATCGTGGCGCCCGCCTTGTCCAGCAGCGGCACGACCTCGTCGGTCACCCGCTTCACCGAGGACTGGAGCGCGGCGAAGACGCCGGCCATCCGCAGGAACAGGTACGCCAGGCCGATGCCCGTGACCACCAGGAAGAACGACAGCGCTCCCCTCAGAACCTCGTCCCACTCCACCGCTATTCCTCCCGGTCAGAAGCCGTGGGCCGGTCCGCGATGGTGCCCGCCGCCACCATGCGCCCGTCCCGGTAGAGCGCCGCGGTCTGGCCCGGCGCGACGCCGTCGGCGGGGTCCAGCAGCGATACCCGCGCCGCCCCCGCTCCAGTCGCCTCCAGCCGCCCGCGCAGCGCCCGTCCGCGGTAGCGCACCCGCACCTCGAGCGGCGCGTCGCCCGGCTCCCCGTGCACGCGGACGTCGCGCAGGGTCAGGTCGTGCGTCTCGAGGGCCTCGCGGGGACCCACCGTGACCGCGTTCGCGGTCGCGTCGGTCGCCAGCACGTAGAGCGGCTCCGGGCCGGCGAGCCCGATCCCCCTCCGCTGGCCGACCGTGTACCGCCAGTGCCCCTCGTGGGTGCCCAGGCGGGCGCCCTCCCGGTCCAGGATCGGGCCGGGCCGCGGGGCGAGGCCGGCGTGGCGCTCGAGGAAGCCCACGTAGCCGCCCTGGCCGACGAAGCAGACCTCCTGGCTCTCCACCGCGTCCGCGGCGGGGAGCCCGGCGGCGCGGGCCAGCGCCCGCACCTCGTCCTTGCGCAGCTCGCCCAGCGGGAAGCGCAGGCGCTCGACCGTCGGCCGCCCGAGCATGGCGAGCATGTAGCTCTGGTCCTTGTCGGCGTCGGCCGCGCGGGCCACCGCCGGCCGCCCGTCGGGCCCGCGCGCCACGCGCGCGTAGTGGCCGGTGGCCAGCAGCCGGGCGCCGAGCAGGGCCGCCGCCTCGGCCAGGATGCGGAACCGGACGGTTCCGTTGCAGGCGACGCAGGGGTTCGGCGTGCGGCCGGCGGCGTAGTCGGACGCGAAGCCCTCCACCACGCCTCGCCGGAAGGCGTCGGCGGCGTCGATCGTGAGGTGCGGCAGGCCCAGGGCGTGGGCGCCGGCGCGCGCCAGGCGGACCGTCTCGGGCGAGCAGCAGGAGCGATCGGCCGCGGCGGCCTGCGGGTCGTGCCAGAGGCGCATCGTGACCCCGACCACGTCGTGGCCGGCGTCGCGCAGCAGCATCGCCGCGACGGCGCTGTCGACGCCGCCGCTCATGGCCACGGCGACGCGGTCGCCGCGCAGCGGCACCCCCACCGCGCCGAGCCGGGACGAGTGCCAGTCCTCGAGCGCGCGGGCGACGGCGTCGGCCACCAGCTCGGGCCCGTGGCGACGATCGTCGCCGAGGCCGCCGAGGTCCCCGTCGAGGTCGTCCGGCGAGACCGACAGGGCCGCGTCGAGGGTCGCCCCGGTCAGGCGCGCGCAGGCCGCGCTGGCGGCCGCCGTGGCGGCCCCGCAGCCGAACGCGAGGAAGCGCGCGTCGCGGATCCGCCCGCCCCGGACGCGGAGCGCCACGCGGACCAGATCACCGCAGGAGGCGGCCCCGGACTCGCCGACGGCGTCGGGCGACTCCATCCTCCCGGCTCCGACTGGAGCCGCCAGATGGCGCATCGCCTCGGCGGGGTAGGGCGGCACCGCGGCAGGCTACCACGGCCCCTCCTCGACCCCGGTCTGACCCTCAGCCCGTCGCGCCGTCCCCGGTGGGGTCCGACGCGGCGACATCCCCCGCATCTGCGACGGATTGGCGGAGCGTCTCGGCGTCGACCAGGCCGGTGAAGCGGTTGCGGAGCGTCCCGTCGGCCCCGATCACGGCCACGGTCGGGGTCTCCTTCACCCCGAGCAGATCGGCGAGGTCGCCGAAGCCCTGGGAGCTGCCGACGCCGTAGACGAAGACCTGGGCGCGACCGTCGCCCTTCACCCGGTCGAGCGCCTGGCCGACGCGCGTGTCGTCGGCGGGCCCGTCGATCAGGAACCCGATCACCACGATCTGATCCTTCGCCAGGGCGCGCGTGACGCCGGCCGGGGTGCCCGGGCCGGGCGTGACCGCGCCGCCGATGGCGACGGGGTTGACGACCACGGGGGCCGCCTCGCCCTGGGGCGGGGTGACCACGCTGGCCGAGGGCTCCTCACCGCAGCCGGCGCCGAGCGCCAGCAGCGCTGCGGCCGCGAGGGCGGCCGCGGCCGCGCGGGAGTGTCGTCTCATCGGCGCAGCCACTTCTCGGGAGATCGGCCCCGCCTTGCCGTTCCGGCCGGTGACTTGAACCTGCTACCGCAGGTGGGAGTTGGGCGGATCTGGCCGAAGCGTGGATCCGACACCGCTTCCCTGATCACTCGTGTTGGCTCGAAGCGTGGGCCGGTGGCGCACAAGGCAGGGCCTCCAGAGATTACTTCCTGCAGACAGGCTTCGGCAATCCGTCGCGGCTCTTGAATGACGGGTCCGCGGGAGCCCGGCTAGGGTGGCGGCATGTCGCGCCGCGAGATGGGTGAGCGCCTCGAGATGTTGCTCGTGATGCAGTGGCTCGACGAGGGGGCTCGGGAGGACGGCGAGATCGTCCTCTCGGTTCCCACCGCGGCGAGCGAGTTGGGCCTCGACGGCGGTCGCGAGGGCCTCCTGGCGATCATGGGCGCCCTGGGCGACCTGGAGGACCGCAAGCTGGTGAGCGTGGCCTGGCCGGGCGGGGCCCACGCCGGCGGCGAGGCGCTCGTCGCCCTCTCCGCCGAGCTGCGCAGGGACGCCGGAAGGCTGTTCGGCCGGGCCTGACCGGCGGTCGCCGCCGCGGCGTCGACGCCCGAGCGAGGGCAGGGGGCTGGAACGGTCGCGCCCCTCCTACACTCCGGCCATGGACGTCGCCGTCGTCGTCGATGTCGAGCGGATGCCCCGCGGGGACGGCATCCAGGGCAACCTCGGGCGGCCGTTGCCGCGCGCGCGGGTCGGCGACGAGATCGTCTTCATCGGCTGGGCCTTCGGCACGGAGCTCCCGGTGCGGGCCGTCGAGCTCGTCCGCGGCGGCGAGCTCCTCGCCCGCGTCGAGCCCGACGAGGAGCGGCCGGACGTCGCCGCGAGCTTCCCGGACGCGTCCGGCGCCGGATCGAGCGGCTTCCGCATCGCGCTCCCCACGGCCGCCGCCCTCGGGGGCGAGATCCTCGTGCGCGCCGTCCTCGAGGACGGGGGCGAGGCGCCATTGGCGACGGTGCGCGCCCGCCGGGCCGCGGTGCTCGACGCGAACGCGCTGCCGCCGCCGCTCGTCGGCGACGTCGACATCTCGATGGCCGAGGCGATGGAGCGGTATCGCAGCAGCCCCGTCACCCGCTGGGCCAACCTGACGCACGAGGTGCCGCCGCTCGGCTCCGCCTGGCAGCGGATCTCCGACCACGAGCTCTTCGAGCCGCTGATCCGGCCCGGGTTCGCCGTCGACCCGGATGACCGGGTCTTCACCATCGGCTCCTGCTTCGCCCGGAACGTCGAGGGCGCCCTCTATCTCCTCGGGATGGACGTGGTGAGCCGGACCGACGCGTTCGAGCAGCACGCGATGCGCGAGGGCGGCGAGCCGCGCAGCTTCACCAACAAGTACAACACCGAGGCGATCCTCAACGAGCTGCGCTGGGCCCTGGGGGACGGCGGCGGCTTTCCGCCCGAGGCCGTGGTCCGGATGCCCGACGGCACGTTCCAGGACCCGCACGGCGGCCCGGATCTCGAGTTCACCGACGAGGCGACCACGCTCGAGCGCCACCGCCTGCTCACGGAGCTGACCCGGCAGATCGCCGGGTGCAGGCTCGTCGTGATCACCCTCGGGCTGAACGAGACCTTCTTCGACACCGCGACCGGCCTGTACACGAACGTGAAGCCATGGGCCGAGCCGGAGCGGTTCCGCTTTCGCGTCCTCCCCTTCGAGCAGGTGATGCGGGGGCTCGAGGACATCCACCGGCTGCTGACGGAGCACGGGCACCCGGATCTCCAGATCGTGGTGACGGTGTCGCCCGTGCCGATGTGGGCGACCTTCACCGGCCAGGACGTCGTCGTGGCCAACACCCTCACGAAGTCGCTGCTCCGCACCGCGGCCGGGACCTGGACGGGCCGGCACGCGAACGTCCACTACTTCCCCGGCTACGAGATCGTCCTGAACTCGGCGCGCTCCGTGGTCTGGGAGCGCGACGGCCGCCACGTCCGCCCCCCGTTCGTCCGGCAGATCATGGACCTGTTCGTCCGGACCCACGTGTCCGGGCGCGCCCCCGCGTAGCCGGTCCGAGCCGCGGGCGGCGCCCGCCGCCGCGCTCCGGGCGGTTCGGCCACCCCGGGCGATGGGCAGGTCAGGGGCGACCCGGGAGGCGGCCATGGGGCGGTTGGACGGCAAGGTGGCGATCGTGAGCGGCGGCGGCGCCGGCATCGGCGAGGCGATCGCCCTCAAGTTCGCCGCCGAGGGCGCGGCCGTGGTCGTCAACGGCCTCCCGGACGACCCGATCGAGGACGTCCGGGAGGCGATCGAGCGCCTCGGCGGCAGGGCCGTGACCTGCGCCGGCGACATGGGCGCCGAGGGGACCGCCGAGCGCTGCGTGGCGGCGGCGCTCGATGCCTTCGGCCGCCTCGACGTGCTGGTGAACAACGCGGCCACCGAGGCGGACCGGATGTGCCCGACCGAGGAGATGCCGCTCGAGGAGCTCGACCGGCTCTACGCCGCCAACATGCGCTCGGTGTTCCTGGCCTGCAAGGCGGCCCTGCCCGAGCTGAAGCGCTCCGGCGGCGCCATCCTCACCGCCGGCAGCACCGCCGGCGAATCGGGGATCCCCAACATGGCGATCTACGGCGGGAGCAAGGGCTTCGCGACCTCGTTCACG
This sequence comes from Miltoncostaeaceae bacterium, assembly GCA_033856535.1. Taxonomy (GTDB): domain Bacteria; phylum Actinomycetota; class Thermoleophilia; order Miltoncostaeales; family Miltoncostaeaceae; genus JAWVEV01. The sequence continues at coordinate 7,188 of JAWVEV010000156.1, read as the reverse complement.
CTTGGGGTCGCCCAGGAGGCGGCCGCGGACGGGGTGCGGGCGCTGGTCATCGTGCCGGGCCCGACCGACACCGGCCAGACGCGCCCGGAGGCGGGCCCACACACCGAGGAGGCCGCGCGCACGATCGTCGAGGCCACCCTGCTCGGCCGGCGGGCCACCGTGGAGGAGATCGCGAACGTCTACGCGTTCGCGGCCAGCGACGAGGCGAGCTTCGTGACCGGCGTCACCTGGGTCGTCGACGGCGGCGTCGGCATCACGCGCGGCCTGCCCGGGCGGGCGATCGACAGCGAGCCGCCGCCCGAGCGGCTCCCGACCGAGCACGAGCTGGAGGGCTTCGAGCAGCCGCCGGGCCGGAAGCCGGGGGAGTTCGCGGTGGGCGGGGAGTAGCGGCCGGAGCGGCCGCTACGGGCGCCCGGCCGCCTTGCCGGCGGGCGGCGCCGGCACGACCTGAACGCCCAGCTCGCGCAGCTGGGCGTCGGAGACCGGCGCCGGCGCCTCGGTGAGCGGGTCCGCGCCCGTCGCGGTCTTCGGGAAGGCGATCACGTCGCGGATCGAGCGCTCGCCGGCCAGCAGCATCACCATCCGGTCCAGGCCCAGCGCGATGCCGCCGTGCGGCGGGGCGCCCAGGCGCAGGGCCCGCAGCAGGAAGCCGAACTTGGCCTCGGCCTCATCGTCCTCCAGCCCGATCAGGCGGAAGGCGCGGCGCTGCACGTCGCGGTCGTGGATACGGATGCTGCCGCCGCCGAGCTCCACGCCGTTCAGCACGATGTCGTAGGCCTGGGCGATCACGGCGCCGGGGTCCTCCTCGAGCTTGTCGAGGTCCTCGGGCCGCGGCGCGGTGAACGGGTGGTGGGTCGGGTCCCAGCGCTTCTCGTCGGCGTTCCAGTCCACCAGGGGGAAGTCGGTGATCCAGACCGGCGCCCATGCTCCATCGGGGATCTGGCCGTACCGCTCGGCGTAGCGGTTCCGCAGGACGCCGAGCAGCCGCTGCGCCTCGGGCTCGGCGTCGGCCACCATCGCGATCAGGTCGCCCGGGGCGGCGCCCAGGTCCTCGGCGACGCCGCCGATGAACTTCGCCACCGGCGAGCGCAGGTCGCCGCCCTCCCCCACGGCGGCCCAGACCAGGCCCTTCGCGCCCAGCTCCTGCGCCTCGGCGGCGAGCGCGTCGCCGTCCTTGCGCGAGAGGGCCTCGCCGGCGCCCGGCACCACGATGCCGCGCACCACGCCGCCGCCCTCGACCACCTTCTGGAAGACCGCGAAGCCGGTGCCGGCGGCGCGCTCGCTCCAGTCCTGGATCTCCATGCCGAAGCGCAGGTCGGGCCGGTCGCTGCCGAACCGGGCCATCGCCTCGGCGTAGGCCATCCGCGGGAACGGCGCCGTCACGTCGATCCCGGCCTCGGCGAACGCCGCCTCCAGCAGCCGCTCGGTGACCGCCTGGACCTCCTCCGGCCCCACGAACGACGCCTCGATGTCGATCTGGGTGAACTCGGGCTGGCGGTCGGCCCGCAGGTCCTCGTCCCGGAAGCAGCGGACCACCTGGTAGTACCGCTCCAGGCCGCCCACCATCAGGATCTGCTTGAAGAGCTGCGGGCTCTGCGGCAGCGCGTACCAGGAGCCGTGCTGCATCCGGCTCGGCACGAGGAAGTCGCGCGCGCCCTCCGGCGTGGAGCGGGTGAGCACCGGCGTCTCGACCTCGAGGAAGCCCTCGTCGTCGAGCACCCGCCGCGCCGCCCGGGTCACCGCCGCCCGGAGCTCCAACGCGCGCAGGCGGCGCGGCCGGCGGGTCTCGAGGTAGCGGTAGGTCAGCCGCAGCTCCTCCGAGGCCTCGATCGACTCGTCCTCCACGGAGAACGGCAGCGGGTCCGACGCCGCGAGGCGCTCGATCCGCGCGGCGCGCAGCTCGACCCCGCCGGTGGGCAGGCGCGGGTTGACCGTCGCCGCGTCCCGCTCGACCAGCGGCCCCTCGACGCTCACCACGTCCTCGGACCGCAGATCGCCGGCCAGCGCGTGGGCCTCCGGCGCCTCCTCCGGATGGAACACCACCTGCAGCAGGCCGCTGCGGTCGCGCACGTCGATGAAGACCACGCCGCCGTGGTCGCGCCGGCGGTGCACCCAGCCGGCGACGGTCACGCGCTCCCCCACCGCCTCCGCGGCGGACAGGCAGGTGTGCGAGCGGTAGCGGGGCGATCCGATCACGTGAGCTCGTCCTCCAGACGGTCGAGGGGCACGGCGCGCTCGTCGCCCGTGGCCATGTCGCGCACGGTGGCGACGCCGGCGGCGTGGTCCCGGGGGCCCACGATCACGACCCGGGCGGCGCCGAGGGACGACGCGTGGCGCATCATCGCCTTCAGGCTGCGCCCGCGCAGGTCGCTGTCGCAGCGCAGGCCGGCGGCCCGCAGCCGCGCCAGCAGCGGCATCAGCCGAAGGCGCAGGTCGTCGTCGGGCACCGCCAGGTAGACGTCGAGGCTCGCCGGCGGCGCCTCCTCGGCCCCGCCCAGCGCGAGCGTGATCCGCTCCACGCCGGTGCCGAAGCCGATGCCCGGGGTGGGCTGGCCGCCGAGCGACTCGATCAGGCCGTCGTAGCGCCCGCCCCCGCCGATCCCGCTCTGCGCGCCAAGGCGGTCGCAGGTGAACTCGAAGACCGTGTGCGTGTAGTAGTCGAGGCCCCGCACCAGGTACGGGTCCTCCTCGTAGGCGATCCCGAGCGCGTCGAGGCCGGCCAGCGCGCGCCGGTAGTGCGCCTCGGCCTCCGGCCCGAGCGACTCGAGCAGCTTGGGCGCCTCGCGCATCACCTCGGCGACCCGCGGCTCCTTCATGTCGAACAGCCGCATCGGGTTCTGCTCCATCCGCTCGCGCGCGTCCTCCGTCAGATCGGCCGCATGGGTCCGCAGATACGCCAGCAGACGATCGCGGTAGGGCTCCCGGGTCGCCGCGTCGCCCATCGACCCGATCCGCAGCCGCACGTCGGGCACGCCGAGGCGCCGGTAGAGGTCCGCGAGCAGGCCGATCACCTCGGCGTCCAGCAGCGGGTCGTCGCTGCCGAGCGCCTCGGCGCCGAGCTGGTAGTGCTCGCGGTAGCGGCCGGCCTGCGGCGCCTCGTGGCGGAACATCGGCGCCAGGTACCAGAGCTTCACCGGCGCCGGCAGCTTGTGCATGCCGTGCTGCACGAAGGCGCGCGCCACCGGCGCGGTGCCCTCGGGGCGCAGCGTGATGCTCCGCTCGCCGTCGGCGAGCGTGTACATCTCCTTGCGGACGATATCCGTGCTCGTGCCCACCCCGCGCACGAAGACCTCGGTGTCCTCGAAGGTCGGGGTCGTGATCGGCGCGTAGCCGTAGGCCGCGAACGCCTCGCTCGCCACGTCCAGGATGCGCCGGCGCACCCGCCATTCGGCCGGCAGCACGTCGCGCGTGCCCCGGGGAGCGGCGACCTTCACCGCGCCGCCGCTCAGGACGCGCGCCCCGCCCGCCGGGCCTCGTAGCGCCGCCTCTGCGTGCGGTACCGGACCCGGTCGAGCAGGAGGCCGAACGGGAGCATCAGGAGGAACGCGATCAGGCTGACCACCGCCGCGGAGCCGGGCTTCTCGCCGGCGATGTAGACCAGCACCGGGTAGAAGAGCACCGCGACGATCACCGAGCGGATCAGGACGCCCTTGTACGACGGCGGGACCGGCTCGCCGGCGCGGAGCTTAGGCTTCGGCTTGCGCTCCGGCGCCTCCGCCGACTCCTCGGTCCGCTTGGCGGCGGGCGCGGGCGGCGGGCCGGCGTTCGGCCGGCGGCGCTTCTTCTTCGGCGGCACGCTAGGCCGCCCGCCGCAACAGCCCGGGCATCTTGGCCTCGAGGAGCTGGCCCGGGCGGAACCCGTGCAGGCCGAGCGCCGACGGGCTCGGGCCGTAGGCCAGCGCCGCCCGGGGGATCAGGCCCACCAGCTCGCTCTCGCCGGCCTCGAGGCCCAGGCGGTTGGCCTCGGCGCGCACGGCCGAGACCGCCGCGTACGGCGGCGTGACCCGGTAGTCCTCGAGGTTCATCGACACCTGGGCGGAGCCGGCCTCGGCGAGGTAGATGCCGAGCGCCCGCACGCCGGACGGCCCGCCGCCGGACTGGCGCACCCGCGCGGCGATGGCCCGCGCCTCGGTGAGGGTGCCGTCGGGCAGCCAGACGTTCCAGGCCACAAGCGGCAGGCGGGCGCCCACCAGCACGACGCCGGCGCTCGGGTGCACCCGCGGCGGGCCGGCGTCGGGGACGATGCGGCCGGCGGCCACCTCCTCCTCGAGCCAGTCCAGGCCACCCCGGCGGAAGTCGAAGGGCCGCGTGCGGTCCGGGTCGGTGGCGAGCCCGTCGCCGTAGAGGAGGACCGGCAGGTTGAGCTCGGTCCCGAGCCGCTCGGCCAGGCTCGCCGCGATCTCGCTCGCGAACGAGAGGTCGTCCTCGGAGAGGGCCACGATCGGCGCCACGTCGAGCGCGCCCACGCGCGGGTGCGCGCCGCGGTGCCGGCGCAGGTCGATGCGGTCCACGCACTCGCCCGCGAGCGCCACCAGGGCGTCCTGCAGCGCCCAGGGGTCGCCGGCGATCGTGATCACGGTCCGGTGGTGGTCCGGGTCGCTGTGGACGTCGAGCACGCGCATCCCGGGGACGCGGCAGGCGTCCACCAGCGCGTCGATCGTCGCGCGGTCGCGGCCCTCGCTGACGTTGGGCACGGCGTAGGCCAGCGGCGCGGGCAGGGACGGCACGTCCATGGGGTCGGCGACGGCCGACGCCGCTTGAGCCTGCCGTGGGCCTCCCCTATCATTCACCAGTAAACCACCTGTGGCCGTCCTCCTCCGCCTCTTCCGCTTCCTCGCCCCCTACCGGGTCCAGGTCGCGATCACCGCCGTGAGCGCGCTGGCGCTGATGGCGTGCTCCATCACCTTGCCATACCTGACCGGCCGGGTGATCGACGACGTGTTGACCTCGGGACGCCGGGACCTCCTCGCCCCGTTGATCGGCGCGCTGCTGGTCGTCGTGGTCGCGCGCTGGATCTTCGGGGTGATCCGCCGCTGGGTCTCCGGCCGGGTGAGCCTGGGCGTCGAGTACGACATGCGCGGGGTGCTCTTCGCGCACCTGCAGCGGCTCTCGCTGGGCTACTTCGACCGCATGTCGGTCGGCCAGCTGATGTCCCGTGCGACCAGCGACCTCCAGACCGTCCGCTTCTTCCTCGGCTACGGCCTGATCTTCCTGTTCATGCACGCCTTCACGCTGATCCTGGTGACGGCGATCCTGATCTCGGTCGACTGGCCGCTGGCGCTGATGGCCCTCGCGATGGGCCCGGCGCTGCTCGCGATCGCATGGCGCTACAGCCGGCTGTCGCACCCGGTGCTGATCGACGTGCAGCAGCGGGTCGGCCAGGTCACCCAGATGGCCGAGGAGAGCACCGCCGGCATCCGCGTGATCAAGGCCTTCGGCCGCGAGGGCGACCGGACCGACCGCTTCGGCGCGACGGCCCGGCGGGCCTTCGACCGCAGCATGGACGCCGCCCGGCTGCGGGCGCTCTACCAGCCGGCGATGGGCTTCCTCCCGGTCGCCGGCCTCGCCGTCGTGATGGCCTACGGCGGCATCCGGACCATCGACGGGCACCTGACGCTCGGCGAGTTCTCGAGCTTCTACCTCTGGCTGACGATGCTGGCCTTCCCGTTCCGCTCGTTGGGGAACCTGGTCGGCACCGCGCAGCGCGCGATCGCCGGCGGCACCCGGATCTTCGAGGTGCTCGACGCCGTGCCCGAGGTGGCCGAGCGGCCCGACGCCCGGCCGTTGCCGGACGGCGGCGGGCGGCTGGTCTTCGAGGACGTCGGGTTCGCCTACGACGGCGGGGCGCCGGTGCTGGACGGGGTCGACCTGGAGGTGCCCGAGGGACGCACCGTCGCCGTGATCGGGGCGACCGGGTCGGGCAAGACCACGCTCACCCAGCTCATCCCCCGCTTCACCGACCCCACCGAGGGCCGGGTGCTGCTCGACGGCGCCGACGTCCGCGACCTGCGCCTGGACGACCTGCGCCGGGCGGTCGGCGTGGTCGCCCAGGAGCCGTTCCTCTTCTCGACCAGCGTGCGCGAGAACATCGCCTACGGCCGCCCCGACGCGACCGACGAGGAGGTGCGCGCGGCGGCGCGGCTGGCCCAGGCCGAGGACTTCGTCGACGCGCTGCCCCAGGGCTTCGACACCGTGATCGGGGAGCGCGGCTTCAGCCTCTCCGGAGGCCAGCGCCAGCGGATCGCGATCGCCCGGGCGGCGATCACCGACCCGCGGGTGCTGATCCTCGACGAGGCGACGGCGTCGGTGGACGCCTCCACCGAGCGCCGCATCCAGGACGCCCTGCGGGCGGTCATGGCCGGGCGCACGACGATCGTGATCGCGCACCGCCTCTCGACGCTCGCGCTCGCCGACGAGATCGTGGTGCTGGAGGACGGCCGGATCGCCGCCCGCGGCACCCACGAGGAGCTCTCGGCGACCAGCGACCGCTACCGCGAGATCCGCGACGGCGGCCTGGCGCGGCCGCAGCTGGTGGCCGAATGAGCACGGCCGCTCCGGCCGCCGCGAGCCCGGCCCGCGAGGCCACGCCGGCCGCGATCCCCCGCCGCAAGCTCCTCAAGCTGCTGCCGTACTTCCGCCCGTACACCGGGAAGGCCCTGCTCACCGTCCTGCTCATGCTGGTGGTCACGGCCGCCGGCCTGGCCGGGCCGGCGGTGGCCAAGGTCGCGATCGACGACGGCATCACCGCCCGCGACCGCGGCATGCTCATCTTCGCCGTGGCCCTCTTCCTGGGCGCCGGCCTGGTCGGCTGGGTCGCCGGCTACTACCAGACCTTCCTCTCGAGCTGGGTCGGCGAGCGCGTCCTGCTCGACCTGCGCACGGACACCTTCCGCCACCTGATGCGGCTCGAGCTCGGCTACCACGAGCGGAACCCGACCGGGCGCACCGTGAGCCGGCTCACCAGCGACATCGAGGCGATCAGCCAGCTGGTCACCGACGGCGTGACCTCGCTCGTGATCAACGGGCTCACCTTCGTCGGCGTCGTGGCCATCCTGTTCTCCTACGACGCCGAGCTGGCGCTGCTGGCGTTCGCGATGGTGCTGGTCGCGCTGCACCGGGTCTACCTGCGCAGCACGGGAACTCACCCGGCGCAGGGGCGCTCGGCCTGGCTCGGCAGCCTGAGCGGAT
>JAWVEV010000155.1:0-4918 GCA_033856535.1 Miltoncostaeaceae bacterium | reverse complement strand
CGCTCGGCGCTGCAGAACGCCGCCTCGATCGCCAAGAACATCATCACCACCGAGGCCATGGTCGTCGACAAGCCCGAGGCGGGCGGCGGTATGCCCGGCATGGGCGACATGGGCGGCATGATGTAAGGAGCCCCTCGGGGGCCTCGCCCCCGGTGGGATCCGCTGGACCTCGAGGGGCCCGTCGTCTGCGGCGGGCCCCTCGTCGTTGGGGATCGGCCCGGGCCGTCGGGCCCGGACGCGCTGAGGGCCGCCGTCGCGGATCGTGCTCGACGGCGGCCCTCGCCTGACTCCGTTGATGCCGGCGCCGCGTTCCCGTCTGCCCGGGCACGCCGTGGCGGCATCCGCGTTATGCGATCAGTCGGGCGATCCCCTCCGGCTCATCGGCCGGGCGAACCGCCCCTCTTCGCGGCATCCAGAGGCCGTCACCTCCCCACGGCCGCCATGGCCGTTCTCGGTGAGCTCGCCGTTCGGGACGTTACGTCGGCACCCCTCGCCGCCATCCAGGCGGACCGCGCTGCGCACATGCGCATCAGATCTCCGCGAGACGGCCGCGCGACCGTGTCTGGAGGACCCGGTGCGGTGCTCGCCTGCTGCGGAAAGCGGTACACGGACTGACGTCCTGATCCGACGACTGGCCCGGAACGGACTGCCGACCCTGACACGTCGAAAGGGCTCGACCCGTTCCGTGGCACCGATCGTGCACCCTTCGCGGGGGGCCGTCAAGAGGGTCCGCCCGGCGCCTCCGCGAAGACCCCTGACAGGGCGTCAGGGGGCGTCGGCCTCCAGGGCCAGGATCGTCCCGTCGTCGGCGATGTCGAGGCGGTGGGGCCGGTCGACGACCTCCTGGCCCTCCTTCACCCGCACCGTGAAGACCACGTGCGGCGGCTCCAGCTTGGCGCCGCGGAACGACGAGCGGCCCGGCGGGAAGGCGCTCCGAACGTCGTCCAGCGTGCCCTCGCGGCCGTTCACGGTCACCGTCGCGTCCGGCGCGAAGAGGGCCGCGAACTCGGCCTCGCCGGTGTTGAGCGCGCCGATGTAGGTCTTGCCCAGCTGGCGCGCGACGTCGTAGCTGATCACCTTCCGCCTCCCGCGAAGATCACGACGACCCCGTAGATCACGAACAGCGCGATCGCCCCGGCGATCACCAGCCGCGCGCTCCCCGACCTCCGCCGGGTCTCCGGCTCGTCCTCGTCCGGCCCGGCGCCGGCCGCCCGACGGCGGCGGCGTGACACCCCGCGCTCCATCGCCCAGCAGGCGAGGCCCGCGCCGAGGGTCGCCAGCATCAGCCCGGACAGCGGGGTCAGGAACGGGATGAGCAGCGGCAGGAACAGCAGCAGCAGGAGCCAGACCGGCAGGCCCAGCGCGAAGCAGCGCGCGACGCGCCAGGAGACGCGGTCGAGCTTGTCGAGGAAGCGGTCCTCCTCCTCGGTCCAGCCCGGGATCTCCGACGGCGCCGACATCGGTGGCGATTTTACGCTCAGGGGGAAACCAGCCCGCGCAGCAGGTCGTGGGCGTCCCGGTCCCAGGCGGCCACCACATGGCGCCGGCCCTCCAGGCCGACCCCGAAGGTCGCGAGCCCGTCCGCGTCGGGCATGCCCACCACCATCCCGGCCTCGCGCGCGACCAGCTGGGCGGCGGCCACGTCGACCGAGCGCGCGGCGCCCAGCCCGACCGCCGCGTCGCCGCGTTGCGCCGCCGCGGCGCAGATCGAGATCGCGAGCGATCCCAGTGCCCGCAGCCGGCGGGCCCGGCCCGCCAGCGCGGCCGCGAGCGGCGCGACCTGCTCCGGCGAGGCGCCCTCGATCATCAGGATGCGCAGCGGCCCGCCCGGGCCGGTCAGCGGGCGCCCGTCCAGCCACGCGCCGCGGCCGCGCTCGGCGACGTACTCCTCGCCGGTCCCGTGGTCGCGCACCAGCCCGATCGTCACGTCGGCGAGCGTCGGCCCGGTCGCCAGCGCGATCGAGGTGGCGAAGACCGGCATCCCGCGCTTGGCGTTCAGGCTGCCGTCGATCGGGTCGAGCACCACCACCGGGAGGTCGGCGCCCATCCGGCGCTCGCCGAGCTCCTCGCTCACCAGGCGGAAGCCGGGGCCCTCGGCCGCCAGGCGCTCCAGCTCGGCCACCACCAGGTCCTCCGCGGTGCGGTCGATCAGGACCGTGTCGTCGCCGCCGGCGCCCCTCCCCACCATCCGGCCGCGGTCCGCCACGGGCATCGCCGCCACCGCGCTCGCCACGGCGTCGCAGGCCCGCCGGAACGCGGCGAGCCAGCGCTCGGCCTCGGCGCTGGGGCCTGAGTCAGCCATCTCCGAGGGCGTGGAACGCGACCCCGGTGAGCAGCTTGGGGAAGAAGTAGGTGGACTTCTGCGGCATGACCTCCGCGGCCTCGGCCACCGCGGCGATGTCGGCCTTCGCGATCGGCCGCAGCACCAGCGACGCGGCGGCCGCGCCGTCGCGAACCAGGCGCCAGGCCTCGGCCGGGTCCTTCACGTAGGTCAGCACGCCCTCGTGCGCGAGCGCGGCCTGGTCGGCGCCGAGGCCGGGCAGCAGGATCCGATTCTCGATCACCGCCACGTCGAGCCGCTCCGCCGGGGTGGCGTCGGCCGCGTGCTCCGGGCCGATCAGCAGCGCCGCGCCGTCGGGGAGAACCAGGCCGACCGCCGGCCGGTCCGGCGGGGCGGCGGCGAGCGCCGCCAGCAGGGCGTCCAGGTCCTCGACCGGCCGGCGCTCGAACGCGTCGGCGGCATCGTCGGGCCAGCGCCCGAGCACCCGGTGGGTGGGCAGCACCACCAGGCCGGGGTCGTCCAGCGCGGTCAGGCCCATCATCACGCGGTCGTGCGGGCCGTCGCCGGCCCCGGCTTCGCGGCGCTCCTCGCGATAGGCCAGCGCGGTCTCGTAGCGGTGGTGGCCGTCGGCGATCAGGATCCAGCGGTCGGCCATCGCGGCGGTCACGCCGGCGAGGGCGTCGGGGTCCGCGATCCGCCAGAAGCGGTGGACCGTCCCCTCATCGTCGGTCACCTCGGCGTCCGGCGGACGGGCGACGGCGCCCGCCACCGCGGCCCAGGCGGCGCCCTCGGGGTCGGGGTAGAGGCCGAAGACCGGCGACAGGTTGGTCCGCACCGCGCGCGTCAGCCGCAGGCGGTCCTCCTTCGGGCCAGCGTGCGTGCGCTCGTGCGGGCGCACCACGCGCGCCTCGTAGGGCTCCAGGCCCACCGCCGCCAGCAGCGTGCGCCGCTCGCGCTCGATCCCGTCGGCCAGCGTGAAGGTCTGCGTCCAGGCCGTGATCTCGGGGGCGTCGGCGCGGCGCACCACGCCGGCCTCGCGCCAGCCGGCAAGCAGCCCCGCGACCTCGTCGTACGGGAGCTCCGGCAGGATCAGGTGGACCGCGTTGTGCGGGCTCGCCGCCAGGTAGCCGGCGCGCTGCTCGGGCGAGATGACGTCGTAGGGCGGCGAGACGAGCGTCGCCAGCGGACCGGCCTGCCCCTCGTCGTAGGCGAGGGCGGGGAACGGTCGGACGTCGGCCACGGCCGGCGATGCTACCAGCGGCGGAGGGCCCGGGCCGAGGGACGGGCGTCGTCCGGTCGCCGGTCTAGCATCGCTCGTCCGGTGCTGTCCGACCTGACCCCCGAGCAGCGCGCCGCCGTGACCCATGCGGGCGGCCCGCTCGCCGTGCTCGCGGGGGCGGGCGCCGGCAAGACGCGGGTGCTCTGCCACCGCCTCGCGTGGCTGATCGACGGGGGCGCCGAGCCGGGCGAGGTGCTCGCCCTCACCTTCACCCGCCAGGCGGCCCACGGGCTCGCCGGCCGGGCCGAGGACCTGCTGGGGCGCTCGCACGAGACGCTCCGGGTGACCACCTTCCATGCCTTCGCTCAGCGGCTGGCGCGGGTGCACGGCGTCGAGCGCGGGCTGCTCGCCGCGACCGAGCCGGCCGACCGCGAGACCCGGATGATGCTGCTGCTCGAGCGCCTGGCCGAGCTCGACCTGGAGCTGCACGACCTGCGCGGCAACCGGATCGACCTGGTCGACGGGTTCCTGCGGCGCATCGACCGCTGCAAGGACGAGCTGGTGGCCGCGGGGGATTTCCGCCGGTGGGCCGAGGCCGCCGTCGCCGGCGCGGGCACCGCCTCTCAGGCCCTGCTGCGCCGCCGCGACGCCGAGTTCGCCCGGGTCTACGAGGCGCACGATCGCTGGCTGGCCGAGGACGGGCTTGAGGACTTCGGCGAGTCGATCGTCGGCGCGCTGGCGCTGCTGCGCGCCCACCCCGACCGGCTGGAGGCCGCCCGGGCCGAGGCCCGGCACGTGCTGGTCGACGAGTTCCAGGACACCAACCACGCCCAGGCCGAGCTGCTCTACCTGCTCGCCGGCGGCGCGGAGAGCCTGGTCGTGGTGGGCGACGACGACCAGGGCATCTATCGCTTCCGCGGCGCGTCGGCCAAGAACCTGGCCGATTTCCGCCGCCGCTTCCCAGACGCCGCCGAGATCCGGCTGGAGCGCAACTACCGCTCGACCCAGGCCGTGCTCGACGCCGCCGGCGCGGTGGTCGCGCGCATCCCGGACCGCGCGACGAAGCGGCTGGTCGCGCGGCCCGAGGCCGAGGGCCCGCCGCCCGAGGTCTGGACCGCGCCGGATCCCGACGGCCAGGCGCGCGCGGTGGTCGCCGAGATCCTTCGGCTCGCGGCGGCCGGCGTGCCCTACGAGGAGCAGGCCGTCTTGATGCGGGCGGTCCGCCTGGAGGCGCGCCCGCTCGTGCGCGAGCTCGAGCGTGCCGGCGTGCCGCACCAGGTTCGCGGCGGGGTGGGCCTCTTCGAGCGGCGCGAGGTGCGCGCCGCGGTGGCCTGGCTGCGGGCCGCCACCGATCCCTCCGACGCCCAGGCGCACCTGCGGATCGCGGCCGATCCCTCCCTCGCGATCCCCTGGGGCCC
>JAWVEV010000154.1:0-32411 GCA_033856535.1 Miltoncostaeaceae bacterium | reverse complement strand
ATGCGACGGCCGTGAACCGTGTGCCCGGGCTTCTGAGGTTCGTCGCGCTCTGCGCCGTGATCATCGCGGCCGCGCGGTCGATCGTCGCCCCCTCGGCCCTCGACGCGACCGGTGTTCTCTCGGTGCTCATCGCCGGAACCGCGCTCGTCTGGGTCGCGGACGTCTGGGAGCTCCGGCGCGAGCGCCGGCGCGGCGCCGCCGCGGCGACGGCGGGACGCGTGACCCGCGAGCTCGCGCAGCCCGCGCTCATCGGCGTCCTCGTCTGGGTGCTGGCGACGGATCCGCCCATGTGGCGGTCCGTCCTCGCGGGCGCCCTCGCGCTGGCGACCCCCGCCGCGGCGCTGGCGCTGGTCCGGCTGGCGCGATCGGGGACGGCGCCGGCCGACGGATAAGGCGTCGAGTCCCTCCTGCGCGTCGGCTCCACTGCCGGGGCCGACGAGGTCGGGAAGACCGCGTGGCGGGTCTGTGGAGCGTCGGAGGGCTCAGAGGAGGCCCAGCTGCCCGGCCCGGTGGGCGGCCTCCCCACGGGTCTTGCACTCGAGCTTCCGCAGGATGTTGTGGACGTGCATGTCCACCGTCCGCGGGCTGAGCACCAGGCGGTCGGCGATCTCCCGGTTGCTGCGGCCGACGGCCACAAGGCGCACGACCTCCAGCTCGCGCCGCGAGAGGCCGGCGCCCTCGGCCTGGGCGGCGGCGCGCCGGCCGAGCCGGCGGGCGACCGACTCGCCGAGCGCCGCGATGGCGCCGGCCGCCTCGGCCGCCACCGGGCGCGCGCCGAGCCGCCGCGCCGTCCGGTAGGCCTCGTCCAACCGCTCGAGCGCCGGCTCGCGGTCGCCGGCCGCGGCGAGCGCGAGCCCGGCCCGCAGCTCGACCTGGGCGCGCTCGAACGGGACCTCCAGCGCCTGGTGGAGCTCGACCGCGCGGGTGAGCTGGTCGGCCGCCGTGTCGGCGTCGCCGGCGGCGAGGGCGGCCTCGCCGATCGCCGCCGCGAGCGCCGCCAGCGCCTCGGGGCGTGCGGTCTCGGCCGCGATCCGCGCGAGGGCCTCGGCGCAGCCGTGGGCCGTCGCGGCGCGCCCGCGCCGGGCGAGGTAGCCGGCCGCCCAGCGCAGCCCCCAGAGCGCGTCGTGGTGATCGTCGCTCGCCTCCCACCGCGCGAGCAGCGCCGCGCAGCGCTCCTCGGCCTCCTCGTGGCGCCCCTCCGCCGCCGCCAGCCACGCCAGTCCGGCGGTCGCGTCGACCTGCATGTGGTAGTGCCCGAGGCGGGTCGAGACGGCGAGCGAGGACGCCAGCAGCCGCCGGCCGGAGGACAGCCGTCCCTGGAAGGCGTGGATCACGCCGACGAGGCCGTCGACGACCCACTCGGCAGAGCCGGCGGCGACGAGGTCGCGGCCGAGCGCCGCCGCCCGCTCCCACTCGCCGCGCTCGCGCAGCACGTAGACCAGGCAGGTGACGCAGGCGACCTCGGTGTCGCCGTCGTCGTTGATCCGGCAGAGCTCCAGCGCGACGTCGAGCGTCTCCTGGGCGCGGCCGTAGTCGCCGGCGTCGTAGAGCGCGAGGCTGAGCCGCTGGTAGAGCTCGGCGGCGACGGCGGTCATGTCGCGGTCGATCGCGAGGGCCAGCCCGGCGCGGACCGTTGCGAGGCCCCCCTCGGTGTCGCCGCTCTTGGCGAGGGCGACGCCCTCGATGCCGAGGGCCCGCGCACGGAGGTCGTCCCGGCCGGCGGCGCCGGCGTCCTCGGCCGCCGCTCGGGCCAGCTCGACCGCCGCCTCGTGGCGGCCGCCGATGCGGTGGTGGTTGGCCATCGCCAGGCGCTCGGCGCCGGCGTCGGCCGGACGGCCCGCCGCGGCGAAGGCCAGCGCCGCCGCGCCCCGTGCCGCCTGGGCCGCCTCGCGGTCGCCGCGCAGCTCGAGCGCGGCGGCCAGCCGGCGCTGCGCCTCGCCCAGCTCGGCGCCGGCGCCGTCCTCGGCGCGCAGCGCGCAGACCTCGCGCCAGGCGCGGGCCGACTCGGCGGCGTCACCGCTCATCTCGGCCGCGCCGGCGTAGGCGGCCAGGGCGGCGATGCGGGCCTCGCGCTCCTCGCCCTCGGGCCAGTGCTCCAGCGCCTGCCGCCAGGCGCCGGCCGCATCGCGGTGGGCGTGGAGTGCCTCCGAGGCCTCGGCGGCGCGGAGCAGCGACGCGCGCGCCCGGCCCGGCTCACCGGCGCCGAGCCAGTGGCCGGCGACCTCGCGGGGCGAGGCGGCGCCGGCCTCCAGGACCTCGGCCAGCCGGCGGTGCAGGGCGCGGCGGCGGAGCCAGGGGACGTCGGCGTAGAGCGCCTCGCGGGTGAGCGCGTGACGGAAGGCGGCGCGCCCGGGCTCGGCCTCGCGCAGCACGCCGGCGTCGGCGAGCTCGGCCAGCCCGGCCTCCCCCGCGATCGCCGCGACCGGGCCGATGTCGAACGCCCCGCCGGCGACGGCGGCGGCCTCCCCCGCGGCCCGGGCGTCGGGCGACAGGTCCGAGGTGGCCATCAGCACGGCGTCGCGGATCGTCTCGGGCACCGGCACCTCGCCGCCGGCCAGCTCCAGCCCGCGCCGGCCGGGTCGGACGGCACCGCCCACGGCCAGGGCGCGGGCGAGCTCCTCGACGAAGAACGGGATGCCCTGCGAGCGGTCGTGGATCGTGCGGGCCAGCGCCGGCGAGGGCACCGCGCCGAGGGCCGCTCCCGCGAGCGCGGCGGTCTCGTCGGGCGCGAGCGGCTCCAGCGCGAGCTCGGTCAGGCGGCCGCCCCGGCGCAGCTCGTTCCGCAGGCGGCGGATCATGTGGCCCCGGGGGAGCCCGTCCGAGCGGTACGTCCCGACGACCAGGGCGGGCATGCCCTCGAGCGGCTCGGCCAGGGCCTCCAGCAGCTCGAGCGTGGCGTCGTCGGCCCACTGCAGGTCGTCGAGCACCAGCACGAGCGGGCCCGGGGCGGCGAGGTGGCCGAGCGCGGCGCGCAGGGCCTCGATCAGGGTGGCGCGGTCGCCGCCCGGCGGCGGATCGCCGAGCTCGGGCAGCAGGCGCGCGAGGTGGGCCCGCAGCGTCCCGCAGCCGTCGAGCGCGCCGGGGCGCGCGCGCAGGTGGGCGCGCAGGGCGGCGACGAGCGGCCCGTAGGGGGCCGGATCGGCCTGGGAGGCGCCGCCGCGGAGGGCGGGCGCGCCCGCCGCGGCGGCCTCATGGGCCAGCCGGGTCTTGCCGACCCCGGCCTCGCCGGAGACGAGCAGGAGCGCGCCCCGGCCCGAGCGCGCCTCCTCGACGGCTCGTGCCAGGGCCCCGCGCTCCTCGTGCCGGCCGACCAGCGGGATCCCCGCGCCGGCCGGCGCGGGCCGCGCCGGCGGCGCCGTGGGGGCGCCGCCGGGCGAGCCCGGGCGGGTCATCGCTCGCCGGGGCGGCTCATGCCGCGACGGGCGCCGGGTCGGGCCGGACGACCACGGTGCCGGCCACCGGGATGATCTCGTCGACCGGCAGGTCGGCGGCCTCGGCGTGGGCGTAGATCGCCTCGGTGCTCTCGGCCTCGTAGACGCAGAACGTGCCGACCTCGCCGCTGTCCTCCTCGAGGACGTAGCTGCGGATCCAGCGGACCCCCGAGCCCGGCTTGTCGCCCTCGACGGTGGAGCGCGCGGCCGCCTCCTCGAGATCCTGCGCGGTGGCCCAGCCGTGGCGGCGAATGATTCCGTAGAGCTTCATGACTCCCCCTTCGATGTCGGGGTCGCCGGCGGCCTTCCCGTCGGCAAACTCCCGTGTCGTCGTTGTGGGACGACGGTACGGCCGGGGGTCGGGACGGGGCATCCGCAGAACCACCGTATTTTCGCGCGCCGGGCCACCGTGTTTCGCGGGGCGGGCACCGTGAGCCGCCAAGAAGAGAGGCCAGGCGGCGGCTCATGCCTCCGGAGAAGAACATGGGCAGTACTGGGATTGAACCAGTGACCTCCCGCGTGTGAAGCGGGCGCTCTCCCGCTGAGCTAACTGCCCCGGGGCGGGCGAGGATATCAGCGCGGCGGGGCCCGCCGGCGCCGCCGGCGCGCCTCGGCCCCGCTCGCGCGGACGACGGAGAGGGAGGGATTTGAACCCTCGAGGCGGGGAACCCGCCTACGCGATTTCCAGTCGCGCTCCTTAGGCCGCTCGGACACCTCTCCCGGCCCGCGATGCTACCGCACCCGCTTTGCTACCCTCGGCCGCCTCGGAGGGGTGGCAGAGCGGTTGAATGCGGCGGTCTCGAAAACCGTTTCGGGGCTTATAGCTCCGACGAGGGTTCGAATCCCTCCCCCTCCGCTCGCAGAGCCGAAAGCGCAGTAAAGAGGCCACATCTCGCGGCCTCCGCGCTGCCTCCCGCGCATACTGCGCTCGACGGCCTGGAGCCGCCTGAAACGGCTCGGTCGGGGCGCGCATTGTCGCGCGCACCCTGCCGCGCAGGAGCCCGTGCGACTGCCGGCCGGCTTCCGCTGGTGGCTGACCGCGGCCGTGACCCCTTCGCCGCCTACCGGGACGACCTCCTCGATCGCCTGGCCGCCCAATCGCCGGTACCCGCCGAGCGCCGGCTCGGGCCGCCCAGCACCCGCACCGTCCCGAGCTACACGGACGGTGATCGAGCACGCTGGCGACTGGTCGAGCGCAAGGCGATCCGCCTCATGCGCACGCTCATGCTGGCCGACATGGAGGTCCGGAATCACATCGCCTCCACCCCCGGCGCCGCGGGGCCGATCGGTGGACAAACGCGGAATGGACAATGTCCCGCGGAAGGCTGAGATGCCGCTTCACAACGGGCATCCGGGCCGCCGGCCGGGGGCCGAGTCCTAACTTCCTATGTTCTCCCCCCAGGAACAGACAAGAGAAGGTGGTGGTGGTCGGTCCGGCGGAGCCGGTCAAGAGACCCTGATCCACCCCTCCGGCCCCCTTCAGCACGACCCCTTCCAGCGGGCTCGCCAGACGCCGACATGGAGGCCCTCGGAACCGCCGATTCAGCATTCGCGCCGCGCTACCGCGGCCGATCCAAGGCCGTCCGGGTGCGCGCCTAGGATCGAGGACGTGGCAGCGCGACCCGCCAACGGCCGCGCGGAGCGCGTCGCGCGGCGCTTCGAGGTGCCGATGCTCGTCGCGGCGCTGCTCGTGATCCCGGTGATCGCGGTCGAGGAGTCCGGCCTCGACGAGCCCTGGGACACCATCGCGGGGGTGACCAACTGGGCCATCTGGATCGCCTTCGCCACCGAGCTTGTGGTGATGCTCTGGGTGGTCCCGAGCCGGTGGGCCTGGCTGCGCTCACACCCCCTCGAAGTGGCGATCGTGCTGCTCACCCCGCCCTTCATGCCGGGCCTCTTGCAGGGCCTCCGAGGTGCCCGCCTCCTGCGCCTTCTGCGCCTCATGCCGGTGCTGCTCTCGGCGCGGCTCGCCCGGCGGGTCTTCTCGCTCGACGGCTTCCGCTACGCCGCCCTGCTCGCCGTCCTGGCGGTGGTCGGCGGCGGTGCCGCTTTCGCCGCGGTCGAGAACGGCCACCACGAGGAGCCGGTGAGCGCCTGGGACGGCTTCTGGTGGGCGATGACCACGGCCACCACGGTCGGCTACGGCGACATCTTCCCGGTCACGAACGGCGGCCGGCTGATCGCAATGGGCTTGATGATCGTCGGGATCGGCTTCCTCGGCTTCCTCACCGCCGCCGTCGCCCAGCGCTTCATCCTCCCGGTGGTGGAGGAGGACATCGAGAAGGTGAGCACCGAGGTCGAGGTCGAGGAGCGCGAGCTACTTCGCCAGTTGTCGTCGATCCAGGACCGCTTAGCGAAGATCGAGCAAGCGCTGGCGAAGCCCGAGCAGCGCGAGTAGCGGCCCGCGCTCCGCGGCCCCAGGACGCTCGCTGAGGGCTCGCCGGCCTCGCGGGAGTGCAAGCCCCGAGCATCGTCGTGGATACTCGCCGCCATGCGAAGGGCGGCGAGCTTCCTAACGATGCTGGCCTTGCTCGGCTCGCTCTCTGCCCGCTGGATGCGGCGACGAAGCAGCCTCGGCCCTGGAGGACACCCTGCGCGGCGCCCTCCGGCAGGGCGGCTTTCGAGAACCCGCTCGTGCGCCACTTCGCGACCTTCGAGGGGACCTTCCGACTCTCGGCGCAGAGCTTCCCGTGTGCGCTCCTGGAGCAGGGCGCCTTCTGCGTGAGCGACGACGACACCGTCAGCGTGACGATCAAAGAGTCCGGCGAGTTGAACAGCGGGCGGGCGCCCGAAGGCGGGTATACGTTCCCGCCCGGCGGGCGGCGGGACCTCGATCCAGACGAAGTGCTCCTGAACGCCCCGAGGAGTGTCGCGTGCGGGTCGCAGGGCGGCGGGACCGTATGGTGCATCGCCATCGAGTCCGGCAAGGGCTTCCTCGTCGACGGGTCGAGTGCCGAGTTCACGCGGCTCGCCCGCGATCGGTAGGACGCCCGCCGTGAACGCCCGGCGGCCGCGGTTCCCCGTGAGCGACCCCGCCCGGCGGGGCGATCAAGCCTTCCCAGGCGCCGAGGCCGAGGCCGGCGCCCTCCTCGATGCCTACCTCGCGCGGGCCGACACCGCCTCGCGCCTCGCCCAGATCGCGGAGTGAAAATGGCTCGCCGGTCCGGGAAATCGTGGTGGTACGCCGTTGTCTTCATCGCTCTGCTGGGCTTGGCCAGGCTGGTGTGGGAGTTGGGCTGGGGCGAGTTCACCCAGTCGGACATCCTGACGCTCGCCGTGTGGCTGTTTCTGCTTGGCGCGGCTATCTACCGCGTCCGCCAGTCCGGCTCGGGCGAGCGCCCCTAGCGTTGTCACCATGACCGGCGCGGGCGTCGTTCCCGGCCACCGGCAGGGCGCCTAATGCGTGGCCTCGTCATCGCCGCGCTCGTGCTCGCGATTCTCTGGGTCCTCGTGGTGGTGTCGCTCGTCGGCGACGTCGCGAGCTTCCCAGCGTGATCGCCACGCTCGACCGTCGGCAGCCGTGAGCAGCGGCCTCTACGCCCTCATCGGCGTCGGAGTGGGAGCGATCCTCTCCGGCGCCTGGGCGGTCTTCCTGCATAACGCCGGCCTCGCCGAGGCGCAGCGCGCATCCCTGCTCGCCCGGCTCGACAAGCTCCTCGACCGCATCGCCGTGGTCGAGACCGCGGCGCAGCGATTCGTCGGTGCTGCCAACCTCTTCTTTCAGCGGGCCGACGCCGACCGCGAGCGACTGCTCGAAGACGCCGGCAAAGCCGGCGGCGATATGGCCGTCGGTCGGTTCGCCGCCGAGGTGCTGGCCGAGGAGATCGGCGGGGATGCCTTGCGGCAGAGCGTCAAGGTCTACGGCGAGCGGGCCGGTGCCTTGCTCCGCACTCCAATGCCGAATGACGGCTCGACCAGTCCCGCCGAGGTGGCATTCACCAACGCCCGCGACAACTTGCAGCGCGTGCTCGGCGCCGAGATGGCGCGGGTGCGCACGGCCAAGGTCCCGCTGCGCTCGAAGCTCGTCGGGCGGTTCCCGTGAACGCCCTCCGCAAGACCTCATTGTCGCGCAGCGTGCCGCGCACCCCACCCGCGCAGAACGGGATCGCAGTATCCATCGGCGATGTTGCCCTGATCGACCGAGGGCTCGAAAACCGTTTCGGGGTCATAGCTCCGACGAGGGTTCGAATCCCTCCCCCTCCGCCTCGAGCGTCACATCGGTGTGTGTGCGGCCGTCCAGAGCGAGAGCCTCTCGCCGCAGGGCGTCGCGCAGCTCAACGACCCGCCAGTCCCAAGACCGGCGTCGTCGTCGCCTCGACCGGCTTCTCGGACGGGTACCAGCAGCAGCTCGCGATGGACCCCGACACCGGGATCCCGTTCCGGTTAGAGGGCGGCACCCCCGGGCGGGAGCCCTCGGTCGTCGTGGACTACGACATCAGCCGCGTCACCGCCACGAAGGTCTGGCGCTCGGTCGGATCCCCGTCGCCGGGGCGGCGACGCGGATCCGACCTCCGGCCCTTTGCGCTACCTCCCGATGATGCGGAACGCGCGCCGCTTGGGCTGTGAGCGGTTGCCGGCCGCGTCGACGGCCGTCGCGACGAGCCGATAGGCACCGGGCGCGAGCGAGCGACCGCCCAGGCGTCCCGTGAACCGCAGGCGGTTCATGCCGACGTCGCCGTCGTCGCGGAAGGTGCCCGTCACGACGCGGTAGGCCGTGCAGCGCTTCGCGCCGGCGCGCGGCTTCCCGCGCAGCGGCCGGCAGACGCCCCGCGACCGGAACCCGGGGACCGCCCGCTCGACCCCGAACCGCACGCGCGCCGGCTCCGAGAGGCGGTAGTCGACGTTCGCGCCGCGGCGCGCGAGGAAGCTCGCCGGCGACATCACCAAGCTCGTCAGCGCCGGCGCGACGCGATCCGCGGACGGCGACACCGGCTGCTGCGACGACTCGGGCGATGGTTGCGGGGAGTGGACGTAGGTGACCGGGTTCGAGCAGCCCGAGTTCCCCCCGGCGTTGACGGCCACCGCGCTCAACCGCGTCGACGCGCCTTCCGCCACCGCCACCGCGATCCCCGGCCCGGTGAACTGTGCCGCGCTCCCGCTCGCCGCCGGCTCGCCCGCGCACGTCGAATTGGTGAACACCCGGATCGCGGTCGGCGCACCACCGCCCACCGTGCCCTTCACCAGCGGCTTCGCGCTGCTTCCCGGCGAGGCCGGATCGGTCCCCGTGATGACCGGAGGATCCGGCGCGACCGTGTAGGTGAACTCCACCGCCGGCGCCACCCCGGCGCTGTTGATGACGACCGACCTGTTCACGGCGCTCGCCGCGAACCCGCTCGATCCGCCGCCGCCGCCGGCACCGCAGCCGGCCGGGCTGAGGGGCACCGACGCCTCCCCGCCGCCGCCCCCGCCGTACAGGCCACCACCGCCGCCGCCGCCGGCGGCGATGGAGAGGGCGCCCTTGCCACCGGCGCCCTTCTGACCCTGCTGACCGCCGCGTTCGCCGCCGCTGCCGCCCATCGTCGAGGCTCCGGGCCCACCGCCGGTGGCGACGGACCCGCCGGTGCAGCCCCCGCCCTGCGCGCCGGCCTCGGCGCCCAATCCGCCGAAGTACACGTTCGCGCCCAACTCGTAGAGCTCGCTGCGGGTCTCGCCGCGACCCCCGCCGCCGCCGGCGACGATCAGGCGCGAGTCGAGCGAGGCCTGCGCGTCGGCGGCCGTACGCGACAGCGACCGCACGTCCGATGCGCCGCCGCCACCGCCCGCATTCGACCCTCCCGCGTCGCCACCACCGTTGAAGCCGCCCTGCGCCGTCGTCGCGCTGCCGCCGACGTTCACGTACAGCGTGCTGCCCGGCACCACGCTGAGATCCGCCGTGGCGACCGCACCGAAACCGCCCTGGAGGCCGCCGGCGCCGCCGATCGCGATCCCATGGATCCGCGTGACGCCGGCCGGCACCGGCCACGGCTGCTCGGCGCCGGTGGCCGCGAACGGCACCTCGACCGCCGCCGCGGACGCACCCGACAGCAGGACCCACGCCGCCACGCCGAGCACTCCCGCCCGGGTCGCGCGACGCGGGCGTCTCCGGATCCTGCGGAACGCGGGCATCGAGTGCTTCTACCCAGCACCGACACCCCCAGGCAACCCCCGAGGTCACGTGCGATCCTCGGGCCGTCGTGGCCGCTTCTGACGAGGTCATCCTGGACGCCGGCGGGCGCGAGCTCCGCGTGAGCAGCGCGAGCCGGAAGATCTTCCCCGCCACCGATGCGACGCCGGCGCTCACCAAGCTCGACGTCGTCCGGTACTACCTCGCGGTCGAGGACGGGATCATGCGCGCCCTCCGCCGGCGGCCGACCACGCTCGAGCGCTGGACCAAGGGGGTCCATCCGGGCGTGGTGCTCACCCAGCGCGAGGGCCCGCGCGGTGGCGACGCGTTCTTCCAGAAGCGCGTCCCCAAGGGCGCGCCCGACTACGTCGAGACCGCCCGGATCGGGTTTCCCTCGGGCCGCACCGCCGACGAGGTCTGCCCCACCGAGATCGCCGTGGTCGCCTGGTGCGCCCAGATGGGGACGATCACGTTCCATCCCTGGCCGGTGCGCGCCGACGACGTCGACCATCCCGACGAGCTGCGCCTCGACCTCGACCCGCAGCCGGGCACCGACTTCGACGACGCGGTCGAGGTCGCCGCGACGGCGCGCGAGCTGCTCGTGGAGCTCGGCTACGCCGGCTTCCCGAAGACCTCCGGCGGGCGCGGCATTCACATCTACGTCCGGATCCAGCCGCGCTGGACCTTCACCGACATGCGCCACGCCGCCATCGCCTTCGGGCGGGAGCTGGAGCGGCGCCTGCCCGGCCGGGTGACCACCCGGTGGTGGAAGGAGGAGCGCGGCGAGCGGATCTTCGTCGACTACAACCAGAACGCCCGCGACCGGACGATCGCCTCGGCGTACAGCATCCGCCCGAAGCCCGGCGCCCCGGTGTCGGCGCCGCTCGGCTGGGACGAGCTGGAGCGGGTCCGGCCCGAGGACTTCACCGTCGCCACGATGCCGGCGCGATTCGCCGAGGTCGGCGACCGGCACGCGGCGATCGACGACGTCGCGCACTCGCTGCAGCCGCTGCTCGACCTCTACGAGGAGCAGGGCGACGGCGACATGCCGTACCCGCCGGACTACCCGAAGATGCCCGGCGAGCCCAAGCGCGTGCAGCCGTCCCGCGACCGGGACCGGCCCCGCGACTGATCACCCGCGCGACCCCCTCGGGGCGCGCGCGCCCGGCTCGCCCACGTCCGCCGGTGGGGACCGCCGGTACAGTCGATCCGTGGTCCTGGACGACCTGCCGACCCCCATCGTGCTCGCGCCGCTCGGCGGCGGGCCGTCGACCCCGGAGCTGGCCGCCGCCGTGTCCGAGGCCGGCGGGCTCGGCTTCCTCGCCGCGGCGTACCTCTCGGCCGGCGAGGCCGCCCGGCGGATCGGCGCCACCCGAGAGCTCACCTCCGGGCCCTTCGGGGTGAACGTCTTCGCGCCGGTCCCGGGGCCGGCCGACCCGGAGTCCTACGCCGGCTACGTCGACCGCCTCGCGGCATGGGCCCGCGGGCGCGGCCTGGACGTCGGCGAGCCGCGGTTCACCGACGACGGCTACGGCGAGAAGGTCGCGCTGCTCCTCGCCGACCCGGTCGCGGTCGTGTCGTTCACCTTCAGCTGCCCCGACGCCGCGCTGGTCGAGCGCCTGCACGCGGTCGGGTCCGAGGTGTGGGTGACGGTCACGACGGCCGACGAGGCGGCCGTCGCCGTCGCCGCCGGCGCCGACGCCCTGGTGGCGCAGGGCGCCGAGGCGGGCGGGCACCGCGGATCCTTCGCCGACGACGGCGGCGCGACGGCGATCGGGCTGCTCCCGCTGCTGCAGATCCTCGCGAGCCGGACCGAGCTCCCGCTGGTGGCCTCGGGCGGCGTCGCGACGGGCGGCGCGATCGCCGCGCTGCTCTGCGCCGGCGCCCGAGCGGTTCAGCTCGGCACCGCGTTCATGCTCTGCCCGGAGGCGGGCACCGCCGAGGTGCATCGCGCGGCGCTCCGATCCGACGGCCCGACCGCGCTCACGCGGGCCTTCACCGGCCGCACCGCGCGCGGCATCCGCAACGGGTTCATGGACGAGCACGACGCGGGCGCGCCCTTCGCCTACCCGGAGATCCACTACGTGACCGCGCCGGCACGGGCCGCGGCGCGCGCGGCCGGCGACGCGTCGGCGGTGAACCTCTGGGCCGGCGAGGCGCACGAGCTGGCGCGCGAGCTGCCCGCCGGCGAGCTGGTGCGGGCCCTCGCCGACGATGCGCGCGCGGCGATCGCGCGCGCCGCCGCGGACCTCAGCCCACCCGGGTGAACGTCACGTCGAAGTCGGTTCTCCAGTCGGCGCCGTCCTCGGCGATCTCCCAGCGCCCGGCGATCGTCCGCCCGTCCGCCGAGAAGCGCCCGGTGAAGCGCTGGGCGAAGGGCGCGCCGTCGCGCCAGAGCCGCCAGACCCCGTCCTCGAGGCTCATCTCGTAGAGCCGCTGGACGTCGCGGTCGTCGGTGTAGAGCTGGCGGTAGGCGCCGGTCATCCCGTCGCAGCCGATCACCGCGGTGCCGCTCGGAGCGCCCTCCATCTCGATGGACCAGCGCTGGATCAGCAGCGGCGCACCCTCCATCCAGGCGAAGGTCACCCGGGCCGCGCCCGGCCAGGGCGGGCCGCCGGGTGGCCCCGCTCCCATGTCCCAGGTCCCGACGAGCGCCTCCAGGCGCTCGCGGGCCGCCGTGTCGATGGACTCGCTCATCGCGCCTCCTCGCTCGCCGGTCCGCCCGCGTCGACCGTACCGCGCCGGCGGCGCGCCCCGCCGAGCAGCCCCGGCACCGTCAGCGCGGCCAGGGCCGCCAGCGCCGTCACCAGGCCCAGGCCGCCGAGAGCCCACGCGCCGTAGAGCGCCATCGCGGCGACGTCGGTCGCCAGGCCCGCCGCGGAGGTCACCGTCGCCCGCGCCGCGCCCTCGATCCGCTCCTGCAGCCGGGCGTCGGCGATCACGACCGCCAGCCGGTAGACGCCGTAGAAGGCGACGATCCCGACCACCCCGGCCGGGCGCGCCACCAGGCCCGCCGCGGCGAGGGCGGCCGAGGCGACGAGCAGCATGCAGGCCACGCCGCGGGGGTCGAGGAGCGCGGCGCGCCCGGCCAGCGCCGTGCCGAGCGCCCCGGCCAGCGGGATCGCGACCAGCGCGATCGGGATCGCCCCCGTGGGGACGCCCCACTCGGCCGCCAGCAGCGGGAAGTACTCCTCCAGCCCGTCGAACGCGGTGATCGCCGCCACGCCGAGGAGGGCCGCCCGCACCGCCGGCGAGCCGGCGGCCTCGGCGAGGCCGGCGCGCAGCGTGGCCAGGTAGCCGAGCTCCTCCTCCCCCCGGGCGGCCGGCGGGCGGACCTCGGGCAGCGTCGCCGCGACCGCCGCAGATCCCAGGGCGGTCGCCACGCTGACCCAGCCGGCGAGCGCGTAGCCGCCCAGATCGAACAGGACCGTCGCGGCGCCGGCGATCGGGACCTGCACCACCAGCCCGGCGGCCTCGACGCGCGCGAGCACCCGGACGTAGCGGCCGGCCTCGCCGGCCGCCGCCAGGCCGTCGTAGAGCAGCGCCTCGAACGCGCCCGAGGCCATCGCGCCGCCCAGCCCCCACAGCGCGAAGCCCGCGGCGAAGCCGGGGAACCCCGGCAGGGCGATCCAGACCGCGAAGCCGGCGGCCTGGAGGAGCCCGTACGCCACGACCGCCGCGCGCCGGCCGAAGCGGTCGGCCAGGGCGCCGGACGGCACCTCGGCCACCACGCCCATGAACGACCACAGCGCGAACAGCGCCGAGATCTCGGCGGCGGAGAGCCCCGTGTCCGCGAAGAGCAGCGCGTACAGCGGGTACAGCGGAACGGCGTCCGCGAGCACGGCCCACCAGACGGCTCGTCGGGCGAGTCGCCGTGCGGGGGCGTGGCGCGAGGATCAGCCGGGGCTCACGGCAGCGGTTGTAGCAGGTTCCGCCGGGTTGGCCGAGGGGCGCCGGGACGGTCAGGCGGCCCGGCGGGGCCGGGCGGCGAGCGGCCGGGCCGGGACCCCGACCACCGTCGCCCCGGCCGGCACGTCCGCGTGCACGACCGCGCCGGCGCCCACCCGGGCCCGGTCGCCCACCCGCCGACCCTCGAGCACGATCGCGCCGGCGCCGACCAGCGCCTCCCGGCCGATCCGGGCCCCGCCCAGCACGCGCGCCCCCGAGGCGACGTGCGCGTGCTCGAGCACCTCGGCGTCGTGCCCGACGATGGCCCCGCTGTTCACGATCGCGTCGTGGCCGATGGTCGCCTCGGCGTTCACGATCGCCCCGCGCATCACCTGGGCGCCGCCGGCGACGGCCGCGCTCGGCGACACCAGGGCGTCGCGGTGGACGATCGACGGCAGGATGAACCCGAGGTCGTCGAGCGCGCCGAAGACGCGCCGGCGGGTCGACGGGTCGTCGATCCCGCCCACGCCCACGAACGCGTGGGCCACGCCGTCGGCGAGCAGCTCCGACAGCAGCTCCTCGCCGCCCAGGACCGGGTGGCCCAGGAGCGCGCCGCGGTGGCGGCGCGGGTCGGCGTCGAGCAGCCCGGCGACGCGAAAGCGCATGACCGAGCGGATGGCCTCGACCACGCACTTGGCGTGCCCGCCCGCGCCGACGCCCACGATCGGCGTCTGGGCTCCGGCGGCCCGCGGCCGCTCGGCCAGCCGCAGGGCGGCCCTTCCCGCCAGATCGTCCCGTCCGCGCCCGTGCCGTACGCTCATCCCTCGCCTCCCCGGCCGCCGCCCGGCGGCCCCCGTTTTGATTCAGTTTGCTTATCGTTTGGATAAGCGTTGCTGCATCATTGGACGCCCTCCCCGCCCTGTCAAGCGGCCCCGCCCACATCGCCATGGTCGGCACCACCGCCGCCGGCCACGTCCTCCCCGGCCTCGCCGCGATCCGCGAGCTGGCCGCCCGCGGGCACCGCGTGACCTATGCCGTGGGCGACGCCTTCGCTCCCCTGGTCGCGGCGACCGGGGCCGAGGTGGTCGCGATCCGGTCGACGCTCCCGGGGCCCGACGGCTGGCCCGAGGACACCTCGCCGGGCTGGCGCGCTTCGTCGACGAGGGCGTCGCGATGCTCCCCCAGCTGCTGGCGGCGTACGAGGACGACACGCCGGACCTGGTGCTGCACGACACCGGCGCGATCGCCGGCCCCGTGGCGGCGGCCCGCTGGGGCGCGCCGGCGGCCCAGCTCTCGCCCACCTTCGTCCCCTGGGACGGCTGGGAGGACGACCCCGAGGATCCGCTCGCCGCGCTCCGCGGGCGGCCGGCCTTCGCGCGCCTCCACGACGGCGTCGCCGCCTGGCTCGCCGAGCGGGGCGTCGACCTGCGGCCCGAGGACCTGCTCCGTTCCGAGCGGACCGTGGTGGTGGTCCCGCGCGCGATGCAGCCGCACGCCGACCGGGTGGGCCCGGGGGTCACGTTCGCCGGGGCCTCGTTCGACGATGCGCGGCTCGCGGAGGGCGCGTGGCGGCCCCCGGCCGGCGCCACGCCGACGGCCTTCGTCGGGTTCGGGACGGCCTACGCCGCGGCGGCCGAGGTCCACCGCGCCTGCATCGCCGGCCTGGCCGGCCGCTGGCACGTCGTGATCGCGGGCGCCCGGTACGACCCTGCGGCGCTCGGGCCGCTGCCGCCGGGGGTCGAGGTGCACCGCTCGCTGCCGCAGCTCGCCGCGCTGCGCCACGCCCGGGTCTTCGTGACCCACGCGGGCATGGGCGGGTCGGTCGAGGCGCTCTGGCAGGGAGTCCCGGTCGTGGCGATCCCGCGGTCGATGGACCAGTTCGCCAACGCGGCGCGGCTCGAGGCGATCGGGGCGGGTGTGCGCCTGCCGGTGGAGCGGGTCACGCCCGAGGCGGTCCGGGCGGCCGTCGAGCGGGTCACGTCGGATCCGGCCCTGGCCGCGCGGATGGTCGCGCTCCGCGAGGAGGTGCGGAGCGAGGGGGGCGCCGGCGCGGCGGCCGACGCGATCGAGGCGCTGCTCGGGGCGTAGCCCCGACGCGCCTCAGGGGGTCGGGTCCTGCGCCTCCTGCGCCAGCCGGCGCGGGCTGGGCGTCCAGACGGTGGCGCGCAGGATCGCGAGCGCCCGCACCCCGCGGGCCACGACCTCGGCCTCGGTGAGGCCCATGTCGATGGCCAGCTCGGAGATGGCGCGTTCTGTCTCGGGAGTGAGCGTCATGCGGTGTCCCTATGTGATGAGCCGACGTGGCCCCGCTCGTCCGGAGCGGGGCCACACGAGCTCGAGCTACCGGGCCAGCTGCTTCCTCTGGGCCGGCGTGAACGCCTTGCGTGCGATCGACCGGAAAGACGTGTAGCTGAGCTTCTGAACCCCGTCCTCGCGCAGCAGGCCGGCGGGCCAGTTGGCGTTGTCCTGCAGGTTGAACCAGACCACCACCGGCACCCGCGGGTTCTTCACCTGCTTGAGGTTGAAGATCTGCTTCAGGTAGCCGCGCTGCTGGCGCGGGGTGACCATCACGTCGCGGAAAGTGGTCTGCGCCGTGGTGTAGCCCGCCTCGGTGATGTAGAGCGGCATGCCCTTCTTCTTCTTGTCGAGCGTCTTGAGGATCTCGTCGATGCTCGACCAGGAGGGGAACGCCTTGACCTTCTTGTTCGGCGCGGACGACGGGTAGATGTGCTGCGAGTAGGCGTCGAACGTGACGCCCTTCGCCTTCACGATCCCGTTGAGCCAGGTGCGGGCGCCGAGGTTGCCCTTGCCGTTCTTGCCGCGGGGGCCGCCCACGCCGGCGATCACGACGGCCTTCTTGTTGGCCGCGTGGATCTGCGGGTAGGCCGCCTTGACCAGGCCGACGTACTTCGGGATCGAGGTGCGCGTGCCGGACCGGAAGAAGGCCTTCAGGTTCGGCTCGTTCCAGATCTCGTAGTGGCTGACCTTCGGGAGCTTCTTGCCGGCGACGCGGAACTTGCCGTTGTAGCGCGTGGCGACGGCCTTCATGAACTGGCCGTACATCTTCGCGTTCGGCGCGTTCGGGTTGTACGCCTGGCCGATCGGCGTGGTCTTGCCGCCGGCGGCCCACGCCGGGGAGCTGTAGACGCTGACGATCGGGATGATCTTCCGCTTCTTCAGGCCGGTGAAGATCGCGTCCGCGACGCTCCAGTCGTAGGCCGGGTCGGCGGGGTCGGTGGCCTTGCGCGGCTTCGTCTGCGCGACGGTCGACCAGAAGATGTCGACGCGGGTCACGCGCACGCCGGATTCTGCGACCAGGCTGAGCCGCGACTCCACGTTGTCGAGCGCGACGGTCGCCAGGACGTCGTCCTGGACCGCGGCGACGGCCCCGAGGCCGGTCGCGGGGAGCGACAGCAGGGCCCCGAGGCCCGCGATCGCGACGGCTGCCCGCAGGTGACGAGCGCCCCTGTGCCGGAACCTTCCGTTCACTCCAAATCCTCCCGTCCGTGGCCGGCGCGGCATGGTACATCGAGTTTTCGGGGGATTGCGCCCCCCGCAGGTACTGGCCGGCGGACTGGTCTAACGTCGGTCGTCGAAGAAACCCTGCAGAATCTCCAGGGACTCCTTCGCCAACACTCCGCCCTGTACCTCTACTCGGCCGGGCAGGCGGGGGTCCTTTAGCGTGTCGACCACCGAACCCGCGGCGCCTGCCTTGTGATCCGGGGCACCGTAGACGAGACGCGCCGCCCAGGACGCCCTGATGGCGCCCGCGCACATCGGGCACGGCTCGAGGGTGCAATAGACCACCGCGCCCGGCAGCCGCCACCCGCGGAGCGCCAACGCGGCGGCGCGAAGTGCCAGCAACTCGGCATGGGCGGTGGGATCCGAGCGCAGCTCGCGCTCGTTGTGGGCGGCGCCGATCACCTCGCCCTCGTGGACCACCACGCACCCGACCGGGACGTCGCCGTGGTCCGGGGCGCGGACCGCCTCGCGGAGCGCGATCCGCATGAAGTGCTCGTCCCGGGGGAAGACCGCGCGCACCATGGCGCCCGAGGCTACCCGCCGGGGCGGTCGCTCTCGATCAGGGGAGGCGGCGGACCAGCTGCTCGAGGGGGGCGCGCCAGGCGCGCCGGCTCCAGTCGGCGGCGCTGCGGCGGGCCGGGTCGGCCGGCGCGATCGGGTAGCCGAAGCTCAGCAGCACGACCGGCCGCTCCTCGTCGGACAGGTCGAGCAGGCCGGCGACGCGGACCCGGTCGTGGATCCCGTTGGGGCACGAGACGACGCCCTGGTCCCAGGCGACCAGCATCATGTTCTGGGCCGCGCGGCCGGCGTCGAAGTCGGTCATGACCCCGCCCGGGGTGACCGCGATCGTCACCGCAAGCGGCGCGCCGACCACGTTCGCCGGCGCGTAGACCGCGGTCGCGAGCCCGGCGCGCAGGGCGGGCTGCTCGGTGACGACCAGCCGCCAGGGCTGGCGGTTGTGGGCGCTGCCGGCCAGCCGGCCGGCGTCGAGGATGCGCTCCTGGACCTCGGCCGGGATGGGCCGCTGGTCGAAGTGGCGCACGTCGCGCTTGCTCGCGACGGCGAGGCCGGTCTCCATGGCGCCAGCCTAATCAACGGCCCGCCCGCGGGCGATACGTGACAGATGCCCTGGACCGCGCAGACGGCACCGGATGCCCTAGGGACGGTCATGGGCGGCCGCTACCCTGCGGTCGTGCGCCCGGTGCCGACCCCCGCCGCGATGCGGCCGGGGCTCCTCGGCCGGCGGCTGCGTGCCACCTGGAGGCGCGTCCCTCGAAGCCTTCGCACGACCCTCATCGGGACCGTGTGGGGCGGGGGCATCCTGGTCGTGCTCTGGCTGGTCGCGCGCTCGCTCGACCCGGCGTCGGTCCTCGGAGCCTTCGAGACCGTCAAGTGGAGCTGGATCGTGATCGCGGCGGCCTGCTACGCCACCGGACTGCTCGCCGGCGCGGCGTCGTGGCGGGTGGGGCTGTCGGCCGGCGGCCTGGCGGGCGTGCCCTTCCGGCACATCGTCGCCTCGCAGTGGATCGGCCAGGGCGTTGGAGCCGTGCTACCGGGCCACATGGGCGAGGCGGCCCGCCTGCTGGCCCTGCGCCGGCACCTCTCGGCCGAGGGCGGCCGCGGCGCGCGGATCGCCGGCACGATGGCGGCGCAGCACGTCCTGGACGGGATGGCGATCATGCTGCTCGTGGTCGTCGCGAGCTTCGCGGTGCCGGTTCCCGGCGCCCTCGCCGACCTGCGCTGGATCGCGCTGGCGCTGCTGATCCTGACGCCGGCCTCGCTGCTGCTCGCCCGCCCCGGCGGGCTCGGCCGGCGGCTGGCCGCGCGGCTGCCCGAGCGGGCTCAGCGCGTCCTCGCCAACTTCGCCGACGGCGCCGCGGTGCTGATGCGCCGGCAGGCCCTGACCGCGTTCGCCTGGCAGGCCGTGGCGATCGGCGGGCGCTTCGGCGCGCTGCTCTGCCTCGTCTACGCCTTCGCGCTGGGCGTGCCGCTCTCGGCCGCGCTGCTGGTCTTCGCGATGCTCGCCGCCGCGGCGGTGATCCCGGCCGCGCCCGGGGGCCTCGGCGCCAAGCAGGCGGCCGTCGTGGTGCCGCTCGGGGCGGTCTACGGCGTCGCAAGCGAGCAGGCGCTCGCGCTGAGCCTCGGGTTCCAGGCCACCCTGGCCGCCGTCGCGCTCACCGGGGGCCTCGTGGCACTGGTGCACCAGCGCCTCGAGGCGCCCCGCATCCGCCTGGCCTAGGAGCCGGGGCCTCGCCCGGCGTCGGGGGGCGTTAGCCTTCCGCGACCGGGGCAGCGAGGTCATGTGCAGGAGCTCGTCCAGACCACGATCAACGGCCTGTCGAGCGGCTCCATCTACGCGCTCGGCGCGATCGGGCTGTCCCTGGTCTACGGGATCCTGAAGCTCGTCAACTTCGCCCACGGCGACCTGATGACGCTCGGCGGCTACGTGGCCTTCGCGGTCAACGTGAGCGCGGGGCTGCCGCTGCCGGTGGCGATCCTGGCGGCGCTCGCCGCGGTCGCGGCGGTCGGGCTGGCGCTGGAGGCGGCGCTCTGGCGGCCGATGCGCCGGCGCGGCGCCGGGGTGCTGCAGCTGCTGCTGATCTCGGTGGGGCTGGCCTTCGTGATCCGCTACCTGATCCAGTTCGGCTGGAGCGGCCAGAACCGGCTGCTGGACGTCGACCGCAACCAGGCCTGGCACCCCCTCGGCCTCACGATCAGCGCGGTGCAGGTGATCGTGGTGGTCACCGCGGCGGTGGTGCTCACCCTGGTCGGCGCGATGCTCAAGACCACGCTGGTCGGGAAGTCGATGCGCGCTCTGGCCGACAGCTTCGACCTGGCGGAGGTGAGCGGCGTCGACACGCGGCGGGTGGTCGCCTACACCTGGCTGCTGGCCGGCAGCCTCGCCGGGCTGGCCGGCGTGCTGGCCGCCATCTCCACCAGCCTGAGCCCGAGCACGGGCTGGCTGCTGCTGCTCTCGGTGTTCGCGGCGGTGGTGCTCGGCGGGATCGGGAACGCCTACGGGGCGCTGGCCGGCGGCCTCATGCTCGGCCTCGTCCAGGAGTGGTCGACCATCCTCGTCCGGCCGACCTACAAGGAGGCCGTCGGCTTCGCCGTGCTGATCCTCGTGCTGCTCTGGCGGCCCCAGGGCGTCCTCGGCCACGCGAGGACCGCGTAGGCGATGGACGCCCTCCTCGCCGCCGGCTTCTGGGCCCTCGTGCTCACGACCGCGGGCATCTACGCGATCTTCGTGCTCGGCCTGCAGCTCGAGGTGGGCGACGCCGGCCTGGTCAACTTCGGCCACGTCGGCTTCTTCGCGATCGGGGCGTACGCCGCCGGCCTGATGCTCCGCGAGGGCGTCCCGATCCCGCTGGCGGTGCTCGGGGCGGTGGCGGCGGGCGCGGCCGCGGGGATCCTGCTCGGCCTGCCCACCCTGCGCCTGCGGGCCGACTACTTCGCGATCACGACGATCGCCGCCGGCGAGATCGTGCGCATCGTCGTCGAGAACGAGCCGGAAACCACCGGCGGCACCAACGGGTTGCGCGGGGCCAGCGGCGGCTGGCCCGACGTGAGCCGCGACGTGCTCGATTTCTTCTCCGGGATCGGGCTCGACCTGGACCGGCGCGTGCCGCTGCTGGCGCTGGTCTGGATCTCGGCGGCGCTGCTCGTCGCGGTGCTCGCCTGGCTGGGCCGCACGCCCTGGCGGCGCGCGCTGCGGGCGGTGCGCGAGGACGAGGACGCCGCCGCCGCGGTGGGCAAGCCGGTGCTGGTCTACAAGCTCCAGGCGATGGCGCTGGGGTCGGGGATCGCGGCCCTCGCC
This sequence comes from Miltoncostaeaceae bacterium, assembly GCA_033856535.1. Classification (GTDB taxonomy): domain Bacteria; phylum Actinomycetota; class Thermoleophilia; order Miltoncostaeales; family Miltoncostaeaceae; genus JAWVEV01. Next base: position 11,650 of record JAWVEV010000154.1, on the reverse strand, counting down.
GGCGTCTACTGGGCCTTCCTCTCGACCACGATCTACCCCGAGAACTTCGAGCCCATCGTGACCTTCATCGGGTTCGGGATCCTGATCCTGGGCGGGATGGGCAGCTACCTGGGGACCGCGATCGGCGCCGTGGTGATCGGCTTCATCGTGGCCGGCACGCGCTTCCTGGACTTCCCGCTGGCGGCCGACAAGGTGGCCTCGCTGCGCTATGTCGCGATCGGCCTGATCATCATGCTGGTGATGATCTTCCGGCCCCAGGGGCTGCTGGGGAAGAAGGAGGAGCTCCATCTCGACGCGTGACGCGGACGCATTGCTCGAGGTGGAGGGGCTCGCAAAGCGCTTCGGCGGCCTGAAGGCGGTCGACGGGGCCGGCTTCGCGGTGCGGCGCGGTTCCATCACGGCGCTGATCGGGCCGAACGGCGCCGGCAAGACCACCGCCTTCAACCTGATCACCGGCTTCCTGCGCCCGGACGCCGGCCGGGTGCGCCTGGGCGAGGAGGACGTCACCGGCCGCCGGCCCGACCGGATCGCGCGGGCCGGGATGGTGCGCACCTTCCAGCTCACCCGGGTGCTCGGCAAGCTGAAGGTGCTGGACAACGTGGTGCTGGCGGCGCCGGACCAGCCCGGGGAGCGCCTGGGCGCCGCGCTCCTGCGCCCCCGCGGCTGGCGCCCGCGCGAGCGCGCGCTGCGCGAGGAGGCGATGGCGCTGCTGGCCGAGGTCGGGATCGCCGACAAGGCCGACGACTACGCGGCCACGCTCTCGGGCGGCCAGCGCAAGCTGCTGGAGCTGGCGCGGGCGCTGATGGCACGGCCGGCGCTGGTGCTGCTGGACGAGCCGATGGCCGGCGTGAACCCCACTCTGGGGCGCCGGCTGCTCGCGTACCTCGAGACGCTGCGCGCCGAGCGCGGCCTGACCATCCTCTTCGTCGAGCACGACATGGAGGTGGTCATGGGGATCTCCGACGAGGTGATCGTCATGGCCGAGGGCCGGGTGATCGTGCAGGGCCCGCCGGACCTGGTGCGCAAGGACCGGCGCGTGATCGACGCCTACCTGGGCGCCGAGCCCGCGGGGGCGGGGTGAGCGCGGCGGCGCCGGCCCTCGAGGCCGACGGGCTGGTGGGCGGCTACGCCCCGGGCCTCGACATCCTGCGCGGCTGCTCGCTGAGCGCCGGGCCGGGCGAGCTCGTGGCGGTGATCGGCCCGAACGGCGCCGGCAAGTCGACGCTCGCGAAGGCCGTGTTCGGGCTGGTGCGGGTCCGCGAGGGGCGGGTGCGCCTCGGCGGCGAGGACATCACCGGCTGGCCGGCCCACGAGGTGGCCGCGCGCGGGCTGAGCTACGTGCCCCAGCTCGCCAACGTCTTTCCCACCCTGACCGTGCAGGAGAACCTGGAGGTGGGGGGCGTCCTGCGCCGCGCCGAGCTGCGGGGCCGGGTGGCGACGCTGCTCGAGCGCTTCCCGCGGCTGGGCGAGCGCCGGCGCCAGCGGGCCGGCACCCTGTCCGGCGGCGAGCGCCAGATGCTCGCGATGGCGCGCGCGCTGATGCCCGACCCGAGGGTGCTGCTGCTCGACGAGCCGTCGGCCGGTCTGGCCCCGATGGCCGTCGCCGAGGTCTTCGAGACCGTCGACGCGATCCACCGCGCCGGCGTGACCGTCGTGATGATCGAGCAGAACGCCCGGCGGGCGCTGGCCCTGGCCGACCGCGGCTACGTGCTGGAGGGCGGGCAGAACCGGGTCGAGGGCCGCGGCGACGCGCTGCTGGCCGACCCCCGGGTGGCCGAGCTCTACCTGGGCGGGGCGCCGGCGCGGCCGGCGGAGGGGTAGTCCGGCCGGGACTTCCCAGGCCCAGGTCTCCGACGGGGACCTGCGGCTCCGAGATCCTCGAGCAAGGCTGAGCCGCCGGCGCGGCCGGGTCAGCCCTCCGTGCCGCCGCCCCCCGTCGAGATGATCTGGTCGGTGTCGACCAGCCCGCCGTTCCGGTAGATCCAGACGACGTACTCGCCGGCGCTGGGGTCGCCCTTGCGGTCGAGGTCGATCGGCCCCGAGGCGCCCTCGTAGTCGATGTCCTCGCCGTTCTCGGCGGCGGCCAGCGCGGAGTCGAGCGCCTCGAAGGTGTACTTCTCGCCCGGGGGGCCGCTGACCTCCCGGAGCTTGCCGGCGATGTCCCGGGGGTCGGTCGATCCCGCCGCGGCCGCGGCCAGCGAGAGCAGGACCACCGCGTCGAAGTTGTTGGCGTCGTAGGTCGAGCGGGGACGGTCCGCCTCGCGCCGCCAGAGGGCGTCGAAGGCGTCGCCGGCCGGCGCGTCGATCGACGTCGGGGCGGTGCCGCGCATGCCCTCGGTCGCCGCGCCGCTGGTCTCGTTGGGGAGGTTCTCGGAGCGCAGGCCGTCGGCGCTGAAGGTCTTCCCGGGGTCCCACTTGCCCGTGCGCACGAGCGCGGCGCCCATGGTGGCCCAGGTGCCCGGGTAGTCGACGATCACCCAGCCGTCGGGCTTGCCGCGGACGATCTGGGAGGCCTCGGAGTCGAGGCTCGAGGCCTCGGGGTTGTAGGCGACGTTGCGCAGCACGGTGCCGCCGCCGGCCTCCCACGCCTCGGTGAACGCCGCGACCAGCCCGTTCCCGTAGGCGTCGTTGCGGTTGGCGGTGACGACGGTGGCGTCGGAGCCGAGGGCGTCGGCCACGATCCGGGCAAGGACCGGCGCCTGCAGGGCGTCCGAGGGGGCGGTGCGCGCGACCAGGCCGTCGTCCTGGATGTCGGTGACCGCGGCCTCGGTGGAGGAGGGGGTGAGCAGGGGGATCCCGGAGGGGACGGCGACGTTCTCGGCCGTCGGGTAGACCTCGGAGCTGCCCCACGGGCCGGCGATCGCCGACACGCCGTCGCTCTCGATGAGCTTGGTGGCGGCCTCCTGGGCGCCCTGGGCATCGGTGCCGGTGTCCTCGACGAGGAGCTTCACGCGCAGCTCGAGGCCGGCGTCCTCGGACGCGCGGTTCACCTCGGCGCCGGCGATCCGCGCCGCCTCGGCGCCGGGGCCGCCGAAGTCGTCGAGTGAGCCGGTGAGCGGTGCCAGCACGCCGATCTTCAGGTCGGAGAGGTCGCCCGAGCCGGAGCCACCGCATCCCGCCAGCCCGCCGGCCAGGCCCACGGCCGCCACGCCGAGCGTCGCCGCGACGCGCCCTCGCTTCCTCATCACGATCCCTTCGTCCGGTTCCCGCGGTCCCCGCCCCGCCCACGTCTACCACGCGGGCGGGGCGCTCGGAGCCCCGTTTCGCGCGCCGCCGGGGCGGGCATCCGATCGGGGCGGCGCTTTCCGCGGAATCGGACGCCGTGACGGACGGCGAGGAGGGACGACGAGATGGCATCGACGAGGACGGGGACCATCGGGATCCTGGACACGGCCAACACCGAGCAGCGCGACGAGGTGGTCGCGCTCCTCACCAGGGCCTACTGGATGGAGATCGAGACGGTGATGAGCTACATCGCCAACTCGGTCAACCCGGACGGCGTGCGCGCCCAGGAGATCATCGAGGCGCTGAAGACCGACATCCAGGAAGAGCTGGGGCACGCGCAGCAGTTCGCGAACCGGATCAAGGAGCTGTACGGCGTGGTGCCGGGGTCGCTCGACTTCCGTGCCGAGCAGTCGTACCTGCAGCCGCCGGAGCACCAGACCGACATCGTCCTCGTGATCAAGGGCGTGATCGAGGCCGAGAGCGGCGCCATCGAGCACTACACGCGGATCATCGAGGCCACCGACGGGATCGACTTCGTGACCCAGGACATGGTGATCGGGATCCTGGCCGACGAGCAGGCTCACCGTCGGCTCTTCGAGGGGTTCCTGCGCGAGTACCAGGCCGAGGGCCTGGCCTAGCGGGCATCGGGCGGGCGCGGCCGGCGGGTCCTCCCCGCCGCGCCCGCCCGGCGCGCCGCACCGGCGCGGCGGTAGGCTCGGCGGCGGCCCCGAGAACGAGGAGTCGCCGTGCGCCTCTACCAGCGCTGGAAGTGCCCCTGGTGCGCCGCCGCCCGGCAGGCGCTGGCGAACGTGGGCGTGGGGTGCGACATCATCGAGGTGCCCTACCCCCGCGACCAGCGCACCGAGCTGGTCGAGCTCACGGGGCAGCCGCGCGTGCCGGTGCTGGTCGACGGCGACGAGGTGATCGTCGACAGCCGGCGGATCGTGCGCCACCTGTACCGGCGCTACGGCGGAGCGGCCTACGACCGCTCGATCGCCGAGCTCGACCTGCAGCTGGACGAGGCCTCGGCGGGCGCGGCATGCGAGCTCGGCACCGACCTGGACGAGGTGGGCACGATGACGCTCCCGCCGGGCGCGATGCCGGGCGGGCGCTCCGGCTCCTAGCCCTCCTCGAGCGCCCGGGCCGCCGCGTCGCGGCAGGTCGGGCACCAGGGGGCGTCGTCGCCGTGGGCCCGCGAGGCCAGGATCGGGCTGCCCCACCACTGATCCGGGCCCCCGGCGTCGAGCTCGGCGATCGCGGCCGGGCACTCGGCCCCGAGCAGGTGGACGTCGGCCTCGCCGATGCGGAACAGGCAGGTCTCGTTGGCGACGAAGAAGCGGGTGCGCTCGGGGGCCGCGACGGCCACCACCTGGGCCCGCAGGCCCTCGAGGTCGGCGATCGCGGCGGCGCCGGCGGCCTCGTAGTCCGCCACCGCGGCCGGGTCCTGGCGGTCGAGATCGTCGAGGCGCGCGAGCAGCGCCTGCGTGGCGGACTGGTAGAGCGGCTCGGCCCGGTAGGTCGCCGCAATCCACTCGTGCACCGAGTGACGCGGGCCCAGCGCGGCCAGCACGTCTCCGGGGGTCGTGATTCGGGTCACGGGCACGGCCGGACGAGCTTACCGGGGGGTCGCCCGGAGGTACGCTCGCCGGCATGGGACGGCCACCCGAGTTCGCCGGGTTCTCTGACCTCGACGCCACGGGGCGCGCCGGGGCGTACGCCGACTATCTGGACGACGTGCGCTCGGTCGACGCCGTGGCCGAATGGAAGCAGCTCAGCTTCGAGCTGCTCGAGCCGCGACCGGGCGCGAGACTGCTGGACGCCGGCTGCGGCACCGGCGAGGACGCGCTGGCCCTCGTCGGGCTGGTGGCCCCGGGCGGCCGGGTGACCGGCGTCGACCTGAGCGCCGAGATGGTGACCGAGGCGCGCCGGCGCTGCGGCGACGCCGGCGGCGCGCTCGAGTTCGTGGCCGCCGACCTGCGCGACACGGGGCTGCCGGACGGCGCATTCGACGGCTGCCGGGTGGAGCGCACGCTGCAGCACCTGGAGAACCCGGCGCGGGCGGTGGCCGAGCTGGCGCGCGTGACCCGCCCGGGCGGGTGGGTGATCGCGGCCGAGCCGGACTGGGGCACGCTCGTCATCGACTCGGACGACGACGCGGCGTCGGCGGCGGTGGCCTGGGGGGCGGCCGGGGGGCTGCGCTCGGGGCGCGTCGGCCGGACCCTGCGCCGGCTCATGCTCGGCGCCGGGCTGGAGGAGGTCACGCTCCGGACGCGGACCCTCGTCGTGACCGAGCTGCGCCGGGCCGAGGTGCTCTTCGACCTCGGCGGCGCGACCGAGCGGGCGCTCACCTCGCGCCGGCTGCCGCTCGAGGTCGCCGAGGCATGGCTGGCCGCCCTGACCGCGGCCGACGCGCGGGGCCGCTTCCTGGCCGCGATGACCGCGTTCATGGCGCGGGGGCGGCGGCCCCCGGCCTGATCAGCCGCCGGTCGCCCGCGCGACGCGGGCGGCCAGGGCGCGCAGGCGCTCGACCAGCTCGGGCGGCTCGTGCACCTCGTAGTCGGCGCCGATCATCGCGACGCGCAGGGCGAGCCACTCCAGGTCGTCGTCGCCGGTGCGGAACTCGCAGCGCGCGTCGTCGATCGGCACCACGGTCCCCCACAGGCGCGCGCGGACCTCGTCGGCCGGCGCGTGGACCGTGACCCGGGCCTCGAAGCGCATCGGCCGGTCGCGGAGGCTCCGCGCGACGAATGTCGCGGCGTCGGGCGCGGGCAGCTCGCGCGGCGGGAAGCGCATGCCGGTGGCCCGCGGCGCCCACAGGCGGTCGACGCGGAAGGTGCGCCAATCGTCGCGGCCACGGTCGAAGGCGACCAGGTACCAGCGCCGGCCGGAGTTCACGACGCCGTAGGGCTCGACGTGGCGGCTCGAGTCGACGGCGTCGCGCCCGCGGTAGGCGAAGCGCACCAGCTCGTGGTCGCGGCAGGCACCGGCGAGGACGGTGAGCTGCTCGGGGTCGACCGTGGGGCCGCCCGGCGGCAGGGCGGCCATGCCGGCGGCGAGCGCCGCGACCCGCGGGCGCAGGTGCTTGGGAAGGACCTGCTCGAGCTTCACCAGCGCGCGCACCGCGGCCTCGTCGATTCCGGTCACGGCCGCCCGCGCGGCGGTGCGCAGGCCGACCGCGATCGCGATCGCCTCGCCGTCGTCGAGCAGCAGCGGCGGCATCGCGGTGCCGGCCTGGAGGCGATACCCGCCGGCCGGGCCGGTGAGCGAGTCGACCGGGTAGCCGAGGCGGCGCAGGCGCTCGACGTCGCGGCGGACCGTCCGCTCCGAGACCTCGAGGCGGCGCGACAGCTCGGCGCCGGACCAGTCGCGCCGGGTCTGGAGCAGCGAGAGCAGGTCGAGCAGGCGGCTTGCGGTCTCGGCCATCTGTCGAAGCATGGCGCCGATTGCGGACGGAAACTGACCGGAACCGCTCATAGGCTCCGGGTGCGGGTCAATCGACGAAGGGAGCGAGCGATGCCCGAGCGCGACGGATACCCCGCCGGGGTCCCCTGCTGGGTCGACACGACGCGGGCCGATCCGGGCCCCGCCGCGGCGTTCTACGAGGGCCTGTTCGGGTGGGCGTTCGAGGACGTGGCGCCGGAGGGGTCGGGGGGCTCATACCTCGTCGGCCGGATCGGCGGGCGCGACGTGGCCGGCCTGGCTCAGGCGCGAAATGGCGCGGCCGCGGGCCCGGCGGCCTGGACGACCTACGTGTGGGTGGACGACGCCGACCGGACCGCCGCGACGGCGGCCGAGGCCGGCGGCGCGGTGCTGATGGAGCCCTTCGACGTGGGCCCGGCGGGGCGTCTGGCCGTGCTGGCCGACCCGACCGGCGCGCCATTCGGCGTCTGGCAGGCCGGCGAGCACCGGGGCGCGGGGCTCGTGAACGAGACCGGCGCCTGGGTGGGGACCGACTTCCGCACGCGCGACGCGGATGTCGCGGCGGCGTTCTACGGCGCGGTGTTCGGCTGGGAGGTCGACGAGGTCGACGCGACCGCGGGCTACGCCAACGTGCGCATGCCCGGGTACGGCGCGCACCTGACCGAGCTCGACCCGACCCTGCCGGACCGGCTGAAGGAGTACGGCGCGCCGGACGACTTCGCCGACGTGGTCGGCTGGATGGCGCCGATCGGCAACGGAGAGGCCGCCGAGACGCCCTCGCACTGGGGGATCACGTTCGCGGTGGAGGACGTCGACGCGTCGGCCGCGAAGGTGCCGGAGCTGGGCGGGACGGTCCTGGTGCCGCCGATGGACGCCCCGTGGGTGCGCATGGCGGTGGTCGCCGACCCGGACGGCGCCCCGCTCACGATCGCCACCTTCGTCCCGCCGTCCTGAGCGGGGTGAGCCGGTCGGACCGCCGGGGGGCGAGCCCGGCGGCCCGGCCGGAGGCCGCCTAACCGCCCGCCGTGCCCAGGTGGGGCGACAGCCAGCGCTCGAGCTCGGCCGGCGGGCGGGCGCCGACGGACCGGTCGACCTCCTCGCCGCCGCTCATGACGACGAGCAGCGGGATGCTCATCGCCCGGTACCGGGCCGCGAGCTCCTGCGCGTCGTCGACGTTCAGGCGGACGACCTTCAGCCGGCCGGCGTGCTTGCGGGCGAGCATCTCGAGCGCCGGCGCGATCTGGCGGCACGGGCCGCACCACGGCGCCCAGAAGTCGACGACCACCGGCACCCCGGCATGGGTCTCGGCGTCGAACGAGGCCGAGTCGGCCTCGACGGACCAGGGCAGGTAGGCGCCGCAGCCGCCGCACTTGGGCACCGCCGAGGGGTGCGCCCGGACGCGGCTCCGCTTGCCGCATGCGGGACAGGCGACGACGGTGCCGGTGGCGGTGGTCATGTTCAGTCTCCAGGGGTCCGTTCCGGGGCCGGGTGCTCGACCAGGGCGATCACGCGGCTCGCCATGAAGCGGGCCGTCCGGATCACGCGGCCCGAGCGGGTGACCTCGGCGACCTCGACCACGGTGCGCCCGGTGGACACCTCCACCCTCCTGCCGGCGCGCGTGGCCTCGACCTCGAAGGCCCGGACCGAGCCGCCGGTGTCGACCAGGATCTCCACGCGGTCGCCCCGCATCCCCGGAGTATGGCCGGTGGTAGTGTCGTCGGCCAGCGAGGAAGCCGGTGCGAATCCGGCACGGTCGCGCCACTGTGACCGGGGAGCGCCCCTCCACGACGCCACGGCCCCGCGGGGCGGGAAGGCGGAGTCGGCGCGGATCCGGGAGTCAGGAGACTCGCCACCACATCCGCGACGGGACGCGTCATCCCGGGGGAGCGCATCGTGCTCAGGCTGGTCACCACCGCCGACACCGAGATCCTGGCGACGGCATCCGCGCTCGCGCAGCTGCCGCCCGGCTTTCCCGAGGTGCGCTGCGCGAACCCGGCCGGCGCCGACCCGGCCGCCCTGGTCGACGAGCTGCTGGAGGGCGCGCGCATCGTGGTCTGCCGCATCCTCGGCGGCCGACGGGGCTGGTCCGTGGGGTTCGACCGCCTGCGCGACGAATGTCGCCGGCGCGGGGTCGCGCTGATCGCGCTGGGCGGCGAGGCCGAGCCCGACGCCGAGCTCACCGCCCTCTCGCTCGCGCCCCCCGGGGCGGTCGCCCAGGCCGGCGAGTACCTGCGCCACGGCGACGTCGCCAACGTCGCCCAGCTCCTGCGCTTCCTGGCCGACACCTTCCTTCTCGAGGGCTACGGCTTCGAGCCGCCGCGCGAGCTGCCGGACCAGGGCGCCTACCGGCCCGGCGCCGGCGACGTCCCGCTGGCGGAGGCGCTCGCCGGCCTCGACCCCCGCCGCCCGACCGTGGGCATCGCGTTCTACCGCTCCCACGCGCTCACCGGGAACACCGACTTCGTCGACGAGCTGTGCGCGGCGATCGAGCGGGCCGGCGGGAACGCCCTGCCGGTCTGGAGCTACACGCTGCGCCGCGACGCCGGCGGGGCGGTGCCGGCGCTGGACCTGGTGCGCGGCCACCTGGATGCGCTGATCACGACCATGCTCGCGACCGGCGGCTCCGGCGCGTCCGATGCGCGCGCCGCCGACGGCGAGGGCGTCGGCGAGGCCTGGCAGGACTGGGACGCCCGGGCGCTCGCCGAGCTCGACGTCCCCGTGATCCAGGCCGTCTGCGCCACCTCCTCGCGCGCCGCCTGGGAGGCTTCGGCGCAGGGGCTCGCGCCACTCGACGCGGCCACCCAGGTGGCCATCCCCGAGTTCGACGGGCGCGTCCTGGGCGGGGTGATCTCGTTCAAGGAGCGCGACGGCGCCGCCTCGCCGGTCGGCGCGCCGGTGGCCCGCTACGTGCCCGATCCCGAGCGCTGCGCGCGCGTCGCGGGCCTGGCCGTGCGATCGGCGCGGCTGCGCGCCACCGCGCCGGCCGATCGCCGCGTGGCGATCCTCCTCACCAGCTTCCCCACCCGCCACGCCAAGGTCGGCAACGCCGTCGGGCTCGACACGCCGGCGAGCGCGCTCGCGCTGCTCGACGCGATGGCCGCCGAGGGGATGGCCGTGGAGCGTCCCTTCGCGACCGGCGACGAGCTGATGCACGAGCTGATCGCCGGCGGCGGGCACGACCCGGAGCACCTGACCGACGCCCAGCTGGCGGCCTCGACGCTGCGCATGCCGGTGGCCGACTACCTCGACTGGTACGCCACCCTGCCCGCCGCCCTTCGCGAGGCGATGGAGGAGCGCTGGGGACCGCCGCCGGGCGAGCACTTCGTCGACGGCGGCGACTTCGTGATCGCCGGCCTGGAGCTCGGCAACGTCCTCATCGCGATCCAGCCGCCGCGCGGCTGGGGCGACGACCCGGTGGGGCTGTACCACGACCCCGAGCTGGCGCCGACGCACCACTACCTCGCCACCTACCGCTGGATCGACCGGGGGTGGGGCGCCGACGCGGTCGTCCACCTCGGCAAGCACGGCACGCTGGAGTGGCTCCCGGGGAAGACGCTGGCGCTGTCGGCGTCCTGCGCGCCCGACGCCGCCCTGGGCGACCTGCCGCTGGTCTACCCCTTCGTGGTCAACGACCCCGGGGAGGGCATGCAGGCCAAACGACGCGCCCACGCGGTGATCGTCGACCACCTGATCCCGCCGATGACGCGGGCCGACACCTACGACGAGCTGGCCCAGCTCGAGGCGCTGCTCGACGAGTACGCCCGCCTGGAGGTGCTGGATCCCGACAAGCTGCCGGCGCTGTCCGCGCGCGTCTGGTCGCTGGTCGAGGCCGCCAGCCTGCAGTCGGACCTCGGCGTGGACGAGGCCCCCGACGACATGGGCGCGCTGGTGCAGCACATCGACGGCTACCTCTGCGAGATCAAGGACATCCAGATCAAGGACGGCCTGCACGTGCTGGGACAGGCCCCGACCGGTGAGCAGCTGGTGGGCCTGACCGCGGCGATCCTGCGGCTGGGCTCGGGCGACGTGCCGGGCCTGCGCCGGGCGGTGGGGGCGGCATTCGGGCTGGACGAGCCGGCCCTGGCGGCGGCGGCCGGCGACCCCGCGCCGCCGGCGCCGGCGCTGGTGGCGCGGTTCCCCGGCCCGGCGGCGAGCGCCGGCGACCTGGTGGACCGCCTGGAGGAGGCCCAGATGGCGCTCCTGCGCGCGCTGGACGCGGCCGGCTGGGCCGAGGACGCAATTGGCTCGATCTGCGCCAATTGCCTGGGGACCGCGGATGTCGGCGTCGAGCGGGCGCTGCGCTTCGCCGCCCGGGAGGTCGCGCCGCGGCTGGCCGGAACCGGTGCGGAGATCGGCGCCGTGCTGGCCGCGCTGAACGGGCGCTTCGTGCCGGCGGGCCCCTCGGGCAGCCCGACGCGCGGCCGGGTGGACGTGCTCCCCACCGGGCGGAACTTCTACGGCATCGACCCGCGCTCCCTGCCCTCGGAGCTGGCCTGGGACGTCGGGCGCCGGCTGGCCGACGCCCTGCTCGCGCGCCATTTGGCGGAGGAGGGGGCCTACCCGCGCATGGTGGGCCTGGTGGCGTGGGGAACCTCGGCGATCCGCACCGGCGGCGACGACGCCGCCGAGATCCTCGCCCTGCTCGGCGTGCGGCCCATCTGGAGCGCCGAGTCGCGGCGGGTGACCGGCCTCGAGGTGATCCCGCTCGAGGAGCTCGGCCGGCCGCGCGTGGACGTGACCGTCCGCATCTCGGGCTTCTTCCGCGACGGCTTCCCCCACCTGGTCGCGCTGGTCGACCGCGCCGTGGCGATGGTGGCCGCCCTGGACGAGCCGCCGGACCGCAACTTCGTGGCCGCGCACGCGCGCGAGGACGCCGAGCGGCTGGCCGCCGAGCTCGGGGCCGAGGCGGCCTGGCGGCGCGCGACCGCGCGCGTCTTCGGCTCGCGCCCGGGCGCATACGGCGCCGGCCTGCTCCAGCTGATCGACGCCGCCGATTGGCGCGGCG
>JAWVEV010000153.1:0-15733 GCA_033856535.1 Miltoncostaeaceae bacterium | reverse complement strand
TCGCCGGCGCCGACACAGGAGAAGCGAGCCGATGAACTCGGCGAACGGCCGCCGGCCGACGGTCCTCTACGTCTGCCACAACCACCCGAGCGTCCGCCCCGGCGGCGCCGAGGGATACGCCCTCGAGCTGCACCACGCGATGAAGGCGACCTCGGGCTTCGACTCCGTGTTCCTCGCCAAGGGCGGCCCCCCGCTCTCGACCGCGGGCCAGCCGCACCTCGGGACCTACATCGCCCCGGTGGGCGCCGGATACCCCGACCAGTACTTCATCTACACCGATGGATACGAGTTCGACTGGCTGCTCGGGAGCATGCGCTACAACAAGGACCTCTACACGAAGCACTTCCGCGAGTTCCTGCTGGCGGTCCGGCCCGACGTCGTCCATTTCCAGCACACGCTGTTCCTCGGCTACGACATGTTGAGGATCGTCCGCGACACGCTCCCGGACGCGCCGATCATCTACACGCTCCACGAGTTCATGCCGATCTGCCACCGCCAGGGCCAGATGGTGCGGACCGTCGACGAGCGGCCGTGCCTCGAGGAGTCGCCCCGCCGCTGCCACGAGTGCTTCCCCGACGTCTCGCGTCAGGCGTTCTTCCTGCGCAAGCTCTTCGTGCAGTCGCAGTTCGCGCTCGTGGACCAGTTCATCGCGCCCAGCAGGTTCCTCATGGAGCGCTACCTGGACTGGGGCGTCCCGCCCGAGCGGATCCGGTTTGAGGAGTACGGCCGGCGCCCGATGGCCGGCTCGGCCGAGCCTCCGCGCGAGCGCCGCGACCGGTTCGGGTTCTTCGGCCAGCTCAACCCGTTCAAGGGGATCGACGTGCTGCTGCGCGCGATGCAGCGCCTGTCGGCCGAGCGGGCCGACGCCGGCGCGCCGGACGAGCCGGACGGGGGCAGGCCCCTGGCGCGGCTTCGCGTCCACGGCGCGAACCTCGACCTCCAGCCCGGCGGCTTCCAGAACGAGATCCGGGCCCTCCTGGACGACACCCGCGACGCCGTGACCTTCGTCGGGCGGTACGAGCCGTCGGACATCGGCCGCCTGATGGAGGCGGTCGACTGGGTCGTCATCCCCTCGGTCTGGTGGGAGAACTCGCCCCTGGTGATCCAGGAGGCGTTCGCCCACGGCCGGCCGGTGATCGCGAGCGACATCGGCGGGATGGCGGAGAAGGTCGCCGACGGCGTCGACGGGATCCACTTCCGCGCCGGCGACCCCGACGACCTGGCCGAGACGATCCGCACGGCCGTGTCCACGCCGGGGCTGTGGGACCGCCTTCGGTCCGGCATCGGCGACGTGTACCCGATGGCGACGCACGTCGGTGAGATGTGCTCGCTCTACACCGCGCTCATGAAGCGTCGGACCATGGAGGTGGCGGCATGAGCGCCAGGACGGCGCGGGTCGAGCGCGCCCTCTCGCCCGAGGCGCCGACGCCGAGCGCTCGCGCTCGGGCGGAGGCCACGGCGCGCGAGGGCTGGCTGCAGGGTGCGGCCTGGCTGTCGGACGAGGCGGCGCTGGTCGTCGGCTGGCTCTCCGACCGCGTCCCCGATCGCCTCACGGCCGCGGTGGGCGACGCGTCGGCCGACGAGGTGCGCGTCTGCCGACTCGGCTCCGACGACGGTGCGGACGGTGCGCCGGCGGTCATCGTGGCGCTCTTCCGCAAGCCCGATCGCCGGCTGGACGACGCCCGCGAGGTCTCCGTCGGCGCGGGCCCCTGGTCGATGGAGGTCGCGCTCGGCGATCTCCAGGCGCTCGTCGCGCAGGATCTCGCCTGGCACGCGCCGGACGTGCGCGCGAAGGTGCTCGCGTTCCTCCTCGACGCGACCGCCGGCTGCGCCGGCTCGACCCTGAGCGTGTCGCTGCACCGCTGCCGCGAGGCCCTGCGCGAGCGATTCCCGGGGCTCGACATCGACCCGCTCGCGGACCGCGCGATGCACGTCGAGAACCTCGCGGGCATCGGCGACCGGGCCTTCTACATCGAGGGCTGGTCCTGGAACTTCGGTCCACCCCTCGCCCGGATGACCGCCGTCTCGCCCGAGGGGTCACGGATCGACCTCCTGCCCACGGTGTACCGATATCCGCGGGGGGACATCACGGCGCTGCTCGCCGGCGCCGGCCGCCGCCTCGCCGACGATGCGGGCTTCGTCTGCCACTTCGAGATCCCGTCCCCGACCTCGCCGGCGGACGGGTGGATCATCGAGATGGAGGACGTCCGCGGCGCCGGCATCGAGTGCGCCGCGCCGTCCGTCAACCGTGATCCCGACGCCGCCCTCTCGATGCTCCTCGGTGATCTCGCGCTCGAGCGCCTCCCCGATGAGACGCTCCGAGACGGCCACCTCCGGCCCGCCATCTCCCGCCTGCTGCGGCAGAAGGACGCTCGCGTCCGCGCGGATCGCGTCGTCCAGCTCGGGGAGCCCGCCCCGAGTCCCGAGGCATCGATCATCGTCCCGCTCTATGGGCGCATCGACCTGGTCGAGCATCAGCTCGCGCAGTTCGTCCACGACCCGGAGATCCGCGCCGCCGATCTGATCTACGTCCTCGACTCGCCCGAGTACGCCGAGGCGCTCGAGCCCCAGGCGATCGAGCTCTTCCGCCTCTACGGGGTGCCGTTCCGTCTCGTGATGCTGAACGAGAACGGCGGCTTCGCCCTCGCGAACAACATCGGGGCGGAGCACGCCCGGGGACGCGCGCTCGTCCTGATGAACTCCGACGTGCTGCCGCGGTCGCCGGGGTGGATCGGGCGGATGCTCGCGTTCCTCGACGCCACGCCGAACGCCGGCGCCGTCGCGCCGAAGCTCCTCTACGAGGACGAGTCCATCCAGCACGCCGGCATGTACTTCGCGAAGCGGCCGGGCGCGGCCCTCTGGACCAACGAGCACCACTTCAAGGGGATGGACCGGACCCTGCCCGCCGCCAACGTCACCCGCCGGGTCGACGCGGTCACGGCGGCATGCGCGATGGTCTCGGCCGATTCGTATCGCGCGCTGGGCGGCCTGAGGAGCATCTTCGTGCGCGGCGACTACGAGGACTCGGACCTCTGCCTTCGCCTCCGCGCCGAGGGCCTCGACACCTGGTACCTCGCGGACGTCGAGCTGTACCACCTCGAGGCGCAGTCGTACCCCGGCGAGCTGCGGCGGCACGCCGTGGCCTACAACTGCTGGCTCCACACCGCGATCTGGCGCGAGACGCTCGAGGAGATCGCCGGGGAGTCGACGTGGTGAACGCCGGATGAGAACCGGGGACGACGGGCATGACGCCGAGATCGTCGTCGCGGCCTCGCTGGCGCAGCGCCCCGGACACGGCGGGCATGCCTGGGCCATCCTCCAGTGGGTCCTCGGGCTGCGGTCGCTCGGGCGGCGGGTGCTGTTGGTCGATCGGCTGGAGCCGGAGATGTGCGTCGACGCCGACGGGCGCCGCTGCCCGCCCGAGCGCTCGGTGAACCTGCGCTACCTTCGGGCGGTGGCGCGGCGGTTCGGGCTCGACGGCGACTGGGCGGTGCTCTGCGACGGCGGCCGGCGCGCCATCGGCCTCACCCGCGAGCACCTGCTGCGACGCGTCTCCGCGGCCGCCGGGATGCTGGACGTGATGGGGTTCATGACCGACGGCCGCCTGCTGGAGCGGGTCCGCCGCCGCGTGTTCGTGGACATCGACCCCGGCTACGGGCAGATCTGGTGCGCCTCCGGGCTGGACCATCCGCTGGACGGCCACGACGCACACGTGACCATCGGCGAGCGCATCGGGCGGCCGGACTGCGCGATCCCGACCTGCGGCATCGACTGGGTCACCTCGCCCCAGCCGGTGGCCCTCGAGCACTGGACGCCGGCGCCGGCCGGCCGGGCCTACACCGGCGTCGCCAGCTGGCGCGGCCCCTACGGGACGACGACCCACCGCGGCGTGACCTACGGGTCGCGGGTGCACGAGTTCCGGAACTTCCTCCGGCTCCCCCGCCTGCGGCCGGGCCGGTACGAGCTGGCCCTCGACATCCACCCGGCCGAGGAGCGCGACATCGCGGCGCTGCGCGACAACGGCTGGTCGCTGGTGGACCCGCGCGCGGCATGCGGCGACCCGGACGCCTACCGGGACTTCATCCGCGCGTCGCGCGCCGAGTTCATGGTCGCCCAGCAGATCTACGTCGGGACCCGCAGCGGCTGGTTCAGCGATCGGAGCATCTGCTACCTCGCGAGCGGCAAGCCGGTGCTCGCGCAGGAGACCGGCTTCACGGACCGCTACCCGGCCGGCCGGGGCCTGCTGGCCTTCTCGACCGTCGAGGAGGCCGCCGCCGGGATCGACGCGATCGAGGCCGACCATGCGACCCACGCCGCGGCGGCCCGCGAGATCGCCGAGGAGTACTTCGACGCCCGCAAGGTCCTGCCGCGGGTGCTGGAACGGGTGGGCCTCGGATGAGCGCCGAGCCCGCGGTGGCCGGCCCCCGGCGCATGAACTGGGGCTGCGGCTCGTGGACCGAGCCCGGCTGGATCAACTGCGACCAGAAGGAGGGGCCGGGCGTCGACATCAGCTGCGACATCCGGGAGGGCCTGCCGCTCGAGGACGGCGCCCTGGACTACGTCGTGAGCATCCACGCCCTTCCCGAGGTCCCCCTTCCCGACCTGGTCCCGGTGCTGCGGGAGCTCCGGCGCGTGCTGCGGCCGGGCGGGACGCTGCGGCTCGCGCTGCCGGACCTCGACCGCGGGATCGCGGCGTACCAGCGCGGCGATCGGGACTACTTCCTGATCCCGGACGAGGACGCGCGCAGCATGGGCGCCAAGCTCATCACGCAGATGCTCTGGTACGGCTACTCGCGCACCCTCTTCACGCACGACTTCATCGCCGAGCAGCTCGAGCGCGCCGGCTTCGCCGGGATCACCCGCTGCGCGTACCGGCGGACCGCGAGCGCGCATCCCGGAATCGTGGAGCTCGACAACCGGGAGGACGAGAGCCTCTTCGTCGAGGCGGTCAGGCCGGCCACGGCGGAGGACGTCCCGTGGGCGCGCTGATCGACATCGAGAGCGTGACGCTGGCCAGCCCGCGTCCGAACGGGCTGGCGGGCGCGCACATCGACGGCCCGCGGCCCGGCGAACGGGTCGAGGCGCACGCGATCGAGGTCCGCGGCTGGGCGCTCGGAGGCGAGCGGCCGGCGGTCGCGGTCGAGCTGTGGTGCGAGGGCCGGCTGGCGAGACGGGTCCCGCTCACCCTCGCGCGGCAGGATCTGGTGAAGGTCTTCCCGGACATCCCGTGGGCCGGCGCGGCGGGCTTCCGCACCACGGTGGCCGGGCTCGGGCGCGACCCGGCGATGGAGATCGAGCTGCGGGCGGTGCTCGGCGACCAGCGACGCGTGCCGCTGGCGCGGATCGTCGGCCGGCGCCGCTGGCGCGAGGGCCCCGATGCCGACGCGCCGCTCGTGTCGGTCGTGATCCCCTGTTACGGCCAGGCGCACTACCTCGGCGAGGCGATCGAGAGCGTGCTGGCGCAGACCTATCCCCACCTGGAGATCGTCGTCGTGGACGACGGGTCGCCGGACAACACCTCCGAGGTCGCCGGCGCCTACCCCGGCGTGCGCGTCGTCCGCCAGGAGAACGGCGGCCTCGCGGCCGCTCGCAACACCGGCCTGCGGAGCTCGAGCGGCGCGT
Source organism: Miltoncostaeaceae bacterium (assembly GCA_033856535.1). Classification (GTDB taxonomy): domain Bacteria; phylum Actinomycetota; class Thermoleophilia; order Miltoncostaeales; family Miltoncostaeaceae; genus JAWVEV01. Next base: position 10,111 of record JAWVEV010000153.1, on the reverse strand, counting down.
ATCTCGTCTTCCTGGACTCCGACGACCGCCTCCTGCCCGAGGCGTTGGAGATCGGCCTTCAGGCGTTCGCCCGGCATCCGGAGGCCGCGCTGGTCTGGGGCGGCCGAGCCCTCATCGGACCCGGCGGCGAGCGCCTCGCCGGCGCATCCGCACCGGCCCTGCGGGGAAGCCCGTACCGGGCCCTCCTGCGGGAGTGCGTGATCTGGGTCCCCGCGGCGGTGATGTACCGGCGCGCGCTGTTCGAGGAGCTCGGGGGCTTCGACCCGACGGTCAGCGCCAGCGCCGACTACGACCTGTACCTCCGGGCGACGCGCGACTTCCCGGCGCATCAGCATGGGGAGCTCGTGGCCGAGTACCGTCGCCACGGCGCGAACATGACGCTCCGGCCCGAGGTGATCCTCCGGTCCGAGCTCGAGGTGCTGCGCCGTCAACGGCGCCATGTGCGCCGCGACCCCGACGGGCGAAGGGCGCTGCGCGAGGGCCTCCGGCGTGCGCGCGCGAAGCACGCGCCCGGGGTGAGCGAGCAGCTGGCCGAGCGCCTCCTCGAGGGCCGGTGGGCCGACGCGCGGCAGCTCGCCGCGCTGCTGGCCCGTCATCACCCCTCCGGCCTGCCGGCGGCCGGAGCCCGCCTCGCCGCGGAGCTCGCCGAGCGCCGGCGCGCGGCCGGGTCCTCGCGTTCGCGGGCGTGAGCCGGCGGCGCGGGTGGGCGGGATGATCGAGATCGCGGACGTGGCCCTCGCCGGCCCTCGCGCGGACGAGCTCATCGGAGGGCACATCGACCGGCCGCACGCGGGGGACCGCGTGGAGGCGCAGGCGATCGAGGTGGCCGGCTGGGCGCTGGGGCGCGAGCGGCCGGCGGTGGCCGTGGAGCTCTGGTGCGAGGGGCGGCTGGCGCGCCGGGCGCCGCTGAACCGGCCGCGGCCCGACCTGGCCCAGGCCTTCTCGGATGCGCCCGGAGCCGGGGCGGCCGGCTTTCGCACGACCGTGAGCGCGTTCGGGCGCGACCCGTCGATGGAGATCGAGGTGCGAGCGGTGCTGGCCGACCAGCGCCGGGTGCCGCTGGCGCGGATTCTGGGCCGGCGCCGCTGGCGCGAGGGGCCCGAGGCCGGCGCCCCGCTGGTCTCGGTGGTGATCCCCTGCTACGGCCAGGCCCACTACCTGACCGAGGCGATCGAGAGCGCCCTGGCGCAGACGTACCCGCAGGTGGAGGTCGTGGTGGTCGACGACGGTTCCCGGGACAACACCTCCGCGGTCGCCGGCGCCTACCCCGGGGTGCGGGTCGTGCGCCAGGAGAACGCCGGGCTGGCGGCCGCCCGCAACGCCGGCCTGCGCGTCACGGACGGCGAGTTCCTGGTCTTCCTGGACGCCGACGACCGGCTGTTGCCGCATGCGGTGGAGACCGGTCTGGCCGAGCTGGCGAAGGACACCCGGGCCGCCTTCGCCGCGGGCCACTACCGCCACATCGACGCGAACGGTGAGGCGGCTCCGGGTCCCCGACTCGAGCGGGTGGAGTCGGACCCCTATGCCGCGCTGCTGCGCGTGAACTGGACCGGGATGCCGGCGACCTGCGTCTTCCGGCGCGAGCCGCTGGTCGCGGCCGGCGGGTTCGACAGGGGCGTCGGGGGCGCCGAGGACTACGACGCCTGCCTGCGTCTCGCCGGCCGGCATCCCGCGGCGAGCCACGACGTCGTGGTGGCCGAGTACCGGCGGCATGGCCGCTCGATGACCGGCGACCCGGCCAGGATGCTCCGGGCGGTGATGCGCGCCCACGCCCGCGAGGCGCGGACGCCGGCCGGCCGGCGCTGCCGCTCGTCGGTGCTCGCGGGCCGGCGCTTCTGGCGCACCTACTACGGCGACCCCCTGGGGCAAGCCGTGCGCACCGCGGCGCGCGAGCACCGCTGGGCCGATGCGCTCCGGGGGGCGGCGGTCCTGGGCCGCCACCATCCCGCCGGGCTTCTCCGCCTCCCGCTCGGGACGCGGACGTGACCGTCCTGGTCGCCGGCGCGCTGGCGAACAAGCCCGGCAACGGCGGCGAGGCATGGGTGCGGATCTCGTGGGCGATCGGGCTGCGGAGGCTCGGCCTCGACGTTCACTTCGTCGAGCAGATCTCGGAGGACGCGCTCGGCGACGCCGACGGCCACCTCGCCGGCTCGTCCGCCGGCGCGTTCTTCCGCGAGGTGGTCGGGAGGTTCGGCCTGGACGGAGCGGCCACGCTCGTCTGCGAGGAGACCGGCGAGACCATCGGGCTGGCGGGCGACGACCTGCGCGAGCTCGCCCGCTCGGCGGCGGCGCTGATCAACCTGAGCGGCCATCTCTCGCTGCCCTGGCTGGTCGACCGCGTGCCATGCCGGGTCTTCGTCGACCTGGATCCGGGCTTCACGCAGGCGTGGCACGCGCAGGGGCACGACGTCGGCGTCGTCGGGCACCACCATCACTACACGGTGGGCCTGAACGTCGGCGCGACCGGCTGCCCGATCCCCGCCGGGGGAGTCGACTGGCGGCCCGTGATCCCACCCGTGCTGCTCGAGGAGTGGCCGGTCGCCGACGACGGCGCGGCCGAGCGCTTCACGACCGTCGCGCGCTGGCGCGCCTCCCACGGTCCGGTCGAGATCGACGGCACCACCCACGGGCTGAAGGTGCACGAGTTCCGCAAGGTGCTGCCGTTCCCTCGGCGCGTCGCGGCGCCGGTCGAGATCGCGCTCGACATCCACCCGGCGGACGGCGCGGACCTCGCCGCCCTGAACGACAACGGCTGGCGGGTGGTCGACCCCCGGCGGGTGGCGGGCGATCCGTGGTCCTTCCGCGACTACGTCCGCGGCTCGGGCGCGGAGTTCTCGGTCGCCCAGGGCGCGTACGCCGGCACCGGGAGCGGCTGGGTCAGCGACCGCACGGCGCACTACCTGGCGTCCGGGCGGCCGGCGCTCGTCCAGGACACCGGCGCCGGGTCGCGGCTGCCGCTGGGCGAGGGCCTCGTCACGTTCTCCTCGCTGGACGAGGCGGTGGCGGGCGCAGAGCGCATCCTCGCCGACTATCCCGCCCACCGGGCCGCCGCCCGCGAGCTCGCCGAGCGCCACTTCGCCTCCGAGCGGGTGCTGGGGCGGCTCGCCGAGGAGGTGGGCCTTGCGCCTTAGCCTCGCGCTCCTCCTGAGCCTCGCGCTGCTCGTCATCGCGCTCTACCTGATCTTCGATCCCCTCGCGCGGGAGCGACTGCCCACGCTGCGCGTCGCCGGCCCGCCTGAGGTCGTCTTCGACTGGAGCCGGGATGCCTGCTCGCCCGAGCACTACCCCGACCTCCCGGCCCGGGCGTTCCGCGATGCCCGCGGCCGGGTGCAGCTGATCACGGCCCATGACGTCAACCGGCGGATGATCGGTCCGAGCCTCGGCCACCTCCGCGTCGACTGCCGGCCGGTGCTGCGATCGGACGAGGATCCGCGACCCTCGGCCTACGACGACCGCCAGTGGATCGCGGCGGTCCGCACCGAGGATGGCCGGACGGTGCACGCGCTGCTCCACGACGAGTTTCAGGGCCACCGCCATCCGGGGCGCTGCCCGCAGGACGCGTACGAGCCCTGCTGGTACAACGCCGTCACGTCCGCCGTGTCTCGCGACGGGGGCGACACCTACGCGCACCAGGAGCCGCCGCCGCACCACCTGGTCGCCGCGATCCCCTACCGGTACGCGGCCGGCTCGGGGCCGTCGGGCCTGTTCTCGCCGAGCAACATCGTGCGGAGCCCCGACGACGGCCGCCTCTACTCGCTGCTGCAGGCCGGGGCGCGGGGCGCCCAGCGGGGCGGGACCTGCGTCATGCGTGCCGACGACCTCGAGGACCCGGGCTCCTGGCGGGCCTGGGACGGCGAGGGGTTCTCGGTCCGCTTCGCCGACCCCTACGCGGAGGACGTCGACCCCGCCGAGCACGTCTGCGCGCCGGTTGCCGGCCGCGAGATCCAGAGCATGGACGAGAGCCTGACCTTCAACACCCTGCTGGACCGCTGGCTCCTGGTCGGCATGGCGGCCGATCCCGCGCCCGACGCGGAGGCCCGCCCGCGGTGGGGCGTGTGGTACTCCGTCTCGGACGACCTGATCCACTGGAGCCCGCGCCGCCTGCTGATGAGGGCCGAGCGTCCGGCGACGTTCCGCTGCGGCGACGCGCCGCCGATCCTCTACCCCTCGCTGATCGACCCCGCGAGCCCGAGCCGGAGCTTCGACACCACCGGGCGGCGCGCCTTCCTCTTCTTCACCCGGTTCACCGTCGACGGGTGCGAGCTGAGCTCGGACCGGGACCTGGTGCGGGTGCCGGTGGAGATCTCGCGGTGAGCGGCGCCCGGATCCACATCGACCCGCCGGACCCGCGCCTGCCGGCCCCCAAGGTCAGCGTGCTGCTCACCACCTACCGGCACGAGCGCTACGTCGCCCAGGCGCTCGACGCGATCCTGGCTCAGCGTGCGCCGTTCCCGATCGAGGTCGTCGTGGGCGAGGACTGCTCACCCGATCGAACGCGCGAGATCGTGCGCGGGTACCGCGAGCGTCACCCCGGCGTCGTGCGCCTGGTGCTGCCGGAGCGGAACGTCGGCGCGAACGCCATGTACGCCGCGACGCTCGGCGCGGTACGGGGCGAGCACGTCGCGATGTGCGATGGCGACGACCACTGGGTCTCGCCGGACAAGCTCGCCCGCCAGTCCGCCTTCCTGGACGCGAACCCCGCGTTCGGTCTCTGCTTTCACGACGGCACGGTGGTGTCGGAGGACGGCGCCGCGCCCCGGCCCGCGCTGCCCGATCTGGGCAAGGATCTCCTGACCCTCGAGGACCTGCTGGCCGGCAACCCGATCCCGGCCTCTTCGGTCGTGATGCGGCGGATGCGTCCCGAGGAGATCCCCGCCGACCTCTGGGAGTCGCCGTTCACGGACTGGATCACCTGGCTGTTCGCGCTGCGCCGCGGGCCGGCCGGGCTGGTCCCGGGCCTGACCTGCGTCTACCGCGTCCACGCCGGAGGGCTGTGGTCGGGCAGCGGGCGCGAGGACCAGCTGCTGGACGAGCTCATGGTGTACGAGTCGCTCGAGCCGCACTTCGGGACGCGCCACGGCGCCCTGCTGCGCGCGGGCGCCGACCGCTGCAGGGTGCAGCTGGCGGTGGAGCGGGCGGGCGTGCCGTTCGGGCGCCCCGTCGCCGTGGTCGGCCTTCCGCCGGGCCTTCCCTGGTATCTCAACGGCCGCTCGGTGCATCCGCTCGGCGTCCGCGCCGACGAGGCGATCGAGCGGCTCCACGAGCTCCGGCGTCCGGCCGCGGCGGTCGAGGCGACCCCGCATTGGCGGCCGCAGACGGCCGCCGCTCGGACCGCCGACGTGCACGTGGTCGTGCCCGCGTCCGCCAGCCTGCAGGTGGAGGGGTGGGACGACCTCGTCGCGCACCTCGCGGCCTTCCCGCTCGCATGGCGCGACGCCGCGTGCACGATCCGCCGGCTTCCGACGCTCGGCGCGTCGGCCGTCCGCATCGCCGACGTCCGCACGGCCGGCGAGGGCGGTGCGGACGGCCACATCGATCTGCCCCGGCCCGCCGAGGCCGTCGACGGCGCCGGCGTCTCGGTCGCCGGCTGGGCGCTGGGCCGGGAGCGACGGGTGGTGCGGGTGCTCCTGCAGGCGGGTGATCGGACGTGCGAGGCGAGCCTTGGTCTCGCGCGCCCGGACGTCGCGGAGGCCTTCCCCGAGCGGCCGGGCGCCGCCGAGGCCGGGTTCCGGGGGTGGCTCTCCCTCGATCCGACCGAGGAGCCGGAGGTCCGCGTCACGGCGGAGCTCGAGGACGGCTCGCTCGTCCCCCTCGGCGAGATCCGCCTGCGCGAGCCGGCGCCGAGCGGACGGTAGCCGCGTGTTCACCCGGTCCACGGCGTACTACGACGCCCTCTATGACATGAAGGACTACGCGGCGGCGAGCGCCCGCGTGGAGGAGCTGATCGCCGCGCACGCGCCCGGCGCGTGCCGGCTGCTCGACGTCGGCTGCGGCACCGGCCGGCACCTGGAGCACCTGCGCGAGCGCTACGACGTCGAGGGCCTCGACCTGGACCCGGGCATGGTCGCCCGGGCGCGGGAGCGCCTGCCCGGCGTCCCGGTCCACGTGGCGGACATGACCGACTTCCGCCTCCCCCGTGCGTTCGACGTGGTCACCTGCCTCTTCAGCGCGATCGCCTACGTGGGCACCGCGCCGGCGATGGCGCGCGCGGTGGCGCGGATGGCCGAGCACCTGCGGCCCGGCGGCCTGCTGCTCCTGGAGCCCTGGTTCACGCCGGAGGCGTTCTGGGCCGACACCATCACGGCGAACCACGTCGATCGGCCGGACCTGAAGATCGCCTGGATGTACACCAGCCGGCGGGAGGACCTGCTCTCGGTCCTCGACATCCACTACATGGTGGGCACGCCGGCCGGCGTGGAGCGCTTCGAGGAGCGCCACGAGCTCGGGCTCTTCACGCACGAGGAGCACCTCGGCGCCCTGCGGGCGGCCGGGCTCGAGGCCCGTCACGACCCGGAGGGCCTCTTCGACCGCGGCCTGTACCTCGGTGTCCGCCGTTAGCCCCGCGCGCGCCATCGCGCTCGACGCGGGCGCCGGTTGGGACGCCGCCCTGCGGGGCGTGCCGCACGGCATCGCGCACACGCGGGCGTACTGCGAGGCGATGGCCGCCGCCACCGGGCGGGCGGTCGAGCTGATCGCGATCGACGCGCCGGGCGGACGGGCGCTCTGCCCGATCGCGGAGCGGCGCTTCGCGGGCGAGCCGGACGCGGTGACGCCCTATGGGATGTCGGGGTTCGCGACGGCCGGGGGCGTGCCGGACCTGGCCGCCCGCTGGCGCGGCCTCGCCGAGGAGCGCGGCTGGGTCTGCGCCTACGTCGCCCAGAACCCGCTGCTGGGCGATCTCACCAGCTTTCCGGCGTCCGAGCGCCATCGCCGGAACAGCGTCTTCGCGCTCGACCTCACCGTCGGCGAGGAGCGCCTCTGGGCCGGCCTCTCCACCAACCGCCGCCGCCAGCTGCGCGGCTGGCCGGCGCTTCGGGAGCGGCTGGTCACCGACCGCGCGCCGCTGACCGACTTCCTGGTGCGCGAGTACCCGGGCTTCATGGCCCGGCGGGAGGCCGGCCCGGCCTACCGGATGGACGCCGCCGGCCTCGAGCGGCTCTGCGCGATGCCCGGCGCCTTCCTCGTCGGCGCCGGCGACGGCGACCGGCTGGAGGCGGCCTCGCTCTTCGCCGCCACCCCCCACGCCGGCGACTTCGTCTTCAACGTCTCGGTCCCCGGCGGGGAGCACCATTCGGTCGCCCTGATCTGGTACGCCGTCGAGCGCATGCGCGAGGCCGGCGTCCCCGTGATCAACCTGGGCGGCGGCGTGCGCGAGGGCGACGCGCTGGCCGAGTTCAAGCGCCGCTTCGGCGCCCGCAGGCTCCCGCTGGAGTCGCTGCGACAGGTCTTCCGCGTCGAGGAGCACCGCCGGCTGTGCGCGCTGGCCGGCGCGGATCCGGGCGGGCGGGGCGGGTTCTTCCCGCCGTATCACGCCGTGGAGGCCGGGGAGCCGGCCGCCGTTGTCACCGAGAAGGGATTCTGAGTGAAGACGTCGATCCAGCCGGCCGCGTCGATCGGAGCCGGGCATGTCGCGGGTTGAGGTGCTCGAGGTGATCCAGGGCTTCCCCCCCGCGATCACCGGAGCGTTCATCGACAGCCCGCCGGCCGGGCAGACGGGCGACGCCCACGCCCTGGAGCTGCAGGGCTGGGTGATCGGCGGGGGGGCTCCGGCCGTCTCCGTCGCGGTCCGCCGCGCCGGCCGGATCCTGGCCGAGACCGTGCCGAGCATCGACCGGGCCGACGTGCGGGCGGAGGTCCCCGAGGCCGCCGGCGCCGGCCCGTGCGGGTTCACGCTCGCCTTCGGCCTCGCGACGCTTCCGCTCGATGCCGAGCTCGTCGTCGAGGCGGTCCTCGCGGACGGCACCCGCGCCACCATCGGCCGTCTGCGCATTCGGCGGCGCGGCCTGGCGCGGGCCGATGGCGCGCGCTTCCAGCCGATCATGATCAACAACCTCGGCAGGTCGGGCTCGACGTGGTTCAACCACGTCCTGGGCGCGCACCCGGAGATCGTCACGCACGAGCCGTTCACCTACGAGCCGCGGGTCGCCAGCTACTGGCTGGAGATCCTGCGCACCCTCTCGGAGCCGAAGAGCTACCAGCAGATGCTCCTCGCCGAGGTGAGCGACGAGCGCTGGTGGATCGGCGAGGGGCGCACGCCGCTCCCCCTCAGCGACGGGGACGGCTCCGGGATCCGCACCTGGCTCGGAGGCGACAACCTCGACGAGCTGGCCGTGTCGATCGTCGAGCGGATCGATGCGTTCTACGCGAGGTCGGCGGCCGGCCAGGGGCGCCCCGAGGCCCACCTCTTCGCCGAGCGCTTCTACGGCACGAGCGCCGTCGCGTGGGACCTGCTCACCCAGCTGTACGAGCGACCGCGCCACCTCATCCTCGTCCGCGACTTCCGGGACATGGCCTGCTCGATGCTCGCCTTCAGCAGGAAGCAGCGAAAGGCGCTCTTCGACCACCACGAGGCGGAGAGCGACGAGGACTTCATCCGGCGGCTCGCCGTCCCGGTGCGCGGGCTCGTCTGGCAGCGGGACGAGGCGGGGGACCAGGCCGCCGTCGTCCGCTACGAGGACCTGGTCCTCGAGCCGCGCGAGACGCTCGCCGCCACGTTCGGCCACCTCGGGGTGGCCAACGACGACGCGACCATCGCCACCGTGCTCGAGCGCGCGGCCCAGGGCGCGCGCGAGCGGCAGATCGAGCATCAGACCAGCGGCGGTCCGGAGGCATCGGTCGGGCGCTGGAAGGTCGATCTGCCGGCCGAGCTGCAGCGGCTGTCCGAAACCGTGTTCGGCGACGCTTTGCGGGCGTTCGGATACCGGGTGTGACGCGACCGGCGGCGCCATGAGGGGACCCGCGAAGGCGGCCGTCGGGGACCTCGCCCTGTTCGGCGGTCCGCCGCTGCTCACGCGGCCGGCGCACGTCGGGGCGCCGAACGTCCCCGACCCGGCGCGGGTCACCGCGTTGATCGCCGGCGCGCTCGAGCGGCGCTGGCTGACCAACGACGGGCCGCTGGTCCAGGCCTTCGAGGCGCGGCTGCGCGAGGCGCACGGGGTGCGCCACGCCGTGACGACCTCCAGCGGCACGCTGGGCCTGATGCTCATGATCCGGGCGCTCGGGCTCACCGGCAGCGTCGTCGTGCCCGCGCTGACCTTCGTCGCCACCGCGCACGCGCTGCTCTGGCAGGGCGTCACGCCGGTCTTCTGCGACGTCGACCCGGAGACCTGGATGCTCGACCCGGAGCGCGTCGCGGCGGCCATCCGGCCGGACACCAGCGGCGTGCTCGGCGTCCACCTGTGGGGCCACGTCTGCGACGTCGAGGGCCTCGAGGCCGTCACCCGCCCCCGCGGGCTGCGCCTCGCCTTCGACGCGGCGCACGCGGTCGCGTCGAGCCGGGGCGGCCGGCCGGCCGGCGGCTTCGGCGAGGCGGAGGCGCTGAGCTTCCACGCCACCAAGGTCCTGAACGCGTTCGAGGGCGGCGCGGTGACGACCGACGACGACGGGTTGGCCGAGCGGCTGGCGCTCATGCGCAACTTCGGCTTCGCCGGCCCCGACGAGGTCGTCTCGGCGGGCATCAACGGCAAGATGTCCGAGGCGCACGCCGCCATGGGGCTCGCCTCGCTGGAGGAGCTGCCCCGGTTCCTGGAGGCGAACGCCCGGAACATGGCGGCCTACCGGCGGGGCCTGGAGGCGGTCCCCGGCGTGCGGCTGCGCGCGGCGCCGGCGGCCGGCGAGACCAACGACCACTACGTCGTGATCGAGGTGGACCGGGCGTCCGCCGGGCTGTCGCGCGACGCGCTCTGCGACCTGCTCACCGCGGAGAACGTCCTCGCCCGGCGGTACTTCTTCCCGGGCTGCCACCGCATGGAGCCCTACCGCTCGTTGTGGCCCGATGCGGGCGAGCGCCTGCCGGTGACCGAGCGGCTCCTCGGGCGCGTCCTCTGCCTCCCGACCGGGACGGCCGTGGACGCCGCCGCGGTGGACCGGGTCTGCGCGCTGATCGGGTTCG